>NZ_JACHYV010000012.1:0-165817 GCF_014193135.1 Rhizobium sp. BK049
CTGTTCGTCTGTAAAACGCTTGCGCTTCATTCCCTGGTCCTCTCAACGGGCCAGAGCTTACTTCAAAATGGATTATTTCAACGGGGCAAGGTCAGATCCGCAACCGGCTCGCCCTTCAGGAAGTTGAGAAGCGTAGCTTCGTCGGTAACGTTTCTTCGGACCGTCCGAGTGCCGGCCGCTGCCATGGCCGAGACATCGCCGATTAGTCGGAGTGCAGGAGCGCCGGTCTCCTCCTTGAATTCTCCGTGGCGGAGGAACTGAATCTTTGGCAGCAGATCCTCATCAATCAGGAAGCTGGCGGACTTGCCCTCGACCTTTCCATTGTCGAGATCCAGCGTCGCTGCCGCTCCGACCGCGATCCTCGACATGCGCCGGGCGAACTCGGCGACCGCCATCTGTTCGCGGTAGGCGATGATCCTGTGCAGTTCTCCGGGCTTGATCACCCGTGTTTCGCCGACATAGCGGAAATAGATGGCGCCCTCGCGGAATTCGTTGTTGACGTTCTTTGTGGCTACCACCGGCGGGTGTTCGTGCTTCTCGATGTGGATCACCCCGACTGATCTACCATCGAGCTCAATTTGGAACGCCGAGAACACCGGTACCGGGTCGAGGGCTCCCGCGAGACAGCGGTTGATGTCGGCGGGATCCGCTTTCGAGAAAGCTTCGTCGCCCATACCGACGACGCTTAAGGATCCGTCCGGAAGTTCCTTCACGCCAAAGAAGACAAAGCCGCCTTCGTTGTTCGCCAGGCCGGCGATCGAGCGCAACGGGTCTGCAAACCGATGTTCCGGCTTCAGCGAAAAGTTCTCCTTGCATTCGGTGCGGTCGTTTTCGTGCGTCTTCAGAAACCAGCCCGCCCTTCCGCGCTGTTCGAAGAGAGCGGCAGCACGCTCCTGGACGGTCTGTACCTTGGGCTCTCCGGCGCTTGCGACGACGCCTACGGAGGACGGCGCGCCTAGGGCGAGGAAGGCGTCGAGTTCCTCCTCCGATGCCTGCGGGATCGTCGGACCATAGGTTCCGCTCCGGATCTGAGTAATGCGACCGGAATTGACGGGCCGGTCCGGCCGATTGAAGTAGAACTGGATGTCCCGGTTCTTCATCCGGCGCGAGAACAGCATCGTCTTGATGAGTGCGATTTCCTGATCGGTGATGCTTCGTTTGGCCATGGGACGCCATAGGATTTCCGTGATTGTAAACACGACTATACTATCGCGACAATTGAGCGATTCTTAACTTCGCCTAGAGCAGTGGTTGCTTTGGAGTTCGCTATTCGAAATCCAAAGCGTGGTTCCGTCGCCGTGTTGACACATGGTTCTCGCGCTGTCTTGAGTGGCGCAAAAGCTTGGGTTCCTTGCATGTCCATCCACATATTGAAAGCAGGTCATGATCATCTTCAGAAAGTGGCGAGCACCCGCGACTACGTGAAGGCTCTCTCCGAGTTCGTTTGGAACAGTCTCGATGCGGACGCGACCGAAGTGTCCGTCTCATTTCCCCGGAATGTCCTGGGCGGCATCGAAAGGATCGAGATCGCCGACAATGGAAACGGCATATCGCGGGAGCGGGCCGAGCATGATTTCGAAAACATCGGTGACTCCTGGAAGTTGGGGCAGCGACGGACCGTCGGACGGCGCCGTGCGATACACGGCAAGGAGGGCCGCGGTCGCCTGCGATTCTATTCGATTGCGCAGTCGGCGAAGTGGTCGTCCGTCTACAAGGAGGGAGATGCTGTCCTTTCCCTGACGATCAAGATCGATGCGAGCAAGCTTCACCAAAGCGAGGTTTCCGATCCCGTAGCCGTGGCGGCCGAATCCATCACCGGTGCTATCGTCGACCTGTATCCACTCAAAGATTCATTTGACTGGCTGGTTGGCGCAGAGGCCCGTTCGGAGTTCGATGCCATATTCGCACCATACGTGCTCCAGTATCCTGGGACGAGAATCCTTTACGACGGTCACGAGGTCGACCCGGCCGCGACGATAGAGAGATCGGAGCAGTTTCCGCCCAAGCCGATCGTATGCCCCAGTGGCCGCGTGATCAGGGACCTGAAACTGGAGGTCATTGAATGGAGGGCCAAGACGGCGAGCCGGAAGATTTACTTCGGCGACGAGCAAGGAGTCGTACTCGGTTCGCAGTCGGCGAATGTCACGGCGCCCGGCTTCGACTTCTCGGTTTATGCTTATGCTCCGTTCTTCCAGGAGCTCGCGAACGCCAACCTTCTGGAGTTCGACGGGTTGAACGATCCAGATTTCAGCGTCGTCCTTGATCACATCAGATCCGAGGTCGGCGACTATTTTCGGCAGCGCGAAGCGGAGAAATCCGGAGAACTCATCCAGGACCTGAAGGACGCGGGCCTCTATCCTTACGAAGGAGACCCGAAGGACGACGTCGAACGGCGCGAACGGCAGGTCTTCGACATCGCCACGCACGCGGTCTCCAACTATTCCAAGGACTTCAAGCGGGCGGACAATTCACTGAAAAAGATCACGCTCGGCCTCCTGAAGGAGGCCTTAGCGCACAATCCTGAATCCATATCGCGAATCCTTCGCGCCGTTTTCAATCTCCCCAAGAATCGGCAGGACGAGTTCTCGACGCTTCTCGACAAGACGGAGCTGGCGAACATCATACAGGCGTCGAATCTTATTGCCGATCGTGTCGTCGCCTTGAAGGTGCTGAGCGAGATCGTATTCGAACCGGCGACGAGAAAGGCCGCCAAGGAGCGAGGTGAATTGGACGTCCTCGTCCGTGACAATACATGGCTGTTCGGTGAGAACTTCCATATCACCATGTCGGAGGCCGGTCTTACGCGCATCATGAACCGGGTTGCGGTGGACCTGCAGGCGAGGAGGTCCAAGGGAGCGAAGGCCAGGAAGCCAGACGGGAAGACCGGGCGAATAGATTCTTTCCTCGGCCGCATCGTGCCCCATCCTTTCCGGGAGCATCGTGAATTCCTTCTCATCGAACTGAAGCGTCCGTCGCTGACTGTGGGGCGGAAGGAGATGGACCAGCTTGAAGACTATGTGACCGCCATGTTGTCGCAACCTGAGTTCACGACGACGTCCAACAGTTGGAACTTCTTCCTGATCACGACGGAATATGACGATGCGGTGAAGCCTCGAGTAACGCAGAAGGGCCGACCGGTTGGGCTCTTTCTCGAAGGCGAAAACCACAAGGTTTGGATCAAGACCTGGGGGGAGATCATCCGGGACGCTGAAGCCCGTCTGCATTTTATCCAGGACGCTCTACGCATTGAAGTCAAAGACGAGGAAATCGAGCAGCGGATTTCCGCGCTTAAGGCGAGATACGTGAAGGGCGAGGACGGCGAGCCGTCGGATTCTGCGCTATAGGCGGCGGGCTGCGGTGAGGGATGCTCCGCTCGGGGAGCCCGATTGAATCCTTCAATTGTTGACAAATTGGCAGATTTGCAGCCTGCTCGAATCCATGGATTCGACCTCTGAAATCATGCGCGCGCTCAGGGCGGGCCGCGCACTGCTGGGCCTCAGTCAGGAGGAATTGGCGGAGCTAGCCGGCATCAGCCGGCAGATTGTCGTAAGAATCGAGAAGGGCGAGAGCAACGTTCTCGTGGAGGCCATAGAGAAAGTGCGAATGGCGCTCGAATCCAGGGGAGTGGCATTCATCGACGCGACGCGGGAGCACGGTCCGGGCGTAGCCATGCTACGACGCCCGGTCTCGCCAGACTTGGCTCCTCAATGATTCGGCGATGGCTAGCGCGAGATCATTCTCCGCGGTTCATCCAATGCTTGCCTCTGCATGATCGCCTGCACGTCCTCCGGCTCGAGAAGTTCCCGTTCCAGCAGTTGCTCCGCCAGGATCTCCGCCGCCTTTCTATGCGCCGTGACCATGGTCCTCGCTCTCGATAACTGCTCCGCGAGAATGCCGTCGATTTCTCTTCTCACAGTCGTAGGAACGTTGCTGCTCCGATTGATGTTGGGATGGTCATCCTCCAGGAGGAACGAAAGATTCCTTCCCATGCCGTAGGAGCACACCATCCGCGCGGCGATTGTGGTTGCCTTGTGAAGGTCGCTGCCACGGCCGCCTCCCGCGCCGGCTGACCGGGCGCCGATAAGCACTTCTTCCGCTGCGGCCCCCCCGAGTATCCTGCATACATGCGCTTCCATTGAGGCTCGAGTTTCCAAGTCCGTCGGTTCGTCCAGATATCGGGTCATCCCCTGGACGGGCACGTCGGATAAGAACGTCCTAAATTGCTTGCGCATTGAGACGGTGACTCGACAGCCTGGCTGGAGGGCGAGCGCAACGACGGCATGCCCGCTCTCGTGAACTGCCACGCGGCGGGCGGTCTCCGCAGGAAGCGTCTGAAGCGGCGGCAAGGCTTCAGCGACGTGGGTATATCCGGCAGGCTGCCCGGCCGCTCTGGCAAATCGTCTTGCCTCCCTTGCCAGCTTCTCAAGATCAGAGCCGCTCCATCCCTTGAGGTCGGTGGCTATCTTCCGCAGTTCAACGTCGTCAACCGAGGTGCTCAGGTGGAAACGCAATATCTCCGAGCGCTCTTCCGCGTCCGGCAAATCCATCCTGACATGCCGTTCGATCCTGCCGCTTCGGAGGAGGGCGCGGTCGACTGCTTCGGGAAAGTTGGTGGCCGCGACCACAACGATCCCTTGCCTTCCGTCGATGCCATCTATGTGTTCCAGGAGCGAATTCACAACTTGGGTCTGATAGCCGACGTGATCGCCCGAGAACTTCGTTCTGTCGCCAATCGAATCTAGCTCGTCCAGGAACACAATCGCGGGCTGCAGTTCCTTGGCCCTTTCAAACGTCGAACTCATTGCCGCAAGAAGATCACCGAGATGCCCTTTGGCCTGCCATCTCCCCAATGACGCCTTTATCAGAGGGATGCCGCACATCTTCGCGAGAGCACGGGCAAATAGAGTCTTGCCGGTTCCGGGCGGACCGTGGAGAAGGATTCCGCGATCGAGATCGGTCCAGGCGATCTCGCCGTTCCGCGCACGCTTCAAATCGTTGGCGAAAGAACGTGCCCAAGGCTTCATATCTCTGTATCCCGGCAGTTCTTCTAAGCTGGGTCCGTTTTCCACTGCGACGTCTGGCACCGAGGAGCGCAGGATCCGTGCGTCTGCTGATGTCAGTTTGAACTTCGTGATGATTGGAGCCAGCATTACGACGTCGTTTCCGGAGAGGAGTTCCGCGGTATCAGCATCGATCGGGCTACGACCGAGCAGCGATCGCGCCGCTAGGACGTGCGCTGCGGTCGGTCTCGGCAGGTCGATGACCGCGTCGGCTCCCGCCGCCAGTTCAATCGGAAGATCTTTTCTGTGTTTTGCGAGGACGACGATCGACGGATATTTGCCATAAGATCGTATGAGGTCACTTTTTCCCGGCATTTGAAGCCTGTGGCGTGACTCAGGCTCGATGGCATGCACGAGCGCCTTCGCCCTACGCGTCTCAGTAAATTCCGGGGAACGGCCGATTACGAAAAGCTCTGCGGCCTTCTCGTATATGCCAAGATCCATTACGGCCTCTGCGATCAGGACGACGATGGTGGGACACCCCCGTTTGAGCAGATGCTGCGTGCGTAACGCTTTGCCGACGCAGCAATATGCTAGGAAAAGTGCCGATGACTGACGTATCTTTCGAAACTGAACCGCCTCGAGCCTTCCCAATGCAGCGCTCTTCTCCATCTCTTAATACCCGCCCTTATTATCCCAACCCCGAAGCGAATCTTGCGCGATTGGCGATGGACAGCCGAGCCGGTACCAACGTTGCGACGAACGCGCCATTCCGCCCTGAAGTGAGAACAGGTGAAGCGGAGCAGTGAAGCTCATCGCTTGATAATTCCCATGTGTGCGGAACGAATTCTCCGGATAGGAGATGTATCCAACAAGCGTTGGTACTATCCACTTCTCGACGAACCATTGTTCAACGATCGGCGTCATATGTGGATCCAAACTTGGCAGGGTCCGCTTGTTCGCAATTCTGCGAAGGTCGATCGCGAGCCGTCGCCAAACGTTAGCTTCTCTAGTTATCGATCGTAGGGAAGAATTCGATTCAATCTCGCCATATCGGAGCATGCTGATTACCCCCTTTTTGCGACTCATGATCATTGCGCTCACAAGGTGAGCAAATTGTAATGTTCGTGTCAACAATATTGGTCTGTTTCGGGGTGGTTCTGTACATCGATCCGATGGCGAGCTTGGCCGAAACACCGGTGACACGTGCAGAGCAGTTACGCCCGAGGTAACCCAGCTTAGGCAGAGGGCTGGGCTCACACGCGAAGGCATTTCTAGCCACTCTCAAAGCTAAAGCCGAAGGGAGTCTGGTAGTCCGTCCGCCCGCGCCGCTGCGATATGTGGGTCTCCACGGCACGGGCGGACTACCATTGGAGCAAGGGGCGATTTCTATCGTAGATAAAGGCGGAATGGTTGACCATCGGAAGGGGGTGGCTCAACATCGCAACAAAGAGCAGAGAGATTCTCAATGATACCGAAAATTACTGACAAGAAACGCGACGTCGGAAAACCCTTCAACATCGCCTCCTATGCGCTTTTGACGATGATGGTGGCCCAGGTGACGGGGCTCAAAGGGGGCGATTTCGTCCACACCCTCGGCGACGCGCATCTCTATCACAATCATTTCGACCAGGCGAAGCTGCAGCTGACGCGTCGGCCAAAGCCGCTGCCCTTCATGCGGATCAATCCTGAAGTGAAGGATATCTTCGGGTTCAGGTTCGAGGATTTCGAGCTGATCGGCTATGAGGCCGATGCCAATATTAAGGCGCCGATCGCCGTCTGAGCCGGGACTTTTCATGGCCGAAATCCGCAGGACCATCATCGCCGCCGTCGCACGCAACGGGACCATCGGCCGGGAAGGCGACATGCCGTGGCGGCTATCGAGCGATCTCAAGCGCTTTAAGGCGCTGACGCTCGGCAAGCCTGTCGTGATGGGCCGCAAGACTTATGACTCGATCGGCAAGCCGCTGCCGGGGCGGCCGAACGTGGTCATTTCGCGACGAGCAGCGATCGAACACTCCGATGTCAGCATGGCCCATTCGCTGACCGAGGCGATGGACTCTGCCGACAGATTGGCGCTGAAAACCGGGGCCGGCGAAATCTGCATCATCGGCGGCGGGCAGATCTATGCTCAGGCCATCGATCTTGCCGATCGGCTGTGCATTACGCATGTCGAGGCCGATCTTGACGGCGACGCGTTTTTTCCGGCGATCGATCCGGGCGTCTGGCAGGCGGGGGAGGTAGTCGCCGTGCCCGCTGGCGAGAAGGACAGCTACCCCACGCGCTACGTCGTCTATGAACGCCGTCGCGCCTGAAAACGGACTATTTTCCAATTAAATTGACCAAGTTTCTCACGCTGCGTTGAAAGCCGGTGCGGCGATACCTATAACGGTCACCAACGCATCGGCCGGTCAGCCCCCACGGTCCCGAATGCGGGGAAGACTTAACGAACAACGAGGTTTTGATGCCCTGGAGCAATCAGAATGGCGGCGGCGGCCCTTGGGGCGGCGGCGGTAACAATCAGGGACCATGGGGCCAAGGGCCGAACCGCCCACGTGGCGGCAAGGGCGGACCGCCCGATCTGGAAGACATCATCCGGCGCGGTCAGGATCAGCTGCGCAATATCGTTCCCGGCGGTTTCAATGGTGGCGTGGCGGCGATCGTCGTGGCGATCGTCGCTGTTTTCTGGCTGATCCAGTGCGTCTACACCGTCCAGCCGGACGAACGCGGCGTCGAGCTGCGCTTCGGCAAGCCGAGAGAAGAAATTTCCATGCCCGGCCTGCATTTCCGCATCTGGCCGATGGACGCGGTCGAGATCGTGAAGGTGACCGAGCAGCAGCAGAATATCGGCGGACGCAACAACAGCAATTCGACGGCTGGACTGATGCTTTCCGGCGACCAGAACATCGTCAACGTGCAGTTCTCCGTGCTCTACACGATCAATGACCCGAAATCCTATCTTTTCCGTCTCGAAAATCCGGCTGAAACGCTGCAGCAGGTTTCCGAAAGCGCCATGCGCGAAATCGTCGGCCGGCGCCCGGCACAAGATGCCTTCCGTGACAATCGCGGACCGATCGAAACCGAAGTGCGC
This sequence comes from Rhizobium sp. BK049, assembly GCF_014193135.1. Taxonomy (NCBI): domain Bacteria; kingdom Pseudomonadati; phylum Pseudomonadota; class Alphaproteobacteria; order Hyphomicrobiales; family Rhizobiaceae; genus Rhizobium; species Rhizobium sp. BK049. Next base: position 8,092 of record NZ_JACHYV010000012.1, read on the forward strand.
AACATCATCCAGGATACGATGGATCGCTATGGCGCCGGCATTGCGATCAACCGCGTGACGATCGAGGACGTCGCACCGCCGCGCGACGTGGCCGATGCCTTCGAGGAAGTGCAGCGTGCCGATCAGGACAAGCAGCGCCTCGTGGAGGAGGCGAACCAGTACGCCAACCAGAAGCTCGGCCAGGCCCGCGGTGACGCGGCCCGCATCCGCGAAGCAGCAGCGGCCTATAAGGACCGGATCGTCAAGGAGGCTGAAGGTGAAGCGCAACGCTTCGTTTCGATCTACGACGAATATTCCAAGGCTCCTGACGTGACGCGGGAGCGGCTGTTCCTGGAAACGATGGAACAGGTGCTGAAGGGTTCCAAGAAAGTGATCATAGACCAAAAGGCGGGCGCCGTGCCTTATCTGCCTCTCAATGAGGTCGGCAGGCCGACGCAGCAACAACAGCAGCAGGGAGGCTGAGACCCATGTCGAACAGACTTCCGGTAATTCTGATCCTCCTGGCGGTCGTGCTGGTCGGGGTCTATTCCTCGGTCTTCGTGGTGAGTGCCCGCGAACAGGCCATCGTCGTTCGCTTCGGTGAAATCCAGTCGGTCAAGACTGACCCTGGCATCTATTTCAAGCTGCCTTTCGCTTTTGCCGATGCCGACAGGGTGCAATACGTGCCGAAGCAGGAACTGCGCTTCGATCTTGACAATATCCGTGTCCAGGTTTCCGGCGGCGCGTTTTATGAGGTAAATGCCTTCCTCATCTACCGTATCAACGACGCGCGCCGCTTTCGCGAAACCGTTTCGGGCGACAGGGAGGCGGCAGAAGCGCGGCTTCGTACCCGCCTCGATTCCGCTTTGCGCAGGGTCTACGGCGTGCGCAGCATCGAAGCCGCGCTCTCCCGGGAACGCGTGGCGATGATGCTCGAGGTTCGCAACGAACTGCAAGCCGATGCGGAGACGCTCGGAATCACGCTCGACGACGTGCGCATCAGCCGGACGGACCTCACTCAGGACGTTTCCGAGCGCACCTACAACCGCATGCGGGCCGAGCGACTGGCGGAGGCCGAACTGCTGCGGGCGCAGGGCACTGAAGAAGGCCAGCGCCGCCGCGCCATCGCCGACCGCCAGGTCGTTGAGCTGACTGCCGGCGCACAACGCGACTCCGAGATCCTGCGTGGCCAGGGCGATGCCGAACGCAACCGCGTCTTCGCCGAGGCATTCTCAAGGGACCCGGGTTTCTTCGAGTTCTATCGCTCGATGGCGGCCTATGCGGCGACGCTTTCGTCGCAGGACACAACGCTGGTCCTGTCGCCGGATTCGGAATTTTTCCGCTATTTCAACAACGCCGCCGGCGCCGCGCCGGCGAACCCGGCTGCGTCGGCTCCCGCAAGGCCCGGAACAACCGCTCCGGCGCCAGGCCAGCCGGCGAACTGAAACACCGGGATCTGTTTCCCTCCAAGATCGAGAAAGGGTCGGCCCAGCGCCGGCCCTTTCGATTTCAAGAGGTAAGGCCGGGCTTTTGTGATGGTCCGTCAGATTGCACGGGGATTTCGCGAAAAGGTGATTTCACCCTCCATCATTCCGCCTTATGCTGGTGCTGAATATGCGCATTTACGCCTTATGAGGAAGCTTGATGGCCCCGACGATTCGCTTGCCCTTCAGACGAACGCTCGCGCTTCTGGCCAGCGCCACCATCCTGGCGCAAGCCGGCGTGAGCGGGGTTGCTTTTGCGCAAACCACGCCTGAAACAGCAGCGCCCGGGGTTGCCGCGCCTGTTCCGGCTGCTCCCACGCCACCTGCATCTACCACGCCGCAGCAGACGCCACCGGTTCAGACCGTCGTGCCGACCAACGGTCCGGCTTCCGTTGCCGACCTGGCGGAAGGGTTGCTCGATGCTGTGGTCAATATCTCGACCTCGCAGAATGTGAAGGATGACGAAGGGGTCGGTCCGGCGCCGCGCGCCCCTGACGGGTCACCATTCCAGGAGTTCTTCAACGACTTCTTCAACAAACAGCAGGGCAACAAGGGCCCCAACCATAATGTCAGCTCGCTTGGGTCCGGTTTCGTCATCGATCCGGCCGGCTATCTCGTGACCAACAACCATGTGATCGAGGGCGCCGACGACATCGAGGTCAATTTCGCCAACGGCTCGAAGCTCAAGGCGAAGCTGATCGGCACGGATACGAAGACCGATCTTTCCGTGTTGAAGGTCGAGCCGAAGACACCGCTGAAATCGGTGAAATTCGGCGACTCCAGCGAGATGCGCATCGGCGACTGGGTCATGGCGATCGGCAATCCGTTCGGCTTCGGCGGTTCGGTGACGGTCGGCATCATTTCCGGGCGCGGCCGCAACATCAATGCCGGCCCCTACGACAACTTCATCCAGACGGATGCGGCGATCAACAAGGGCAATTCCGGCGGCCCGCTCTTCAACATGAAGGGTGAAGTGATCGGCATCAACACGGCGATCATCTCGCCGAGCGGCGGCTCGATCGGCATCGGCTTCTCGGTACCGTCCGAACTTGCTTCCGGCGTCGTCGAGCAGTTGCGCCAGTATGGCGAGACGCGGCGCGGCTGGCTCGGCGTGCGCATCCAGCCGGTGACCGACGACATCGCCGACAGTCTCGGGCTCGACACCGCCAAGGGCGCGCTGGTCGCCGGCGTCATCAAGGGCGGTCCCGTCGACGACGGCTCGATCAAGGCGGGCGACGTCATTCTGAAATTCGACGGCAAGGCGGTCAATGAAATGCGCGACCTGCCGCGCGTCGTGGCGGAAAGCACGGTCGGAAAAGAAGTCGACGTCGTGGTGCTGCGCGACGGCAAGGAGCAGACCGTCAAGGTGAAGCTCGGCCGGCTCGAAGACAGCGATCAGGCGGCATCCGGCGATGCAGCGCCGGATGGCGTGATCACCCCTGATCCCGACGAAAACGACGATATGGATCAGCCGGATACCGGCGATCAGGCAGCGCCCGCACCGGGCACACCGGCGCCGGACCAGCACCAACAGGGCCAGGTATCGCCGGATGCGGCCATGCCGAAGAACGTGCTCGGATTGTCGCTGTCGCTCCTCAGTCCCGAAACACGCAAGGCTTTCGGCATCGCCGAAAGCGTCGACGGCGTCGTCGTGACGGAGGTGGAGCCCGGCTCCGCCTCGGCCGAAAAGGGGCTGAAGCCAGGGGATGTTATCGTCGAGGTGGCACAGGAGTTCATGAAATCCCCGGATGCGGTCGCGGCCAAGGTGAAATCGCTGAAACAGGAAGGCCGGCGCAACGCCCAGCTGATGATCGCATCGGCAAACGGCGATCTGCGGTTCGTCGCGGTGCCGATGGAATAGGAGTACTGCGGCGGTGGCGACCAGGTGCCGCCTTCCTGTTCTCGCTCAACTCCTCCCGCATTCCTGTGACGAGCGCAGGAATGCGGGAGGAGGGGCGCGTTTCGGCCTTCTTAGCCCATCACGAAATCGGTCTTCCGATAACCCTGGATATAAAGAAGTGCCGTCAGGTCGGCGTGATTGATGCGCATCTGCGCCTGAGCGGCGACAGTGGGCTTGGCGTGGAGGGCGACGCCGGAGCCGGCGAGCTGCAGCATGCCGAGATCATTGGCGCCGTCGCCGACGGCGATTGCCTCCTGTGGCGAAATGCCGAGGCTTGCTGAAATCTCGTTCAGCGCATCCACCTTTGCCTGCTTGCCGAGGATAGGTTCGGCGACGAAGCCGGACAGAATGCCATCCTCGTCCAGCAGCGTATTGGCGCGGTTTTCGTCGAAGCCAAGAGTGGCGGCGATGCGGCTGGTAAAGACGGTGAAGCCGCCGGAGACGAGGGCGGTGTAATGACCTTTCGATTTCATCGTGGCGATCAGCTCCGGCCCTCCCGGCGTCAGCGTGATGCGCTTGGCGATGACCTCGTCGACAACCGAGATCGGCAGTCCTTTCAAGAGGGCGACGCGCTCACGCAGGGCGGGCTCAAAGGCGATCTCGCCATTCATGGCGCGGGCGGTGATGTCGGCGACCTTCTCCTTCAGGCCCACTTCGGCGGCGAGTTCGTCGATGCATTCCTGGCCGATCATCGTCGAATCCATGTCGGCGATCAGCAGCTTCTTGCGGCGGCTGTCCTGCTCCTGGATGACGAGGTCGATGGGGGCGCTCGATATGACGGCGAGAAGATTGGCCTCGGCTGCTTGCGCATCCGCGCCGTCGCGCAGTGCGATGTCGCAGGCAAGGCCGTCGGCCAGCCAGTAGAGGCCGGAAGCGGTTACTGCCTCGGCCGCTTGTTCGGCAATGCCGGGAGTAAGCACAGGATTTGACGGATTGGCAACAAGCGTGGCAACGAGGGCCATGATGGAAAACCTTCTGAGCGTAGAGAACGCGATCCTGATAACCGGGCCGACCGCCAGCGGCAAGTCCGCCCTTGCCGTGGAATTGGCCAAGCGCCATGACGGCGCGGTCGTCAATGCCGACAGCATGCAGGTCTACGATACGCTGCGGGTGCTGACCGCGCGTCCGTCGGAAGAGGAGATGCAAGGCGTGCCGCATCATCTCTACGGTCACGTGCCGGCGGGGGCCGGCTATTCCACAGGCGCCTGGCTGCGCGATGTCTCGGCGCTTTTGCCGGCGCTCAGGGCCGCCGGGCAGCTACCGGTTTTCGTCGGCGGCACCGGGCTTTACTTCAAGGCGCTGACCGGCGGTCTCTCCGAGATGCCTGATATACCGGAGGTACTGCGGGAAGACTTGCGCACGCGACTCGTGGAGGAGGGGCCGGGTGCGCTCTACCTTGAGCTTTGCGACGCCGATCCCGCCATGGCGGCCAGCCTCAACCGCCAGGACGGCCAGCGCATCGTCCGGGCGCTGGAGGTAATCAAAGCAGCGGGACGCTCGATCGCCGATTTCCAGGTCCGGTCCGGGCCTGTGGTGATCGATGCCGACGAGGCCCGCAAGATAGTTGTTCTGCCGGACCGGGCGGTGCTGCATGCTCGCATCAATGGCCGTTTCGAGAAGATGCTGCAACAGGGTGCGGAAGACGAGGTGAAGGCGCTGCTTGCGCTCGACCTGCCGGCCGAGGCGCCCGTCATGAAGGCCATCGGTGTGTCGCAGATCGCGGCGATGCTGAAGGGCGAGATGACGCGCGATGAGGTGCTGGAGAAGGGGGCTGCGGCGACACGGCAATATGCCAAGCGGCAAATGACCTGGTTCCGCAATCAGATGGACGAAAGCTGGGAGCGATTGACGCTTTAGCATGAGGCGATATCGTCTGGCTCGTTGCCAATCAACTGTCTTTCAGGATCGCATGATGCCTGCCATTTCTACGTTCCATGGCCTCTCGGCCTTTCCGCCGACGCCTGCCGATCCCGATTGCCGGGTGGACGTTGAGGGGCTCTGCCGCTTGCTGGCCCCCCTGTGCGAGTCAGGTGTGGCCTCCATCGGCCTTCTCGGCAGCACCGGGATATACGCCTATCTCACGCGCGAGGAGCGGCTGCGGGCCGTCAAGGCGGCGGTCGGATGCGTCAACGGCCGTGTTCCACTCCTCGTCGGCGCCGGCGCCCTGAGGACGGATCATGCCGTGGATCTCGCCAGGGACGCCGAGGCTGCCGGCGCGGATGCGCTTCTGCTTGCGCCTGTTTCCTACACGCCGCTGACCCAGGAAGAGGTCTACCAGCACTTCCTCGCTGTGGCCAAGGCAACCAGACTGCCGCTCTGCATCTACAACAATCCCGGCACGACGCACTTCATCTTCAGCCGCGAGCTTCTGCAGCGCCTCTCCGATGTCGAGACGATCAAGGCGGTAAAAATGCCGCTGCCGGCAGACGGCGATTTGCTTGGGGAGCTTGCGACGTTGCGGGAAAAGACCGATCTCGCGATCGGCTACAGCGGCGATTGGGGTGCGGCGGAGGCACTGCTTGCAGGCGCAGACGCTTGGTACAGCGTTATCGGCGGGCTTCTTCCCCGCGTAGCGCTCGCTCTGACCAAGGCCGCGATCGCCGGCAACGGCGGCGAGGCGCGCCGGCTCGATGATCTTCTGCAGCCGCTCTGGGACGTGTTCAAGGCGTATGGAAGCATTCGCGTGGTCTATATGCTGGCCGAGCATCTCCTTGGCGTTCGGTCGGAACTTCCCCGGCCGCTGCTGCCGCTTGGGCCGGCGGATCGCCAGCGTGTGCTCGATGCTGCCCGGCCGTTGATCGCGCTGGAGCATCAATCCTTGTTGTAAAGGCTGCTCAGCGGCTTTTTTAGGATGCTTTCACGCAGAGACGGGCCGGGTTCCCGGCGGGTGATCTGCGGCTGGTCGGTCGGCGGCGCTGGCCGAGGAAACACCGGCTCCTCGCGACGCAGTTCGCGGCGCAGCGCGTCCAGCCGCGGATCGATCGGGGCCGGTTCGGCCGGGTCCAGCCGCGGCGCCTGCGGCAGCAATTCGCGCCGGTAGGATTGGAGTGGCGCCGAAGCCGGTGCCGACGGGGTAACGGGTTTGGCATCGAAAGCGTCGTCGGTTTCCTGCGCCTCGTCGAAATCTGGCATGGATGCCGCAACGCTCTGCTGAAAATTCGAAATGTCAGGCCCGACGGTCACCGCCCGCATGCGGGTGACGATCTTGCGCAAATCGACCGTATCGGGATCTTCCTCGCTATGCTTGCTGTTGGCGCTGGCGGCCTTCGGCAGGAGGTTCTCTTCAACACGGGAGAAGCGCATCCGCATCGGCACGCTGATCGCCTCGCCGAAGGCGATCGCCTCACCGTTGCCGATCGAGGAGATGAAGCTCGTCGTCGAGATCGATGAATTCGGGATGGCTGAACGAATGATTTCCTGGTCACGGTCATTGGCAAGGCGCATGGCAAAGAGCGTCGAGCACTGTGACAGGATCGTCTGGTCGAGCTCGCCTGGCCGCTGAGTGATGATGCCCAGCGAGACACCGTATTTACGGCCCTCCTTGGCGATGCGGGCGATCGCCTGGCGCGTAGGGATGAAGCCGAGGTTCGGATCGGACGGGATGTAGCGGTGGGCTTCCTCGCAGACGACGAGCATGTGGATGGCGCCGTCACTCCACAACGCCACTTCGAAAGCCATGCGGCAAAGCACGGAGGCGACCGAATTAACGACTTCGGAGGGAATGCCGGCAAGCTGGAAAGTGCAGATTGGTCTGTTATCTCCGGGGATGCGGAAGATCTGCGCGATGGTATCGGTGATCGTGTCGCTGATCGTGTTGTTGGAGAACATGAAGTGATAGCGCGGATCGTTGATCGCGGCGATGAGGCGCATCTTGAGCGACCGCAGGGAGGGCTTTTCCGCCCGGCCTTCCAGGCGGCCGATGCGCTCGTCGATCAGCGCCAGCAGATCGGCCATGCGGTAGGGAACCGGCGTATCGGCGGTGATCGAGCTCTTTTCCGTCGTGCGGCGCACCAGCGAGTTGTCGCTGCCGCGGAAGGCGCGTTTGGCCTCCGGCATGATGTCGCGCAGCATGTCGAGCTCTTCGGGTACGGGCGGGCGGCCGCGAAAGACGACTTCGGCAAATTCCTCCAGCCGCATCAGCCAGAAGGGCAGGTCGAGCGTATCCGTATCGATGGTGACGGCGTGCTTGGGAAAGGCGGCGGCGAATTCATTGTGCGGATCGAGGATCAGCACGCGCAGCTTCGGATCGGCCGCGATCGCCTTGTGCAAAAGTAGCGATACGGCGGTCGACTTGCCGACGCCGGTCGAGCCGACGACGGCGAAATGCTTGGAGAGCATTGACGGGATGTGGATCGCCGCATCGATGCTTTCATCCTGCGTCAGCTTGCCGATGATGGCGGTCGTCCCCGTTCCGGCATCGTAGATGCGCATAAGGTCGGCGGCGCGGATGCGATGGGCGATGGCGCCGAGATAGGGATAACGTGAGATGCCGGTCGAAAATTCCTCGCGCCCGTCCTCATCGACGCGGACTTCGCCGAGAAGCTCGGTCTCGATCTTGAACTTATTGTCCTCGCCTTCGCCCCAGGCATGGCTGCCGGTGTTCATTTGATAGACCAGGGCGACGACACGGTTGCGGCCGACGCTGATCGAAATCAGCCGGCCGACGGACCAGAGTTCTGTAAGATCGGTGCCGCCCTCAACGGCGACAGCGGCAATCGTGGCCCTGGAGCCGCTGCATGCAACGACGCGGCCGAGAAAGCGATTTCCCGGCGTATGGCCGTCGCGTCGATCGTGCTCGCCTGCCTTGCCAGACATGCGCAAGTCGTTGTTGAGCAAAGGCTACTCCCTGCGGTAGCGTTAAAGGATAAAGTCGATCCTTTAACAAATCCTTCATCCTATCGATTTTGGGAGGCAGGGGCCCAGGGCAGTTTTTTATTGCGGCATGCGTTGACGCTGCGAAATTTTCTGTCTATCACTGCCGGCCATGAAAATCGCAACGGCTCTTATCGTGGTGGGAAGGCGCATGGGCAGGATGGTGTAACCATCCGGCGACAGCCACCCATGCGCTAGATGACAGGCTCCTCCGGGGCCTTTTTTTGTGCCCGAAATCGGGCTCCCGGCCACAATCGCAAATCCAGCATCAAACGGAACAGACACAGATGAGCACGGACAATCAGGCGGCAGGCAATCGGATGACGGGAGCGGAGATCGTTCTCAAGGCGCTGAAGGATAACGGCGTCGAACATATCTTCGGCTATCCCGGCGGCGCGGTCCTGCCGATCTATGACGAGATCTTCCAGCAGGACGAGATCAAGCACATTCTCGTTCGCCACGAGCAGGGGGCCGGCCATGCGGCCGAAGGCTACGCCCGCTCCACAGGCAAGGTCGGCGTCATGCTGGTGACCTCTGGTCCTGGCGCCACCAATGCGGTCACGCCGCTGCAGGATGCGCTGATGGATTCGATCCCGCTCGTCTGCCTGACCGGCCAGGTTCCGACCCCACTGATCGGCTCCGACGCCTTCCAGGAATGCGACACGGTCGGCATCACCCGGCCCTGCACCAAGCACAACTGGCTGGTCAAGGATGTCAACCAGCTCGCCGCCATCATTCATGAGGCCTTCCGCATCGCCCAGTCCGGCCGTCCAGGCCCCGTCGTCGTCGACATTCCGAAGGACGTGCAGTTTGCGACCGGCACCTACACGCCGCCCGCCGATTACGCGATCCAGAAGAGCTACCAGCCGAAGATCCAGGGCGACCTCAACCAGATCCATGCGGCGATCGAGATGATGGCGAATGCGCGCCGTCCGATCATCTATTCGGGCGGCGGCGTCGTCAATTCCGGTCCCGAGGCCTCCAAGCTGCTGCGCGAGCTGGTCGAACTCACCGATTTCCCGCTCACTTCGACGCTGATGGGCCTCGGCGCCTATCCGGCTTCGGGCAAGAACTGGCTGAAGATGCTCGGCATGCACGGCTCCTACGAAGCAAACATGGCGATGCATGATTGCGATGTCATGGTCTGCATCGGCGCCCGCTTCGACGACCGCATCACCGGCCGTCTCAACGCCTTCTCGCCTAATTCGAAGAAGATCCATATCGATATCGATCCGTCCTCGATCAACAAGAACGTCCGCGTCGACATCGGCATCCGCGGAGATGTCGGCCATGTCCTCGAAGACATGGTCCGCCTGTGGCGGGCGCTGCCGAAGAGGCCGGAGAAGGGCCGCCTCGAGGATTGGTGGAGCGATATCGCCCGCTGGCGGGCGCGCAATTCCTTTGCTTATACCAAGAGCAATGATGTGATCATGCCGCAATATGCGCTGGAGCGGCTCTATGCGCATACCAAGGACCGCGACACCTACATCACGACGGAAGTCGGCCAGCACCAGATGTGGGCGGCGCAGTTCTTCGGCTTCGAACAGCCGAACCGCTGGATGACCTCGGGAGGCCTAGGCACGATGGGCTACGGCCTGCCGGCGGCCCTCGGCGTGCAGATCGCCCATCCCGAAAGCCTCGTCATCGATATCGCCGGCGATGCCTCGATCCAGATGTGCATTCAGGAAATGTCGACGGCGATCCAGTACGACGCGCCGATCAAGATCTTCATCATGAACAACCAGTATATGGGCATGGTGCGACAGTGGCAGCAACTGCTGCACGGCAACCGCCTGTCGCACTCCTATACGGAAGCGATGCCCGATTTCGTCAAGCTTGCGGAAGCCTATGGTGCGGTCGGACTGCGCTGCGAAAAGCCGGACGAGCTCGACGACGCCATTATAGAGATGATCGAGGTCAAGAAGCCGGTCATCTTCGATTGCCGCGTCGCCAATCTCGCCAACTGCTTCCCGATGATCCCCTCCGGCAAGGCGCATAATGAAATGCTGCTGCCCGACGAAGCCACCGACGAAGCCGTCGCCAACGCGATCGACGCCAAGGGCCGTCAGCTCGTATAACGATAAGGTAGGAACCCAGGACCATGAACGCACATCTTCAGCCCACGGGCTCTGCCTATTTCATCTCTCCGGAAACGACCGCAGTCGAGAGCCATACACTTTCGGTTCTCGTCGACAACGAGCCCGGCGTCCTTGCCCGCGTCATCGGCCTGTTCTCCGGCCGTGGCTATAATATCGAGAGCTTGACGGTCTCCGAGACCGAGCACCAGGCGCATCTGTCCCGCATCACCATCGTAACGCGCGGCACGCCTCATGTGCTGGAGCAGATCAAGGCGCAGCTCGAACGCATCGTCCCTGTTCACCGCGTCGTCGATCTGACGGTGCGGGCCCGCGAACTCGGACAGGACCGGCCGATCGAGCGTGAAGTGGCGTTGGTCAAGGTGATCGGCGAGGGCGAAACGCGAGCCGAGACGCTACGGCTTGCCGATGCCTTCCACGCCAAGGTGGTGGACGCGACGATCGATCACTTCATTCTGGAGATAACCGGCAAATCCTCCAAGATCGACCAGTTCATCGCGATCATGAAGCCGCTCGGCCTGATCGAAGTCTGCCGTACCGGCATTGCTGCCATGAACCGTGGCGCGCAGGGGATGTGAGCCTGCTACCGCTGTTAGTCCGTGCCGATTAGCTGCCCCTCACCCTACTTCTCCCGTAAACGCGGCGAGGGGACGTGCGAAACGCAACGTCGAGGTGGATGAAGCCGACTGGCAGCCGCTGTAGATCACAGCATCTCCAGCGGCTTTTTCCCGGCTGGCGGCGGGAAGGCAGCGTCGAGCGCTTCCCAATCGTCGTCGGTGATATCGAGCGAGACACAGTCGCGGTTTTCGCGAACACGTTCGGCATTCGAGGTCTTCGGGATGGCGATGACGCCGTCGTGTTTCAGCAGGAAGGCGAGCGCCAGTTGGGCGGGTGTCGCCTGGTAGGCCTTGGCGATGTGGATCAGTTCCGGATGATGGAGGATATGGCCCTGCTCGATCGGCGAATAGGCCATGACGGGAATGCCGCGGCTTCGGCACCACGGCAGGAGGTCGAATTCGATGCCGCGGCGAGAGAGATTGTAGAGCACCTGGTTGGCGGCGACATTGACGCCATCCGGCACGCCAAGCAGTTCCTCCATGTCGTCGGTATCGAAGTTGGAGACGCCCCAGGCGCCGATCTTGCCGGACGCCTTCAGCATCTCGAAGGCGGCGACGGTCTCGGCGAGCGGATAGTTGCCGCGCCAATGCAGGAGATAGAGATCGATGCGGTCCGTGCCGAGGCGTTCGAGGCTGTGTTCGCAAGCCTCGATCGTGCCTTTCAGGCTGGCATTCCAAGGATAGACCTTGCTGACGATGAAGACCTCGTCGCGCCGTCCCCTGACCGCCTGGCCGACGATTTCCTCGGCGCCACCATCGCCATACATTTCGGCGGTATCGATCAGCGTCATGCCGAGATCGATACCGGCTCTGAGGCTTTCGATCTCGGCCTTGGCATGGCCGGCATCCTCGCCCATGGCCCAGGTTCCCTGGCCGAGCACCGGCACTTCCGCGCCGTTCGGGATTGTGATCGATGGGATAGGGTCGTCCTGCATGGTCTTGATCCTGGTCAGGAGATTGGGCTGCGCCGCTATCTTTCAAGTAATCCTGTCACCATGACAATGATGTATTGGTATCGGTGATTTAGGACAGTTATGCTGACCTAAATAAAACGGGCTGCTGGAAAACCCGGCTTCGGGAGGTTTCATGCCACTGGATACGTTTCTCGCTCTCGTTCTCTTCGCCTTTACGACGTCGATCACGCCGGGGCCGAACAATATGATGCTTTTTGCTTCGGGCGTGAATTTCGGCTTCCGCAGGACTGTCCCGCATATGTTCGGCATCGGCGCCGGCTTCTTCTCGCTACTCATTGCCGTTGGTCTCGGGCTCGGCGCGCTGCTGCACACGATGCCCATGCTCTATACCGTGCTGAAATTCGCCGGCGGCGCCTATCTCCTCTGGATCGCCTGGAAAATCGCTTCGTCGCGTTCGCTCAGCGAAGGCAAGAGCGGTGCGGCGCCAATGTCCTTTGTCTCGGCGGCGGCTTTCCAGTGGATCAATCCGAAAGCCTGGGTGATGGCGGTCACCGCAATGGCGACCTATACGAATCCGGAGCTTTATCTCGTCAGCGTGTTGATCGTCGGTCTGGCTTTCGCGGTGGTGAACGTGCCGAGCGTCTCGAGTTGGGCAGGCTTCGGCTCGGCGCTCAGGGAATGGCTTTCCGATCCGGTGCGGCTGAAGTGGTTCAATATCAGCATGGCCGTGCTTCTGGTGGCGAGCCTCTGGCCGATGCTAAAATAGAGCGATCGACGGTTTCGTCAGCATCAGCCAGAAAATGCCGAGAACGGCCGCGAAGGCCGGAAAGCCGAAAGCGAACCAGATGCGGTAGAGGCGGTCATAGCTCGGCGGCAGGGTGCTGCTTCCCGAGCGTGCCGCGGCGCGGGCGAGGTCGCGCAGTCGGATCTGGATCCAGACGACCGGCAGCCAGAACAGGCCGGTCACGACATAAAGCAGCAGCGACAGCGCAATCCAGCCCTCCGACAGGTCCCAGCCGATCGACCGCGCCAGGAGATAGCCGCTCACCGGCTGGAAAAGGGCCGCGGTCGCCGTGAAGACGGTGTCGGCGATGACGACGGTCGCGGCGACATGGGCGATCAGCACGGGATCGCGCGTGCGGTGCGCCATCACCATGAAAAATGCGATGCCGGCGCCGGTGCCGAAGAGCACGGTCGCGCCGATGACATGGGCAAGCAGCAGCCATTGCTCGAGCATCAGCGTTCATCCAGGGTGGCAAGCGCCGTGAGCGTCAGCAGGATCAATGGCAGCACCTTGACAAGGGGGCCGAGCGGATCGAGCCAGAGGGCGGGTTCGAGAAGTGTGCCGCCGGTGAGATAGGCCAATGAGACGGCCAGCATGCCGAGAAGGGCGCGTCTGGCGAGCGGGCGGACAAGGACTGCGGCGCCGAGCGCGATGTCGATCAGGCAGGTGAGAAGCGTCAGCGCCGTTGCGGCCGCGTCCGGCATGAAGGGCAGGAAGTGGGCGGAGGCCTTCTGCACCGCCAGCAGCGGGATCAGGCCGGAGAGCAGCCAGAAGGCCGACAGGCCTGATATGACGATCGGTTTCAACAGATAGAGCCTGGCGAACCAGAGATCCTGCACGCCGGATGGATTGGCAGCGAGCGTTGCCGCGGCTGATGTCGCGGCAAGGCCGCTCTCCGCCTTCGCGCTTTTTATGCCTTCCGACATGACGGTCATTGCCGTCGAGCGCAGCGGTGAACGCCAGCCGAGCAGGCCCGCGACATCGGCGAGCCAGGTCACGGGTCGTGCAAGCCAAGGCGCAAGGGAAAAGACGCGGACCGGCGCCAGGCCCAGCCATTGCCGGTGGAGGTGGACGAGATCGGCAAGCGTCAGCACCTCGTCGGCGGCAAGAACGATATCCCCGCGCAGATCGCCTGAAACCGCCCGCGACACGGCTTCCGCCACGTCGTCCACCGACAGGGTTTCGACACCGCTTTCGGCGTGGATGAGCGGCAGCGCCAAGGGGAAGGCGGCAAGCGCCCGGATGAGCGACGAGCCGCCATGGGCATTGCGGCCGAGAACGAGGGCAGGGCGCAGGATGAGGTGGGGCAGGCCGCTTGCCGCCAGCGCCTCATCGGCCCGCCGCTTGGTGGCGAGGAAAGGCCGATCGCTGGCGGCGCCCGCCGTCCTTGCCGATATCTGGATGATCAAAGGCTGAGAGCGTTTCGCTGCGGCATAGAGCGCCAGCATCGCATCTTCCTGTGTGGCCGCCAGATCATCCGACAGGCCGTCCTGCAGCGCGCCGGCGCAATTGACGACGGCATGCTGGTCGTTCAGGAGCTTCTCCCAGTCCTCGGCCTTCGTCATGCGGGATAGATCGGCCCGCCGCCAATTTATCGCAGGCTGCTTCAAACGCGCCCGCGCGGGATCGCGGCCGAGCCCGGTCACGGCATGCCCATCGGCCGCGAGCCGGGCCGCGACGACGGAGCCTATGAAGCCGGTTGCGCCGAGAATCAGGATGTTCATGGCTGGAGATTAGCGGAAAAGTTTGAGGGGGATAGGAGGGGTTGGCGGGTGCGTAGGGTGTGATAGAAAAGGGGATGTTTGCGTTGCTTCCCACGGGCGATAACTTTGAGAAGGGCGGGGCCTTGCAACGATTCCCCTTCTCCCCAGCGGGGAGAAGATGCCGGCAGGCAGATGAGGGGGCGAGCGGCGAAGCCGCGGGTGCGCGAAGCGTAAGCGAAGCGCAATGACGGGTCGCCGTATGGCCCCCTCATCCGACCCTTCGGGCCACCTTCTCCCCGTGGGGTAGAAGGGGTGTCCGGGCCGCCGCCGAGAGAAGAAGCGGACACTACCTATCTGTCGTTTGGGAGAACATCGCATTGCACGACCATGATCACGACGACCATCACAACTACGACCATCACCACGACAACCGCTACTCCGACATGCAGGCGCGCGTCAAAGCGCTGGAGACGCTGCTGACGGAGAAGGGGTTGATCGATCCGGGGGCAATCGATGCGATCGTCGAGACTTATGAGAGGAAGGTGGGGCCGCGCAACGGTGCGCGTGTCGTGGCGAAAGCATGGAGCAATCCCGAATTCGCGGACTGGCTGAAACGCGATGCGACGGCGGCGATTGCGAGCCTTGGGTTTACCGGCCGGCAGGGCGAGCATATGCGCGCCGTCTTCAATACGCCCGACACTCATAACCTGATCGTCTGCACGCTCTGCTCCTGTTATCCCTGGTCGGTGCTCGGCCTGCCGCCGGTCTGGTACAAGGCTCCGGCCTATCGCTCGCGCGCCGTAATCGATCCGCGCGGCGTACTGGCCGAATTTGGGCTGGTGCTGCCTGCGCAGAAAAAGGTCCGCGTCTGGGATTCGACGGCGGAGCTGCGTTATCTCGTAATCCCCGAGCGGCCGGCGGGCACGGAAGGGTTGGATGAGACCTCATTGGCCGATCTCGTCAGCCGCGATGCGATGATCGGGACGGCGATCGCGGGCAGCTCGAAAATTTCAGCTGCCGGCAGTCCGGAGGCTCTGCCATGAACGGACCCCACGATCTCGGCGGGCAGATGGGTTTCGGGCCTATTGCCCCTGAAAAGGATGAGCCCTCTTTCCATGCCGACTGGGAGAAGCGGGCTCTCGGCATCACGCTTTCCTGCGGCGCTTTCGGCGCCTGGACGATCGATGAGAGCCGGCATGCCCGCGAAAATATTCCGCCGGCCGATTATCTTGCCGCCAGCTATTACGAAATCTGGATCCGCGGCGTCGAAACGCTGCTCGAACGGCACAGTTTTGCGACGCGCGAAGAGTTGCTGTCTGGGCGCAAGCTGCAGGAGGGCGCGACGCCGAAACGGGTGCTGAAGGCCGAGATGGTACAGGCGGTTCTCGCGAAAGGCGGGCCATGCGATCGTCCTGTCGAGGCCGCGCCGATATTTGCGGTCGGCGAGACAGTGCGGACGAGGAATTTCAATCCGGCCACCCATACGCGCTTGCCGCGTTATGCCAGGGCCAAGACCGGCATCGTCGAAGCGGTGCAGGGTTCCTTCGTCTTTCCCGATGACAATGCGCATGGCAAGGGCGAGAACCCGCAATGGCTCTATACCGTCATCTTTGATGGCACGGAGCTCTGGGGTGAGGGTGCCGACCCGTCGCTGACGGTCTCGATCGATGCATGGGAGAGCTATCTTGAGCGTGTGTGAAATACCCTCTCAGCTCTCGCAGTCGCCGGGTTTACCGAAGTCGCCGGAGGGTGATCCTGTTTTCCCTGAACCTTGGGCGGCTGAAGCCTTCGCCATAACCGTGCATCTGCATGAGAAGGGGCTGTTTTCCTGGAGCGAGTGGGCCGAAACCCTTTCGCGGGAATTGCATCAGCCAGGCCGAGCCGAGGACGGCAGCGATTATTTCGACTGCTGGGTGGCGGCGCTCTCGGACCTGCTGGTCAGTCGCGGCGTGGCGGATGCATCCCTACTCCTCGACCTGCAGAAGAGCTGGCAGCGGGCGGCCGAAGCGACGCCGCATGGCAAGCCGATCGAGCTTGCCAACGATCCGCTGCGCTAAACGTCATGACGGGAACTGCCGATAGCACTCCTCGGCCACCGCGCGCAGCGCTTCGCGCGAGATTTCGCCGGTGACGGCATAACCGAGTTCGCCGTCGATCCAGTAGAAGGTTTCAAGATTGCCCGATGAGGCGAAGCGGAAGCTCGTCGTGCGGTTTTCCCTGTTGCGGCCGACCATGACGGTCAGGCGCTCGCCGGCCTGGTTCTCGTACATGAACATCGCGCCCGGCCGGCCGTCGACCGGCAGCAGGCGGCCGCCGACCAGCTTGAGGCCGAGCGGCTGCAGGTTCGGGATCTTGAGGTTCTCGATCGCCAGGCGCTTGCCGAGCCAGGTGGCGAGATGGGCTTCCTCGTCGGCGAAGACCTCGACGGGATGACGGACCTCGGCGGCATAGACGGTAAAGGCGGTCTCGGCCTGTTTCGGGAAGGTTTCTGAGCCGGTAAGCTGCAGCTCCGGCTTTTCCAGAAGAGCCGGGCCATAATGCCCGCTGACGGCGCCGAGCGCAAAGACGAGGAGGGCCGCGGCGGCGAGTGCCCAGCGCTTCCGCGCGGGCGCGACCGCGCGTGAGGGCGCAACGAGCAGAGGATCAGTGTCCCTGGCCTTCTCGTACCCGGCAAAGAGGGAACGGATGCCTGCGTTCTGCGCCTGCCATTCGGCGATCATCGCCGCTTCGTCCGGGTTGTCCGCGAGGTAGGTCTCGATGCGGGCGCGCGAGCTTTGCGGCAACTGGCCGTCGGCATAGGCGTGGAGATCGGCTTCGGTGACGATCGGGTTGGTCTCGTTCATTTCGGTCTCCGAAGCGTAATGACGTTATCGGCCTTCAGATGCTCGGCGACGCGCCGGCGCGCGCGCGACAGGCGCGACATGACGGTGCCGATCGGGATATCGAGAGCGGCGGCGACCTCGCTGTAGCTGTAGCCCTCGATGACGACGAGCATCAGCACGGCGCGGTGCTCCTCCGAAAGGCTGTTCAGCGCATCGTTGAGCCGGGCGCGCTCCAGCGGATCGGCCGGCGGTTCGGGCGCTGCCATATCCTCCGCAGCATTGAGCTCGACTAGGCCGTCGCGCGCCTTGCCGCGCCGGCCGTTGCGATAGAGATTGGTCATGATGGTCAGGACCCAGCCGCGCAGGTTGAGGCCGCGCCATTGGCCGCGGCGCGCCAGGACCTTCTCGACACAGTCCTGGAGCAGGTCCTCGCCATCGGCATCCGAGCGCGTCAGGCTGCGCGAATAGCGCCTGAGCGAGGGCAGGAGGGCCAGGATCTGGCCCTCGAACGTTTCGGGTGCGGGTATCTTCACGCCGGTTCCCTTGGCGTCAAGGTTTTGCGAGGTCCCAGTTGCCGCCGACACCGTCGCCGGTGATGTCGCCGGCCTTCTTGTCCTTGACCCAGTAATAAAGCGGCATGCCGTCCTTGGCCCATTGCTTCTTACCATCCTTGCGTTCAATGATCGAATATGCACCATCGGCCTTGGCATCGGAAGCGGCCATCAGCGGCGGCCAGTTCTTGGCGCAATCGCCGTTGCAGTTGGAAACGCCCTTGGCGTCTTTCTTGAAGGTGTAGAGGGTCATGCCATTTTCGCCGGCAAGCA
The DNA here is from genome assembly GCF_014193135.1 of Rhizobium sp. BK049. Classification (NCBI taxonomy): domain Bacteria; kingdom Pseudomonadati; phylum Pseudomonadota; class Alphaproteobacteria; order Hyphomicrobiales; family Rhizobiaceae; genus Rhizobium; species Rhizobium sp. BK049. The sequence goes on from NZ_JACHYV010000012.1 coordinate 26,087, forward strand.
CCTTGCCCTTGGCGGTTTCGACTTCCTTGACGGGAGGGGCTGCGAAAGCAGCTGTCGCGGCAAGCGCGGCTGCCGCCGCGACGGACAGGAATTTCACGGGTGTCATGATGTCTCTCCTCAGGTTGGGCACGCAATGCTGCGATACCTGATATGAGACACGGGGCGAGGCGGTTTTATTCCCGGCTGAGCGAAAGTTTTTCGCGGGCTCAGGATGAGGCTGGAGAGAGGCCGCGGAGAGCACGATACAAGCGAGGGACGATCTGCTCGGCGAAGGTGGACATCTCGCTGTCGCTGCCGGTCATTTACATCATGCCGATTTGCGGATATCCTGTATCCTTAATTTGGTTCGCAGAACCAGCCATTATGAGTTGCTGAATGATCCTGAAAAGCCAGGTCGAGTGGGCCCTGCATTGCTGCGCCATTCTCGCGGGCCTGCCCGAGGGCAGGTATCTCTCCACCAAGGCGCTCGCCGAGCTGCACGGTCTGCCGAAGGAATATCTCTCCAAGGCGCTGCAAAGCCTTTCGCAGGCCTGCCTGGTCGATACCACGCTCGGCCCGAGCGGGGGCTACAGGCTTGCGAGATCCCCATCCGAGATCAACTTCCTTGATATTGTCGAGGCGGTGGAGGGAAAGGCGCGCAGCTTCACCTGCACGAATATCCGCGAGAACAATCCGTGCCGGCCGGCAGGCTATTGCGACAGTAAGCCTTGCCCGGTTGCGCGCGTCATGTGGGAAGCCGACGAGGCTTGGCGAAATACGTTGAGAGCCGTCCGGCTCTCCGATCTTGTCGGCACCTTATCCGAGGAGGTGCCGGCGGACATCTGGCAAGACACGTTCCAATGGGTGCTCCAGCGCGCCGGCTGATCATGCCCTGAAGATGGTTCTGATGGTGTTCAGGATGGCATGCGCGTTGCGGACCTGTTCCGCAGGCAGGCCAGCGCTGTCGCGGAAGCGTTCGGCGCGGCCGGCGAGGGCTTCGGCGATTTCTTCGGCCAAACCGGGTCGTCGGGTGAGCAGCGGCGCAAAGGCTTCCTGGTCGATTTCATAGACCGTCGCCGGGGTCAAGGCCTCCAAGGTGCAGACTTCCTGCATGCCGACGAGCAATCCTGTCTCGCCGAAAAAATCGCCCGGTGCGAAGCGCCCGCGCTCTTCGCCTTCGCGCCGCGCCACGATGATGCCGGCGCGCACCATCATCAGCGAGGACAGCATTTCGCGCTCCCGCACGATCGCATCGCCCTTGCGGAACTGCCGGACAGTCGTGGTTTCAGCAAGTTTCTGCTTTTCATCAGATGTCAGTGTCGCAAAGACCGGAATGGCTTCGATCAGTGCAAGCGGCGTGACTGTCGGCGGCCTGGCGTTTTCTTCCGTCGGCAGATCGGCGGTCAGCACATGGGCGGCGGGCGGAACCGCCAGAAGCAGGCCGGCGGATTTGCAATGACGATAGACGAGATCGAGCACCTCGTTTCGCGCCGTCACACGCAGGCTGGGGCTCGTCACCCGAAACAGCAGCTCGACCTCGAGTGCGGTGGCATCCAGCCCTTTCAGCGCGACGACCGGCGCAGGCTCCCGGACAATCGAATTGCAGCTCGTGAGCGCGGCGAGCATGATCTGGCGGATCGATGCCGGCATCCGGGTCGGGGCGATGCGGACGGTGAGGATCAGCAGATGGGTCTCGTCCGGCCGGCTGACATTGGTCAGGCCGAGTTTCGCCAGGAAGCTGTTGGGCAGGACGACGACATTGTTGGCGCCGGTCAGGATGTGTGTCGCGCGCCAGTTGCTTTCGACGACGCGCCCTTCCGTGCCGTCGCTTAACAGAATCCAGTCGCCGATGACATAAGGCCGGCCGAGCGTCAGCGCGATGCCGGAAAAGACGTCGGCAAGCGTGTTCTGAAGCGCCAGACCGAGAATGATGGCGACCACGCCTGATGTCGCGACGAGGGTGCCGATCGGCACGCCGAAGACGTAGGCGAGGATCGAGAGCGCGATGCCGATATAGACGATGCCGACGACGAGATCCTGGAGCAGGCGGGCCTCACGCGGGCTGCCCTCCAGCACCAGATAGAGCCTGATGAAGCCGATGACTGCCCATGCCAGATGGACCCACCAGAGCGATTTCGCCAGGATGACGAGTAGGGCTCGCGGGTCCTCGGATTGATACCCCCCGAAACGATGCGGTTCGATGCCGCTGCCGACGAGGATCAGCGTCATCACCGCAAAGAAGAGGATCTGCACCACCAGCCGCGTCGTCGGCCGCTGACTGGAGAGGAAATACCAGACAATGATGCCGGCAAAGCCGACCACGATCAGGGACATCAGCGGCCTACCGAAGAGCGCGTCGTAGTTCATCTCTGTCTGTCTCCGGAAGGGGCGGCGGCACATGATTCAGCGTGTCGGCCACCCGCGAAAGCGGCCGGCTCTCCGCGGGTGGCCGTCAGCGATACTCACTTTTTCAGCGGGAAAGTCAGTTCTTTCTGATCGGTGTCGACGACGAAGACGGCGAGCAGGCGGGCGGGCTCGGTCTCGCTGCCATTGGCGCTCACGCCATGGCGGTCGCCCGGCATTTCGGAAAAGCTCTCTCCGGCCTGATAGACCTTGACCGGGCCGTCATTGACCTGGCTGCGGATCGATCCTTCGAGCACGGTGGCGTAGATGAAGGCCGAGTCCGGATGGGTATGGCCCTCGGAGAAGCCGCCCGGGCCGTATTCGACCAGCACGCCCTTGATGCTCTTGCCAGGCACGTTCGGCAGTTCGTGCTCATAGACGAGCGTCACCTTCGCGGATTTGCTGCTGTCGTGGGCGGCGCCAACGCTCGCTGTGAGAAAGGCGAGTGCGGCGGCGAGGATTGATGTCCTCATCATGGGAATCTCCTGTGTTGCTGGGATGGAGAGGACGCGCCCAAGCGACCGCGTCCTGAGGCAAGTCAATCACTTCGACTGGCTGATTTCGCGAACCACTCTTCGAAGGTGATCGTACCGAGCCGCGGATTGTCGTCGGAGACGAGCGACTGATCGTTCAGCCTGGCGCCGAAATATCTTGCCTCTGCATCGGCTTCGACAGTCCTCGGGTCCTTCATCGCCTTTAGATAGCTGGCGACGAGATCGCTGAGGCGAGCGCGTTCGGGACCCGATATCTCGATTGTCTTGTTGGCGGGGGCGGAGAGCGCCACGTCGGCCATGGCGTCGGCAACGTCATCGGAGGCGATCGGCTGCACATAGGCCGGCGACAGGCGGACCGTCTGGCCGACGGTGCCGGACTGGGCGATGCCGTTCAGGAATTCCATGAACTGCGTCGAATGCACGATGGTATAGGGAATACCCGAGGCCCTGATCAGCTTTTCCTGAGCCAGCTTACCGCGGAAATAGCCGCTTTCCTGCAGGCGCTCAGTGCCGACGACCGAAAGCGCGACATGATGCTTGACGCCAGCGACCTTTTCGGCGGCGAGAAGATTGCGTCCCGAGGTCTCGAAGAATTCGAGCACGGCCTTGTCCTCGAAGGAAGGTGAATTGGCAAGATCGAGCACGACCTGAGCGCCCGCAAGCGCTTCCGCCAGGCCTTCTCCGGTGATCGTGTTGACGCCTGAGTTCGGCGAGGCGGCAATCACCTCATGGCCGCGCTTGCGCAGGCGCTCGACGGTTTTCGAACCGATGAGACCGGTTCCGCCAATGACAACGATTTTCATAACGGATCTCCTTTCGCTGCCGGGGTGCGGCAGCGTCAAAATGAATCTTCTCAATGAATTGCGAGGGTTAGTTCAGGCCTGCCTTATCGAGGCCGTAGGCCTTGTCGGCCGTGCCGGGCACAGTCTTGAAGCCGACATTGACGCGGTTCCAGGCATTGATTGCCATGACCACGAAGGTCAGGTCGGAGATTTCCTTTTCGGAAAGCTGGCCGCGAACCCGCTCATAGATCTCGTCGGGAACGCCGCCCTCCGGCAGTTTCGTCAGGGCTTCGGTCCAGGCCAGCGCGGCGCGCTCGCGGGGAATGAACAGATTCGATTCCCGCCAAATAGCGACGTGATAGATCCTGAGCTCACTCTCGCCGAGGATTTTAGCCTGCTTCACATGCATGTCGAGGCAGAAGCCGCATCCGTTCATCTGCGAAGCGCGGATTTCGACCAGGGCCTGCAGCTTCTCGTCGATCACGCTGCTGCGGAGCGCCATGCTGAATTCCATGAACTTCTTGAAGAGCTCGGGTGACTGCTGGGCGTAGTTCAATCGCTGGGTCATGTCTTTCTCCTCTAATTAAGGATATTTAATGTCCTTATGGATAAATGATATCCTTAATTGCCGGACTGTAAAGCCATTCTCGCTTAGTCTGGCGGCATAAAGCCTATGCGCAAAAGTATGAGGAGGAGGGGATGGATATCGTTTCGGCATTACGGACCTTTCAGCGCGTCGTGGAGACGGGCTCGTTTTCAGCCGCGGCGCATGATCTCAATGTGACCCAGCCCGCGGTCTCCCGGCAGGTCGCGGCACTCGAAGGCCATTTCAACACGCGCCTGCTGCATCGCACGACGAGCGGCCTGTCGCTGACGGCGGAGGGGGAGAGAATGCTGCCGATGGCACTGAGGATTCTCGATGCGGTGGAAGAGCTCGGCGATGCGGCGGGATCGGATGGAGCGATCGCTTCGGGGAAGGTCAGGCTCAGTGTCCCCGCGCCGCTCGGCCTCTATCTCAGCGAGCGGCTGGGCGATCTTCTCGCCGCTTATCCCAAACTATCGGTCGAACTGCTTTTCAGGGAGCAGAGCTCCGATATGATCGAGGAGCGCCTCGATCTCGAAGTGCGCCTTGGCCCGGTCGCCGACAGCAGCCTCGTCTGCCGGCGGATCGGCTGGACGACGGCCTTCCTCGTCGCGTCTCCCGCCTATCTCTCGCGCAGGGCGGCTCCACACGCCCCGAAGGACATCAAGGATCATGAATGCCTGTGCTACGCGAGGGCAGGCGAGGCCAATACATGGTCCTTTTCGAACGGCTCGGAAGATATATCGGTCAGGATCTCGCCGCGGCTGACGGCCTGTAACGCCGTCGCCATTCACAGGGCAGCCCTTGCCGGCGCGGGCCTTGCCGTGCTCTCCCACATCATCGCCAAACCCGATATCGCCGCCGGCCGATTGATCCCGGTGATGAAGGATTTCCAGCCGAGCCGGCTGCCGGTCACCGTCGTCTATCCCTCGCGACGCAACATGCCGCTGCGCGTCAAGACCGTTCTGGATTTTCTGATGGAGGCGGTGGCGCAGGACCCGTCGATGTGTTCAAGCGGCGTAGACCGGGGCTGGGACGGGTGAGTGCAGGGATCTGCCGTCATCGGCCACGCCGCGTCAGTTTCCGCCTTGCCTAAGTCAGGCGAATCCTGCCAAGTCGTCTGATCATGCAATTTGCGCCGCAACAAGACGAAGCCCTGAAGGCTGTTTCGAAATGGCTGAACGAAGGGCGCTCGCCGCTCTTTCGCCTATTCGGCTACGCCGGAACGGGCAAGACGACGCTTGCCCGGCATTTTGCCGAGAATGTCGATGGCGATGTGCTGTTTGCCGCTTTTACCGGCAAAGCCGCGCAGGTGCTGCGTTCGCGCGGCGCCTCCAACGCCAAGACCATTCATTCGTTGATCTACCGCCCGCGCGGCGAGGAAGCGGTGGAGGACGAGGAAACCGGCAAGACCTCGATTGCGCCAATGTTTGCGATCAACCGGCAGAGCCCGGTGGCGAAAGCGGCGCTGATCATCGTCGACGAATGCTCGATGGTGGACGAGGCGCTCGGCAAGGACCTGATGAGTTTCGGCACGCCGATCCTGGTGCTCGGCGATCCCGGCCAGCTGCCGCCGGTTTCGGGCGGCGGCTACTTCACCAACCAGGAGCCGGATTATCTCCTCACCGATATCCACCGGCAGGCGCGCGACAATCCGATCATCAAGCTCGCCATGCAGGTGCGCGAAGGCAACGAGATCATGTATGGCGACTACGGCACGGCCAAGGTGATCTCGAAGAACGAGGTGACGCAGCAGCTCGTGCTCGATGCCGATCAGGTGCTCGTCGGCACCAACAGGACGCGGCGGCGCTATAATCAACGCCTGCGCGAACTGAAGGGTTTCAGCGCCGATTATCCGCAGACCGGCGACAAGCTGGTCTGTCTTCGGAACGATCCGGCCAAGGGCCTGCTCAACGGCTCGCTGTGGCAGGTGATGACTTCGTCCAAGGAAACGACGAAGCCCGGCATCAATCTCCTCGTCCGTCCCGAGGACGACGACATGGATCGCGGGGCGGCCAAGATCAAGCTGCTCAAGCAGGCCTTCGAGGATGTCGAAGGCGAGATCCCCTGGAACACCCGCAAGCGTTACGACGAGTTCGACTATGGTTATGCCCTGACCGTCCACAAGGCCCAGGGCTCGCAATGGAACGACGTCGTGCTCTTCGACGAGAGCTGGGCCTTTCGCGACACGCGGGAACGCTGGCTCTACACCGCGATCACACGCGCGGCGGAGACGCTGACGATCGTTCGCTGATCCCGATCGGGGCCGGCCCCTCATCTGCGTTCATCGCTGTGAACCGGACAGTTATGGTTTAAAGGGGAAGGAGACAGTGGCGCTCGTCAGGGGAATTAAGCCTGCACGATGCCCAGCAGCACGGCCTTGGCGATCGCCTGAAAGCGGTTGTTGGCGCGGAATTTCAGGATGATTCCGGCCTCGAGATCCCTGGTCTCATCATGCTTCAGATCGAGTGCCCGGGCGATGCGCTGGGTGGAATAGCCCTCTGCCATCAGTTCCAGGCAACGCAGTTCCTGCGCGGTCAGGCTGGAACTGTCCTGATTGTCGTTGAGCGGCTGCGTCTCCATGCCGTCGTCGAAATCCAGGAGATCGCCGACCTGCTGGAGCTGGCGGTGCAGCGTCGACATTTCGGCCGTCAACTCGCGCTTGCGCACCTGCAAGACCTCGCGGAACATCGCCTCGGCCGATTCCTGCGAATCGGCGTTGCGAAGCTCGTCCATCAGTTCCTGGATGACTGCAATCGGCATGCCTGTCTCGCGGCAGACGGTGATGACGGCCATGCGCATCACGTCGTCCTGGCCATAAACGCGCATCAGGCCGATGCGATTGGCCGAGATCAATCCCTTTTCTTCGTAGAAATGCAGTGTCCTGTGCGTAACGCCGAATGCGTTGGCCATATCGGCGATAGGCACCGGACCTTCCGGCAGATCCGGCGGCAGCGCGGCCAAAGGCAGGAACCGGTATTTCGACCGGGCCTCCGAGGCGACACCGGCGGCAGCAAACAGGCGTTTGGAACCGTCTGGCATGAACCCTCCTAGGGCATCTTGTTGCACCTCATGCGGTTTTGCCAGTTGCTTCCCGGTCGCGGCGAGTGGGGTTTCCTCTGAGCGTCTTCTATGGGAAAGAAGCAGTACGCGGCCTACGTTTACGCGACACAATGTCCACGTTATGCGTGAACGATCTTTTTTATAAGTGCTAAAAATAATCTCTTTTAAATGGGATAGCAACGCGACGGGGCGCTCTACAGGTTTTGCGCGAAGGTTCCAGCAAAACACGCGCTGCGCCCGCCGCATCTTCGCAGCCGGCGGGAACCGCTATTCCTGGTACGCCCCTCACTGTTGTAATGCCGATCCATCAATATCGGCGTCGCATTCATCTGCGATTCTCGTTGGCCATCGCCGGGCACTTGGCTTAAAAAGCGTGGCTTCCCGTTTCCGAGACCGATGGATAATCCGCCATGCCAGCCAAGCTCTCCGTGAACCTCAACGCCATCGCCATGCTGCGCAACCGGCGCGATCTGCCCTGGCCGAGCGTCGAAGCCCTCGGGCGCATAGCCCTTGCATCAGGCGCCAGCGGTCTGACGGTGCATCCGCGCCCCGACCAGCGCCATATAAGATTTTCCGACTTACCCGTCATCCGCAACCTGATCGACGACGAATTCCCGAAGGCCGAGTTCAACATCGAGGGTTATCCCACAGAGGAATTCCTCGAACTCTGCGCCGGCGCTGCACCCGAGCAGGTGACGCTGGTGCCCGACGACCCGTCGCAGGCGACCTCCGATCACGGCTGGGACTTCCGCAAACACCAGGCGTTCCTCACCGATGTCGTGGCGCGGCTGAAGAAGATGGGATGCCGGGTCTCGCTCTTTGCCGACGGCGATGGCGATGCGGAAGCGGTCAAGATCGCCAAGGCGGTCGGCGCCGACCGGATCGAACTTTACACCGGACCGTATGGCGGTTGCTACGATGCGCCCGAACGGGCGGCTCCCATCCTCGAAGCGCTGGGAAAGACTGCAGACGCGGCACTGGCGATCGGCCTTGCCGTCAATGCCGGGCATGATCTGACGGTCGCAAACCTGCCTGATCTGGTGAAGCGCATTCCTGATCTTGCCGAAGTTTCCATCGGCCATGGGCTGACCGCCGATGCGCTGGAATATGGCATGGCGGAAACGGTGCGGCGGTTTTGCAGGGCTTGTGGGCAGAAGGTTTGACGATGGCGTCCAGCGACGACACGGCGGTATCAATTGGTTTTGCCGTCGCATCGGTAGCGCCCTGGGGTTACCGCCTCTGTCCTGCCGGACATCTCCCCCACAAGTGGGGAGATCGGCTGGGCGAGATGGCTTCTCCAAACTACTACCCTATAGCTGCCGCGCTACGGTAGCGAGGGAGCGATGGTCTAGCCTCCTGCCACTCTCCCCACTTGTGGGGGAGATGCCGAAGGGCAGAGGGGGTGTCACACGGCACTCCCTCCTCCTCGGTCATTCGTGTCCTCAGGGCTTTACTGCGCGATGTTACAGGAATTCACGCACGGCGCGTCCGCGCCGTGCGTAATTCATTCGACGTGAAGCTTTCTCACTCGCGCTGCATCCCTGCGACGTTGCGCAGGGATGCATATCGGCTCAATGCCCCCCGGCGCTGCCAGCCGCCGTCAGTGCAGCCTTATGCGCCACGAAGAAATCCTTCAGCGGCAGCGGCTGTCTACCCGTTAGTTTGGTGAAGTCTCCGGTCACGATCTCGAATTTGCCGGCGCGGATGTTGGCGTCGGCGGAGACCAGCATGTCGGCGATGAAGCCGGGGAGGCCGGCGCCGCGGATGCCCTGGCCGAGCTGTTCGTCCGTGACGTCGACCACATCGAGCGGCTTGCCGGCGGCTTCGGAGACGGTGGCGGCGACCTGCCGATTGGTCAGCAGTTCAGTGCCGGTCAGCGTGTAGGTGGCGCTTTCGGCGGTGCCGGAGGCAAGGGCTGCGGCGATCGCCAGAGCGCAGTCGTCGCGCGATATCGTCGAGATTTTGCCATCGCCCGTGGCGCTGAACCATTTGCCGCCCTGTAGATTGTGGGGCATGCCATGCAGATAGTTGTCGTGATACCAGGCGTCGCGGATGATTGTGTAGGCGAGGCCGCTCGCCTTGATAGCATTTTCGGTGCCGAGATGGTCGGGCGCGAAAGTGACGAGCGAATCGTCGGGGGCCGGCATCGAGGTGTAGGCAATGTGCTTGACTCCTGCCTTGGCGGCGGCAGCGACGGCGGCCTTGTGCTGGGCCAGACGCTTGCCTGGGGTGTCGAGCGCGTCGGTGCTGATGATCAGCAGCCGGTCGACGCCGGCGAAAGCCTTTTCCAACCCTGCCGCGTCATCGAAATCGGCCTTGCGGGTGACGACGCCCTTATTTGCGAGCTCGGCGAGCTTCTCGGGGCTGCGCGTTGCCGCGACGATGTTGCCGGGGGCAACCCTGTAGGTTTCGATGAGGTGGTGGATGACACGCTGGCCGAGCTGTCCGGCGGCGCCGGTGACCAGGATGGTTTCGCTCATGGGTCGTTTCCTTTTGCGTTTGGGCGAGGTGGTCTCAAAAAGAGACTAACTCTAGAATAGGAATTGACTTCGCGGTGTAAAGGAGGCAGTTTTTCGGCTCTACGTTACCAAAAGGGAACCAGCAGATGAGCGGCGCGGTCCTCAGTCTGAAGAACAAAATGGCGGGGGCGCGGCGCGAGATCGACCTTGCCGACCTCGATTTTTCCAATTGCCCGGTTCGGGACATGATGCAGCAGATCGGCGGCAAATGGTCGACGCTGCTGCTCGAGGTGCTGGCGGCCGAGCCCCGTCGGTTCGGCGAACTCAGGCGGATGCTGCCCGACATCTCGCAGCGTATGCTGACGCAGACGCTGCGCGATCTGCAGAGGGATGGTTACATCGCCCGCGAGGTCTTCCCGACCAAGCCGCCGAGCGTCGAATATTCTATGACCGATCTCGGCCGCTCGCTCTATCAGCCGCTGTCGCAGCTTCTGAACTGGGCGGAAGCGAATCACGATGCCGTTCGCGCCGCCCGTTCGCGTTTCGATTCCGCAGAGAGCTAAGCTTTGCCATGGCGGCCTTCCGTCAGGAACAGCAGGAAGGCCAGTGCCGGGAAGGCGAAACCGATCCAGGCCGTCATCGTCCAACCGCCGGTGGCATAGGCCCAGCCGCCGAGCGCCGAGCCCACCGCGCCGCCGGCAAAGAAGGTGGCCATGAAGAGGCCGTTCAGCCGGCTGCGATGTTCCGGGTTCAGCCCGTAGATGGCGCGCTGGCCGCAGACGAGATTGGTCGTTACCCCGAAATCGAGCATGATCGCCGCCGCCGTCAGAAGGATCAGGGCGGTGAGCGAGCCGTCGCCTGCGAAATGACTGATCACGAAGGAAACCATGCCGAGCAGCATGGCGATCGTCGTGGCGATCTTCGTCATGCCGCGGTCGGCAAGCCGGCCGGCGATCGGCGAGGCGATGGCGCCGGCGGCACCGGCGAGCGCGAAGAGGGCAATGCCGTTCTGCGTCAGGCCGAAGGCCGGGCTTGCCAGCAGTAGCGGCGTCGTCGTCCAGAACAGGCTGAAGGCGCCGAACATGCCGGCCTGATAGAGGGCGCGGCGCTGCAGCACGCGCGAGGTCATCGCCAGATGGGCCATGGAGGCGAGCAGTTCGCCATAACGCAGCTTCGTCTTCGGAAGGCGCACTGGCAGGTTGGCGCGCAGGACGATGGCGAGTGCGATCATCAGCCCGGCGGTGAGGTAATAGACGACGTGCCAGGAGGAAGCTTCGGCGACGAAACTTGCGAAGGGCCGCGCCAGCATGATGCCGCAGAGCAGACCGCTCATGATATTGCCGACGACCTGGCCGCGTGTGGCATCGGGCGCCATGTTTGCGGCAAAGGGTACGAGTACCTGGACGGCGACCGAGGCGAGGCCGATGGAGAGCGAGGCGGTGAGGAACATCGCAGGCGTCGTCGACAGTGCGGCGCCCATGAGTGCCGCGGCAGAGACTGATATCAGCAGCAGCACCAGGCGGCGGTTTTCCGTGAGGTCGCCAAGCGGCACGATCAGCAGCAGGCCGAGTCCGTAGCCGATCTGCGTCAGCGTGACGATCAGGCCGGTGGCGGCGGGCGTGAAACCGAGATCGGCGCTGATCGGGCCGGCAAGCGGCTGGCCGTAATAGAGATTGGCGGCCACCAGCCCGCAGGCGGCGGCGAAAAGGAAGGTGAGCCAGGGTGACAGCGTTCGTGGAATGGCCTTCTCAGGCGTTGTGGCTGAAATGCTCATCGGAAACTCCGGTATCCAAGGATTTGCGAGGATTGAATGCAAAAATGCTGGCTGCGGCCACCCGATCCTTGATCGGATGCCGTTATTTTCGAGCGTCTCGGGCCCGACCTCAGGTCACGAGCTTCATCGACGCTTCAGCCGCGGCGAGCATCTCCTGCCTGCCGCGTCCTGTTTTGCCGATGACGCGCAAGCCCTTGGTGAAGCAAAGAAAGGCGAGGGCGGCGGCATCGGGGTCCACGGTCTGCGGAATGGTGCCGTCGGCCTGGCCGAGGCGGATGAGATCGGCCATCAGCTTCTCGTCGGCGGCAAAGGCGTTCGCGACGTTGGCGGCGGCTTCCCCGTCGAGCAGGGAGAAATCGTTGGCACCGCCGACGACGAGGCAGCCTTTGCGGCCGGCATCGCCATAGGAGAGCTCGGTATAATACATCACCATCTGGAAGATTTTTTCGCGGCCCGTCTGCACAGACGCGATCATCGCTTCCAGACGCCGGCGGCCGAGCTGGCGGTAGCGCGCAAAGGCGGCAAGAAAGACGCCGCGCTTATCCTTGAACGCCTTGTAGATGCTGCCCGAAGCGAGATCCATCGCCTCGGTCAGATCGCTGATCGAGGTGGCGTGGTAGCCGCGTTCGGAAAAGACCCGCAGGGCGGCATCCAGAGCGGCGTCCATATCGAACTCGCGCGGACGGCCACGACTGCGAGCTTTTCCATCTGAGGTGAGGTTGTCAACGGTCATGATCCCTAATTAGGGAATGATTGTTTCCAAATCAAGCGAAATTTTTGCGACGCAACATTCGGGGGCGACATCAGAGGGTAAGAACCCAGTTCTGGCCGTTCGCCTCAGGGCCGAACATGCGATGTCTCTCCTCGGAGACAAGTCGGAAGCCTGCTTTGACGTAGATGGCGCGGGCGGTTTCCAGCATGTCGTTGGTCCAGAGGGAAAGCTCGCGATAGCCCTTCTGCCTGGCGAAACGGATGCATTCGTCGGCCAGCAGCTTGCCGAGCCCAAGACCGCGAGCTGATTTGTCGACATAGAGCAGGCGTAGCTTGGCGACGCCGTCGCCGCCATTGGTGACGAGGACGGAGCCGACATTGATGCCGCCGCGTTCGGCGATCCAGCAATATTCGAGCGCTGGATCGAAATTGGCGAGGAATTTTCCGGCGACCTCGGCGACCAGCGCCTCGAAGCGCAGATCCCAGCCATATTCCTCGGCGTAAAAGCGGCCCTGGCTCTGAACGATCCAGCCAATATCACCGGCGCGGTGGGAGCGGAGGATGGCCGGCGCCGGTTTGACGGCCGGATCGAGCAGAGCGCGGATCGTGCCCATCGCCGAGACGACAGCCTGCGGTTCGCCGTCGGCCAGCGTGTCGAAACGGGCTGCAATCTGCGCATTGGCGCGCCGGCCGAGTTCCTCGAACTGCTCTCGTCCCTGATCGGTGACAGTGATGACCTGGCTGCGTAGATCGGCCGGGTCGGGGCTGGTCTCGATCAGCCCCTCGTCGCGGAAACGCTTGAGGATGCGGCTGAGATAGGCCGGGTCGAGATGCAGGTCGCGCACGAGGCCGGCGGCGCTCACGCCGTCATGCGAGCCGATCTCAAACAGGATGCGGGCATCGGTCAGCGTAAACGGCGAGTCGAGATAGGCCTTGTTCAAGAGGCCGAGGAAGTTCGTGTAGAAGCGATTGAATTCGCGGGCGGTTTCGATGAGCGGGATATCGGACATGGCGAAGGTCTCCAGGTGGAGACACCGCGGTTGCCGACAAGACCCGCGACTTCTCTTTCGACATGCTCTGGCATCCCCGAGCATCTGCCGTCAGTCGATAGGCAGCAGATCCTCGGCACAAGGCCGAGATGACGCCGGGTGAGATGAGGCGCGTCAACAACTGACAAAAGTCTCCGTATGAAGACTTTTGTCACGCATTTAGTGGACTGAGTCAACTAAATTGTCGCTGCGGTTCAGGCGGCTTCTTCTTCCGTTTTTTCCTCAGCCCCAAAAGCGAACTCGACTGCCGCGCGCGCATGGATCGTCGTCGTGTCGAAGCCCGGCAGCGGCAGGCGGTCAGGATCGAGGATCAGGCAGATCTCGGTGCAGCCGAGGATGATGCTGTCGGCACCTCTTTCCATGGCGCGGTCGATGATCGCGATCAGCTTTTCGCGTGAACTATTGCGCACCCTGCCGGCGCAGAGCTCGTTGAAGATGATGTCGTGCACGGTGGTGCGGTCGGCAGCATCCGGCACCATAATGTCGAGACCGAGGCTCTTCATGCGGTCGGCGTAAAAACCGTGCTCCATCGTGTAGCGGGTGGCGAGCAGCAGCGGGCGTTTGCGGCCGGCGGCATGCAGCGATTTCGCCGTCTCGTCGATAATATGGATCAGCGGCACGGAGATCTTCTTCGCAACCTCGTCAGCGATCAAATGCATGGTGTTGGTGCAGATGAGGACGCAGCCGGCGCCGCCTACCTGCAGGCGCAGAGCCACATCGGCGAGGCGGCGGGCGGCCATGTCCCAGTCGCCGGCCTTCTGAAGCGCGACGATTTCCTCGAAATTGACCGAATGCAGGATGAGCTCCGCCGAAGCGAGGCCGCCTTTGCGGGCGCGCACCATCTCGTTGATGAGACGATAATAGACCGCCGAACTTTCGAAACTCATGCCGCCGATCAGGCCGATCGTTTCCATCACTTTACGCTCCCATGCTTCAACTTCCAAAATCATGCCGCAATCTCGGCGCGGCGTGTTTGCGTTATTTGTCCTTCACGCTTAATGTGTGCTATAAAATTGCGCGATTTTGAAGAATCGCGCAAAACGAAGGCGCAAGGTTGACTTCACACACATGCTGGACGATCGCGACAGACGTATTCTAGACATGCTGCAGACGGATGCAGGCATATCCGTCACCGACCTCGCGGAGCGCGTGGCGCTTTCCGTCTCGGCTTGTTCGCGGCGCATTCAGCGGCTGGAGGAGACCGGCTATATCGCCAGGCGCATCGTCGTGCTCGACCGCGAAAGGATGGGCGTGCCGACCACGGTCTTCGCGCTGGTCAAGACGGCGCATCATTCGGACGAATGGACGGAGAGTTTTCGCAGAATCATCAGAGATATTCCCGAGATCGTCGAGGCGCACCGGTTGACCGGCAATCACGATTACATCCTCAAGATCGTGCTGCCGCGCGTCGAGCATTACGATGTCATCTATAAGCAGATCGTCCGTAGGCTGGAACTTTTCGACGTGTCGGCTTCGATTTCGATGGAAAAGTTGAAGCATGGGATGGCGATACCCGTGGGTTACGCTCGGTGAACAGCGGTATGCTGAAAAGCAGGGTTGGGTCGCCCGAGGAGCCGTTACCCTGACTTCCATCGATAGGAATTGATTTTTCTCGATACGGAACATTTTTCGATGTATTATGTTCACCTTTGGTTCAGGAGGAGGGGAGGATATTTCCTCCTCTTGAAGGAGGAGGAGAACAATCATGAGAAAGCTGACTGTCGTTACGTTATGCTTGATCATGGGTGCCCCCGGCATCACGCCGGCACAGGCGTTTCCGGCTATCAATCCACCCAGGATCGAAGCGCAGCAGCAAATCGAGCATGTGCGATGGCGCGGCCACGGCGGCCACTGGGGTGGCGGCTATTACGGAGGCGGCTATCACGGCCATCATCACCATGGATCGGATTGGGGCTGGGCCTTAGGCGGTCTGGCCGTCGGCACCATCATCGGCGGCGCCTTGGCGCAGCCCTATTACGGCTCGTACTACGGTTCACCCTACGGCTATTACGGCTCGCCCTACCGCTATTACGGCTCGCCCTACGGCTATTACGGCTCGCCGTACCGCTATGGCGGCTATTATGGCCGGCCCTATCGGGCCTATGCATATGGAGGGGGCAGCAGTCACGTGAGCTGGTGCTACGCCCGGTATCGTTCGTACCGGGCGTATGACAATACCTACCAGCCCTATTATGGCCCCCGACGTCAGTGCGTCGGTCCCTATTGATTGGCACTGACGCCGTCCGCATTATGAACTGTTTTCAGGCCGCCCAACTTCTTCCGATCCGTTGGGCGGCCTTCTTCGACTGCGATCGGCGCAGGGGAGACATGCCGAAACGGCGGTTGCAACCTTCGCGGCGAAGGCCACATTGGCTCTAAGCGAAATGACGCAGAAGGGCAGGTCATGGGCGATCATCATGTGGTTGTTGTCGGCGGCGGTTTCGGCGGACTGCAGCTCGTCAACGGGTTGAAGGGCGCAGGGGTGAGGATCACGCTCGTCGACCGGCGCAACCATCATCTCTTCCAGCCGCTGCTCTATCAGGTGGCGACGACCATTCTCTCCACCTCGGAAATCGCCTGGCCGATCCGCCGCCTCTATGCCGACCGGCCCGACGTGACCGTGCTGCTCGGCGAAGTCGCCGATGTCGACAGCGGCGCGAAGACGGTTTCGTTACGCAACGGCATGACTCTCGGATACGACACGCTGGTGCTGGCGACCGGCGCGACACATGCCTATTTCGGTCATGACGAATGGGAGCCGGTAGCGCCCGGCCTGAAGACCCTGGAGGACGCGACGACGATCCGCCGGCGGGTGCTGCTTGCGTTCGAGAAGGCGGAGTTGGAGGCCGATCCGCTCGTGCGCGACGCGCTGCTCACCTTCGCCATTGTCGGCGCTGGGCCGACCGGCGTCGAGCTTGCCGGCATCATAGCCGAACTCGCGCATTTCACGCTGCCGAATGAATTCCGCAACATCGATACGCGCAAGACCCGTGTCGTGCTGGTCGAGGCCGGCCCGCGGGTGCTGCCGACTTTCGCCCAGGAGCTTTCGGCCTATGCCCAGAAGGCGCTGGAGAAACTGGGGGTCGAGGTCCTCCTCGCCAAGCCGGTGACGGAGTGCGGCGCCGACGGCGTGCAGATTGGCGAGACCTTCATCCCGAGCCGGACGATCGTCTGGGCCGCCGGCGTCACAGCTTCGCCGGCAGCTCGCTGGCTCGGCGTGCCGGCCGACCGGGCAGGGCGTGTGGTCGTCGAAGAGGATCTGAGCGCGCCCGGCCTGCCCGATGTCTTCGTCATCGGCGACACCGCCTCGGTGATGCGCGAGGACGGCAAGCCGGTGCCGGGTATCGCACCCGCAGCAAAGCAGCAGGGCGCTTATGTCGCCAAGGTCATCCGCGCGCGTCTTTCGGGCAAGCCGGCGCCGGCGCCCTTCCGTTACCGGCACCAGGGGAGTCTCGCGACGATCGGCCAGAGTGCGGCGATCATCGATTTCGGCCGGATCAAGCTGAAAGGCTGGATCGCTTGGTGGATTTGGGGCCTCGCCCATATCTACTTCCTGATCGGCACCCGCTCGCGCTTCTCCGTCGCCTGGAGCTGGCTGTGGATTTATCTGAGCGGTCAGCACAGCGCCCGGCTGATCACGCAGCGGGAGACGATGCGAGAGGAGGCGTAGGTTTTCTTCTTTTCGTCAGCTGAAGGACGGCACGCCGACACAGCAAACCACCCGGCGCACCCGCAGCGTAAATGCAATACACCCAAGCTTGACATATCTCTGCACCCAGCCTTAGCATCCCGCCCGCGTCTTTCCACCACCTGGGTGTCGCATCCAGCCGTAACAACGGACAGAGGTTCCAATGCGCCGAGTCACTTCTCACGAAAATCACATCCGAATTTCTGAGAAGTTGGTGGTTCATGCGAACTTTGAATCTGGGCATCCTCGCCCATGTGGATGCAGGCAAGACTAGCCTTACCGAAAGACTGCTTTTCAACGCCGGCGTCATCGACAAACTCGGCAGCGTCGATACCGGCGATACGCAGACGGACAATCTCGAACTCGAGCGGCGGCGCGGTATCACGATCCGGGCCGCGGTGGTGTCGTTTAAGATCGGCGACAGGATTGTCAATCTGATCGACACGCCCAGCCACCCGGATTTCATCGCCGAGGTCGAACGGGTGCTGGGATTGCTGGATGCCGCGGTCGTCGTTGTTTCCGCGGTCGAAGGTGTGCAAGCGCAGACGCGCGTGCTGGTGCGGGCGCTGCGGCGGCTCGGCGTTCCCTTCATCTTCTTCGTCAACAAGGTCGACCGGCTCGGCGCCCGGTATCAGGAGGTGATGGAGGCGCTTGCCGCGCAGCTCTCGGTCCGGCCGATCGCCATGTCCACGATTATCGATCCCGGCAGCAAGCTTGCCCGGGTGGAGGCGCTCGCTCCAAGAGATGAGCCGCTTTTCTCGACGCTCTGCGAGGCGCTTGGGGAAAATGACGAGGCGCTACTCGATGACTATGTGCTCGCTCCCGATCGGCTGACCGAGGAAAGGCTCGGGCGCTCTCTCGCCGAGCAGGTGGAGCGCGGCCTGGTGCACCCCGTCTTTGCGGGCGCGGCGATGAGCGGTGTCGGCATATCAGCTCTGGCATCGGCCATTGGGACGATCCTGCCCGAGCGGCGCCCCGATCCGGATGGTCCGGTTGCCGGCAAGATTTTCAAGATCGAGCGCGGCTGGGGCGGGGAAAAGCTGTGCTATCTCTCCCTGACTTCGGGCACGATATGGCTGCGGCAATATCTGGATCTGCCGAAAGGCCCGGGGCGGGTGACGGCGATCCAGCTGTTCGAGGATGGCCGGATCCATGGCGCCGAGAGCCTCCGCGCCGGGCAGATCGCACGAGTCAGCGGCCTGGCCGGAGCGCGGATCGGCGACGCAGTGGGCGGCGATCGGTTTTCCGGCGGGCAGGCTCACTTTGCGCCGCCGACACTCGAAACCCGCGTGCTTGCCCGCCGCCCGTCCGACAAGGCGGCGCTCTGGCTGGCGCTGAACCAGATGGCCGAACAGGACCCGTTGATCAATCTGCGCTGCAACGAAGAGACGGACGAGGTATTCGTCTCACTTTATGGCGAAGTGCAGAAGGAGGTGATCCAATCGACGCTGCTCACGGATTTCGGTCTCGATGCCAGCTTCGAGGAAAGCACGGTTATGCTGACCGAGAGGCCTGTGGGAATCGGAACCGGCCTGCAGATCCTCTTCAAGGAACCCAACCCGTTTCTCGCGACCGTCGGACTGCGCGTCGAACCGCGTCCTCCTGGGGCGGGCAACAGCTTTGCACTGGAAGTGGATGTCGGCCAGATGCCAGCAGCCTTCTATCGGGCAGTCGAGGAAACCGTGTTCGAGACGTTGAAGCAGGGAGCTTTCGGCTGGCAGGTCATCGATTGCCATGTGGCGATGACGGCCGCCCGGCATAGTTCGCCGGCAAGCACCGCCGCCGATTTCCGGCAGCTGACACCCTGGGTGCTGGCAACGGCGCTATCGGCGGCGCAAACCGTGCTCTGCGAGCCGGTCGACCGCTTTCATCTCGAGACGCCGGCGGAGAGCTTGAGCGGTGTGCTCACCTTGCTTGCGAAATCTGCTGCCATGGCGACGGATTCGGTGATTGCCGATGGCGTGGCTCGGCTGGAAGGCACTATCGCATCTCAGATGGTGCGGAGCGTCCGGCAGCAATTGCCGGGGCTGACCAGCGGGACGGGGACCATGGAAACCGCTTTCGATCACTACGCCCCGATGGCCGGGCCGCCGCGCCTGCGCCGATGTTCGGGGTCAGATCCGTTCAATGGGGTGGAGTGTCTGCTGCGTTTGCGGGCCGTGCCTATCTAAGAACAATCCCCGTTTGGACATGGTTGGCGTCGTATGGTGTGAGCAGATGTAAAGCAATCTGCTCGCCAAAGGCCTTTGCTTCGAATAGTTATAGATCAGTGGTCCGGAAGAAAGCGTGGAGATCTCTGCTTGACGAGCGACGTGATTGCCCAAGGAAAACACCGTTTCTGGATGCTCGATCTTTTGCGGGGAGCATCCGCAGTACTCGTGCTCATCTATCATTCCAGCAACAAGTTTCCCGTCGCTTATGCTGCCGTCGATCTTTTCTTCATGTTAAGCGGCTTCGTCTTGGCTGAAAGATACGGCGAGAGCCTGTTGCAGACAGGTGGCCGCCGAGACTTCATTCATCACCGTATCGCGCGATTGTATCCCGTCTATCTGGTATGCACATTGTTAGGCGCTATTTCGGTTTTCCCATTGATTGGTCATCTGGAAAGCTGGAGCGTCAGCGCTTTTGTCGCTTCATCCGTCACCAGCCTGCTGATCCTCCCAGCTCCGTCGGACACCGTTCTCGGCATTCTGCCCTTCAACGGCCCGGCGTGGTCGTTGTTCTTCGAAGTCGTGGCCAACGCAGTCTTCCTGTTCACCGGGGCTCGCTTCCGGGTGGCCGTTTCAGCTGTTGTGCTATCGACGCCGGCATTTATTGTGGCTTTGTGGCACTTTCGGTACCCGCCGGGCTCCGTTTGGGGCGATATTGTCGGAGGCTTTCCCCGCGTGCTGGCATCTTTCTATGGCGGAGTGCTTATCAGTCGTTTGTGGCGGCAAGGCTTCCGCATCAGGCTTCCTGCCTGGCCCGGCTGGATTTTGGTGGCCGCTCTTATGGTGCTTTATTCGGGATTCATCCTCACCGAGCGAAAATACTATCTGCTCCTGACATTCGTCGCTCACCCGGTCATCATCTGGTTTGGCTTGGGTCTCGAAAGAAACATCCTATTCGATCGCATAGCCACCTGGATGGGCGAGATATCCTACCCGCTCTACCTTGTGCACGTCCCGCTGCTTATTCTTCTCGCAACTTACGGGGTGGGCGATTGTTATGCTTTGCGCAATTATCTGGGGCTCGGAAATACCTCCTGGGGCGGCGAATGCCACCGAGACGCAGTTTCCTTGGTCGTATTCCTTTTGCCGCTGTCATTACTGATGGCGCACTTGATCGCCATCTCGATACAGTCCCCAGGCCGAAAATTGTGGCTTCGTTGGAGGCCTATCTAGCCGTCCAGACTTGATGTTACACTTCGAGACGGCCGGTCACAGGTGGTCCGCGCCGGTTAGACAGGCGGCCCCCGAAGGAGCCGCCTTCCATTTCCTCACGCCGCCAGCGAGGCGATGTCGATGACGAAGCGGTAGCGGACGTCGCTCTTCAGGACGCGTTCATAGGCTTCGTTGACCTGGTCGATGTCGATCTTCTCGATTTCGGAGACGATGTTGTGCTTGCCGCAGAAATCGAGCATTTCCTGGGTTTCCTTGATCGAGCCGATCATCGAGCCGGAAATGCTCTTGCGGCCGGGAATGATCGAGAAGGCATGCACCGGGATCGGGTTCTCCGGCGCGCCGACGACGACGAAGGAGCCGTCCACCTTCAGAAGGCCGAGATAGGCGTTCCAGTCGATCTCGGCGCTGACAGTGCAGATGATCAGGTCGAAGGTACCGGCGAGCTTGGTGAAGGTTTCCGGGTCGTTGGTGGCGTAATATTCCTTGGCGCCGAGCTTCAGACCGTCTTCCTTCTTGGAAAGGGTCTGGGAGAGAACGGTGATGTCGGCGCCCATCGCCGAACCCAGCTTGACGCCCATGTGCCCAAGTCCGCCCATGCCGACGATCGCGACCTTCTTGCCGGGGCCGGCGTTCCAGTGGCGCAGCGGCGAATAGAGTGTGATGCCGGCGCAGAGCAGCGGTGCGGAGGCGTCGAGCGGAAGGTTGTCCGGGATGGACATGACGTAGCCTTCCTTGACGACGATCGAGTCGGAATAGCCGCCCTGGGTGCGCGTCTTGCCGTCGGCTTCGAAGTCGTTGTAGGTGCCGCAGAGGCCCGCCATATATTGTTCGCGGTCGAGATCGCGCTCGGCGCAGCCGACGCAGGAATCGACGAAGCAGCCGACGCCGACACGGTCGCCGACCTTGAACTTGGTGACGGCGGAGCCGACGGCCGAGACAATGCCGGCGATCTCATGGCCCGGTACGATCGGATAGACTGCGTTCTTCCACTCGTTGCGGACGGTGTGGATATCAGAATGGCAGATGCCGGCAAACTTGATGTCGATGACGACATCGTCCGGCCTGGGGTCGCGGCGTTCGAAGGTAAAAGGGGTCAGCGGTTTGGAAGCATCGGTCGCGGCATAGCCTCTTGCAATAGGCATGGGAACCATCCTTTTTCGGTTGTGGGGCGGGGTTGAGCGGGATGGCGCACTATTGCCCGGAACGCTGCGAGGGCGTTAGAGTGATCCTCTCAGCTTTTTGCACGATCCTGCAAAAGTGGGGTGCCTGCCTGTTTGAGAAATGTTCCAGACACTCTAAATGACGGCAGTAACGACGGCGTCGAATAGTTGACAGAAAGAGTTGCCGCATGACCTTGCCTTTCAGCCCCTATCAGGAGATCGTCGACCTCGCGATGCGATTTGCGCCCAGCGACGGCGAGTTCTCGACCGCTATCGGCAATCTTCATATCAGCCGCAGGTCGAAGCCCAGCGATCCCTTGCACAGCAGCTACCGACCCTGCTTCGCCTTCGTGCTGCAGGGGGCCAAAAGCCTGCAGCTCGGCACGGAAATGATCAGCTACGGCACCGGCGATTATCTCTTGACCTCGCTCGATCTGCCGGTCGCCTGGCGGGTTACGGAGGCAAGTCCCGAGGTGCCGCATCTCTGCCTCGGGATGGCGATTGATTCCGAAAAGCTGCTGGAGCTGCTCAGCCGCATCGATGTTCCGCGCCCGGCCTCCCATACCGACGGGCAGCGCGGAATGGTGGTGAGCGTCGCGCCGCCGGAACTCATGGATGCCGCCGTCCGCCTGCTGCGCTTGCTCGATCGTCCAGGCGACATTCCCGCCATGGCGCCGCTGATCGAGCAGGAAATTCTCTACCGGGTGCTGACCGGGCCGCATGGAGCCCGGCTGATCAACATCGCCACGGCAGACAGCCACAGCAACCGGATTGCGCGCGCCGTCGCATGGCTGAAGGAGAATTTCGCGCGGCCGCTGCGCATCGAGGATCTGGCCGAACGCGTCAATATGAGCGTGTCGTCCTTCCATCACCACTTCAAGTCGGTGACGGCGATGACACCGGTGCAGTATCAAAAGCAACTTCGCCTGCACGAGGCGCGCCGGCTAATGCTTATCGAGCGGCTCGACGCTGGCACGGCCGGCCATCGCGTCGGCTATCAAAGTCCCTCGCAATTCAGCCGCGAATACAGCCGCCTCTACGGCGCTTCGCCGGCCCGCGATATCGACGGCGTGCGCGAAATGGTGGCAGCGGAATAGACGCCGGTGGCTGCAAAGCGCGGTATTAAAGGATGCTTGACGTTTCCCGGCTAGGCTGGCGCCATCAATCAAGCAGGCACCGCCGTTCGCATGACGCAAGCACCGTTTCTTTCCATCGTCGCGCCTTGTCACAACGAGGAAGAGGGCCTGCGTGAATTCTGCCGCCGTGCGGCCGCTGCTGCTCGGAGCGTCGCCGGCGATGCATTCGAGATTATCCTCGTCGATGACGGCTCGTCCGACGGCACCTGGGAGATCATTTCGGATCTCGCGGCAAAAGTTCCGCAGGTGCTCGGCGTTCGCCTCCTGCGCAACCACGGCCACCAGCTGGCGTCGACGGCGGGCCTCTCCGCTTCGCGGGGCGAGCGCGTTCTCCTGATCGACGCCGATCTTCAGGATCCGCCCGAGCTGCTTTTGATGATGATGCCGATCATGGAGCGCGGCGCCGACGTCGTCTACGGCCAGCGCACGCGCCGCGAAGGCGAAACCTGGTTCAAGCTCGCGACTGCTTCGCTGTTCTATCGCGCGCTTGCCAGGCTCGCTTCCGTGACCATTCCGCGCGACACCGGTGATTTCCGGCTGATGCGCCGGCGCGTCATCGATATCCTGCTGGCGATGCCGGAGCGCGATCGCTTTATTCGCGGCATGGTGAGCTGGATCGGCGGCCGGCAGGTGGCTCTGCCTTATGAGCGGGACGCGCGCTTTGCCGGCTCGACGAAATATCCGCTGCGCAAGATGATCAATTTCGCGCTGGATGCGATCACCAGCTTTTCGACGACGCCGCTACGCATCGCCACATGGCTCGGCATGATCAGCGCCGGCATCGCGATGGCACTGCTCGTCTATACTTTCGTTCGCTGGCTGCAGGGCGAGACGGTCACCGGCTGGTCGTCCATCATGGCCGCCGTGAGCGCGTTCAGCGCCATCCAGCTGATCTGCATCGGCATCATCGGCGAATATCTCGGCCGTCTCGTGCAGGAGAGCAAGAAGCGGCCGATGTTCATGATCGAAACGATCCTGCGGGGCAGCGAACACGCCGAGCTGCCGACGGTCTTTTCGGAGATGGGAGCCGGCGACAAGCGCGCCGCCCTGGATGCGGCCTTCGGATTCGAAGAGTTGGCATCGTCGCAAAAGAGTAATCGGATCGGATAATGGACCAGATTTCCACACCTGCTGTAGCCGCAGCCGGTTTTGATGAATTGGCAGCCCGGCAGGATTCCACCATTGCGATCGCCGTTTTCGTAGCGTTTGTCGCCATCCTGGTCGTGTTGTTCCGCTTTCCGCCAGTTCTTGATTACGCCAATCACTATGCCCGTATCTGGCTTCTATCCGGAGGCATCGGCGAGCAGCCGTTTCCCGAGATCTATGCGGTCGATTGGAACCGCACCTTCACCAATGTCGGCATCGATCTTCTGGCGATCTGGATAGGGCCTCTTGTCGGCGCGGACAGGCTGGCGCGCGCCTTGCTTTTCCTGGCGATCGTGCTGCCGCCGCTTGGCGCGATCGCGCTGCACCGAACGCTTTTCGGCAGCCGGTCCTACTGGCAGATCGCCATGCTGTCGCTTGGTTGGTGCGCCACCGTGATTGGTGGCTTCATCAATTTCCAGATCGGTCTCGGCATGGCCTTGTTCTTCGCATGCGCCGATCTTCGGCTGCAGCGCCGCAACTTCGCCCTGCTGTTTGCCTGGCGGCTTGCCGCCGCGCTGCTGCTGACGGTGATGCACATCTTCTCGCTCGGCTTCTATATGGCGATCATCTGCGGCCTCGAATTTTCCTGGCGTTTCGACATCTTGCGATCGAAGTCCCGCCTGGTGAGGCTCGCCAGTCGGTTAACACAGGCGCTGGGCGCCTGCGTTTTGCCGCCGATCGCACTCTATCTCCGTTCGCCAGCTTTGCCCAACGCCGGTGATAACGGCCTTGCCCTTGCCTGGAATGACAGCGTCGTCCTGATTGTCATGAATGTGCTCTCCGCGATCACCACATACATTCCGGTGGTAGACGTGGTGATGGTTCTGCCATTGATCCTCATCTGCACACGTGCTTCACGCGCGGGCGATATCCGCGTGCATGCGGGGCTTGCCGTGGCCGCCAGCGGACTGCTGCTGCTCTCTTGTGTTTCGCCTCGCCATATGCTCGGAACCGGATGGATCAGTTGGCGCTTTCCGATCATGACGGCGCTCGTCGCCATGGCGATGGTGTGTCCTTTCGCCAGTCTGACGCGCCGCAAGGCGCTGTTGCTGGCGCTTGTCGTCAATCTCGCGGTTTTCGGCCGGTCGGGCTGGATCGGTTGGAACTGGTGGCTTGCACAAAAGGACGTCGCTGCCGTAGAGACCGTACTCAAAAAGGTGCCGGTCGGCGCGGCCGTTCTGCCCCTGGGGCATGACCCCAGGATGGTGAGCGGCCTTGCGCACTCCAGCCGGTATTTTTTCTTCAGAGAGGAGACTTTCTGGCACCTGCCGACGCTTGCCACGCCTTTCGCGCATGCGTTCGTGCCGACGCTCTTCACCGCGAACGGCAAGCAGCCGCTATCGGTTCTGACACCATGGTCTGAGATCGCGGTCCCCGAAGGCAATCTGCTGTCGATCGGCGTGCTTTCGTGCCCGGCGATGATGCAGGTCTATGAAAACTTCACACCCTATCTGTCGGACTGGCGCGGACGTTTCGATTTCATCCTCGTCGCCAATGCCGATATTCCAGACCGCTATGTCGGCACCGAGATGCCGGCTGGTCTGACGCTGATTGAGGATGCCGGTTTCGCCAAGCTCTACGCGATCGACAAGGCGGCGCCGGCAGAACTGCTTTCGATTCCCGACGGCTGCGCGGCGGCTCTATGACCCGCTGCCTCCCCTGAGATCGAGCGCAAGCTCTCGCGCTTGCCTGGCCGTGTCTTCGTCGCAGATCAGCACGTTGCCGAGGCCGGACAGCAATACGGCCGCGATCGCCTGCGCCTTGTTCAGGCCGCCTGACGCGAAGACGACATTGGGAATGGCGCGCAGGGCTTCCAGCTCGGGAGCGATCGCGCACCTGTTGATCGCATGGTCGATCGGCTGCCCATTCTTATCGACGAACTGGCCGAGCACGTCACCACAGGCACCGGCTGCGAGCAATTCCTCAATGTTGATGTTGCGTGGCAAGCCGTAGCGCATCAGCAGCGAACGCTCGGTCATGTCGCCGATGCTGAGCACGATGACGTCATTGGTCTCGATCTGTCGAAAGGCCGATTCAAAAACATCCTGCCGGATGATTGCCGTCCGCGATTCCGGGCTGCCGGCATAGATCGGTGCAGCAAGATAGGAGCATTCCGCATTGAGCTGGCGGGCAAGGTCGCTTGCAATGTCAAAGGTATTGATTTCGATGCCGTGCGTCAGCCCGCCCATGACCGAATTGACGCAGATATCAGGCCGTCTGAGCGAAGGCATATGCCGCACCATTTCGCGGAGGGTCGCTCCCCACCCGACGCCAACGCCGCGGATATTGCCGGCGTTCAGCAACTGGACGAGATAATCGGCGGCCGCTTGGCCGAGCAGGACGGGAATGAGCTCCTCGTCCTCCGGTGTCGGTACGATGATCGCGCGATTTAGAGAGAATTCCGCCGCCAGCTGCTGCTCCAGGGCGACGCAGGAGGTCAGCCGGGAATTGAGGGTGATCGTCACAAGGCCGGATCGGCGTGCCTCGGCGATGATCTTGTTGACGCGAAGCCTGTTGGTCGAAAGCGCTTCTGCGATTTCGCCCTGCGTGCGTCCCTCCATGTAATAGAGCCAGACCACGCGCACCTGCATCTGCTCGTCCGAGAGCGCTACGGGCGCGGAAGAAGCACTTCGGTTCTGTGACATGCGATAATCTGCGCCTCCGCTTCGACGCCATGGATCTCAAATCCCGGGAGCTTGTCAATCACAGGCGCCCGTCGTCAGCCGCTTCACCCGTTAGTCGGTTCTCCGGCCGGTCGACTTGTTGAATGGATGCAAACCTTTCATGCCTACATGACACGAAATGCGGTCGTTTTCCCGCAGATGTCGATCGGTAGGCACGCTCGCGACGATGCGCGTCCGGCTGTCGTCGATGCGCAGATGCACGTTGTTCTCATCGCCGACGGTTTCGATCAATTCGACATGGGCATCGAACCGGAGCTCATGCGCCGATCCGGCGCCGAGGTTGATCGAACCGGGTCTGATGCCGACGAGATCCGTATCTCTCGGAAGCGCGAGGTCGCTGGGGCCGAGTTCATCCAGTTCGATCAGGTTCATCGGCGGAGAACCGATGAAGCCGGCGACGAAGACGGTTTCGGGACGGCGATACACCTCGATCGGTGTCCCGATCTGCTCAATTCGGCCGCCGTTCATGACGACAAGCCTGTCGGCGAGCGTCATCGCCTCGAGCTGGTCGTGCGTCACATAGAGGCTGGTCGTCTTGAGCTGCCGCTGCAACCTCCGAATTTCGACGCGCATTTGCACGCGAAGCTTCGCATCCAGATTGGACAAGGGTTCGTCGAAGAGGAAGGCGGCGGGATCGCGGACGATAGCGCGGCCCATGGCGACGCGTTGGCGCTGTCCGCCTGAGAGCTGACGGGGGCGTCGCTCGAGAAATTCGCCAATTTCCAGAATGTCGGCGGCGTCAGCGATCCGCCGGTCGATCTCGTGGCGAGGAACGCGGCGGTTCTTGAGTCCGTATTCGAGATTCTGCCGAACGGTCATGTGAGGATAGAGCGCGTAGTTCTGGAAGACCATCGCGATGTTGCGGTCGGCCGGATCGACATGGCCAACGTCGTTGCCTGATATCCTAAGGTGCCCGGAGCTTATGGCTTCGAGGCCCGCAATCATCCGCAGCAAGGTCGATTTTCCGCATCCTGATGGGCCGACCAGCACAATCATTTCGCCGTCCGCGACAGTCAGATTGATGCCTTTCACCGCGGGAACCGGTCCGTAGTTCTTCTTCAGGTCGATCAGTTCGATAGCCGCCATGGCATCCTTCCTCCGAGGTCGTCATACATTTGTAACACGCTATTGACATTTGTAACAAGTGACCCCAACCTTGTTTTATCGCCGCTCTGGGAGGGGTTGACCGGCGCTCCACGCACCGGTCGGCGAACAAAGGCAATGGAGAGGAAAACGAAATGACGGCAATGTCTTTGATAGGATCCCGTTTCGGACGGACAATCCGGTCAATCGCGGCGGGCGCTGCATTGGTGGCGCTCGGGTTGACGAATGCAGGCCACGCCAGCGCCGCCGATCGCGTCAAGATCGAATGGTGGAATGCGGCAGGCGGCCGCCTGGCCGAAATTACCACCCAGCTGATTAAGGACTTCAACGCCTCGCAGGACAAATACGAGGTCGTCGGCATCGGCAAAGGCAATTACGAGGAAACCATGGCGGCGATGGTGGCCGCCTACCGCGTCCATCAGCAGCCGGTGCTGATCCAGGCCGCCGAGCGCGGGTTCCTCACCATGTACAATTCCGGCGCCATCATTCCAGTGCCGCAGCTGATGGAGAAGGAAGGCTACAAGGTCGACTGGAATGATTTCGTCGCGCCGGTCGCCGGCTTCTATCTGGTCGACGGCAAGCCGGCGGCGATGCCCTTCAACAGCTCAACGCCGATCTTCTGGTACAATGCCGATCACTTCAAGGCAGCCGGCTTCGACAAGCCGGGCGAGACCTGGCAGGAGCTCGACAAGCAACTGCGCGCTATCAAGGAGAAAGGTGTCTCGAAGTGCCAGATGGCGCTTGCGAACGACTTCTACTGGAGCCTGATCGAGAACTACGCGGCGATCCAGGACCAGCCTTACGGCACCAAGGCGAATGGCTTCGGCGGCCTCGACACCGAATTCATCTTCAACAAGAGCCCATTGGTGGTCGGTCAGGTGACACGCCTCAAGACGTGGATGGACGCCGGCATACTGCAGATCGCCGGGCAGGGGCTCTCGCCAGACCAGCTGTTCACCTCTGGAACCTGCTCGACTTATGTGGCCTCCACCGCGGCGCACGCCGCCGTCGAGAGCGGAGCGAAATTCAATTGGAGCGCAACGTTTCTGTCGCATGAGGAAGGCATCGAGCCGAAAAACAGCACCATTGGCGGCGGGGCCCTCTGGGTTCTCAAAGGCAAGTCCGAAGAAGAATATGCCGGCGCGGCGGCCTTCCTGAACTTCGTCGCCTCACCGAAGACGCAGGTCTGGTGGAGCAAGCAGACAGGCTATGTCCCGGTGACGAACACAGCCTATGAGCAGGCCAAGTCCGAGGGCTACTTCAAGGACCACCCGACCCGCGAGATCGCCATTCTCCAGCTCACGCGCGGTACCCCGACAGACAATTCGCGCGGCTTCCGCTTCGGCAATCATAACCAGTCGATGGCGCTTCTGGTGGAAGAGATCCAGGGTGTCTGGACCGGCCAGAAGACCCCGCAACAGGCGCTGGATGCGGCGGCGACCCGCGGAAACCAGATCCTTCGCCAGTATGAGCAGCTTCATGCAGCAAAGTAGAACCTTGGGAAGGATGGAAGGCGCCGCGCGGCGCCTTCGCATCCCCGATCTTCTGTCGACGGGCCGCTCGGTCGCGCAGCCGTCGGAGGCCGGGTTGAAGTCCGCCCACTTCAACAGACCGTGGCTTGCCTTCGGCCTTGTCGCGCCGCAGCTGCTGATCCTGCTGTTCTTCTTTTTCATTCCCTCTTACAAGGCGCTATCGCTGGCCTTCGTTCAGGTCGATCCCTTCGGCGGCACCGAGATTTTCGTCGGACTGACAAATTTCTACAATCTCTTCGCCAGCCCAGAATATCGCGGCAGCGCGCTGTTCACGCTCTGGTTCACCGTTGCACAGAACTGCGCGACGCTTCTGCTTGCCGGGCTGTTTGCCTTCGCGACCGATTTTGTGATCAGGGGCAGGGGGATCTACAAGAGCATCATCCTCCTTCCATATGCGATCGCGCCTGTCATATCGGGCGTGATCTGGGCCTTCCTGTTCAATCCGGCGATTGGGCCGATCGCGCAGCTTCTGCACGGGTTCGGCTTCGAATGGGATCCGAACCGGCGGCCTTTCGATGCGCAGCTGCTGGTGACTATCGCTTCTGTCTGGAAGAATGTCTGCTACGACTACATCTTTCTCGTCGCCGCATTGCTTGCCGTGCCTGTCTCGCTTCTGGAAGCGGCAAAGCTCGACGGCGCAAGACCCGTCCGGCGCTTCTTCACGATTTCACTTCCGCTGATCTCGCCGACGATCTTCTTCCTCGTGGTGATGAACTTCGTCTACGGCCTGTTTGAAACCTTCGGCATTATCGACGCGGTCACCCGCGGCGGCCCGGCCGGGGCGACGAACAGCCTGGTCTACAAGGTGTATCAGGATGGTTTCGTGCAGCTAGACCTTGGCTCGTCGGCCGCGCAATCCGTGCTTTTGATGCTGATCGCCATCCTCTTCACCATCGTTCAATTCCGCGCGCTCGAGCGCAAGGTCAATTACCAGGTGTAGCCATGCCCGAACGCCATCTCGGTCTTTCGATCTTCTGCCACGCCATATTGCTGATCGGCGCGGTTTTTGTCTGCCTGCCGCTCTACTTCGCCTTCGTCGCCGGCTCGCTGACCTTGCCGGAGGTTCAGCAGGCGCCGTTCCCGGTGGTGCCGGGCTCGCATTTCTTCGAAAACCTGGCCGCCGCCTGGCAACAGGGCGAGTTCTCCCAGCTGTTCCTGAATTCGATCATCGTCACCGCCGGCATCGTCGTCGGCAAGCTGGCGATCTCGCTGATCGCCGCGTTCGGCGTCACCTATTTCCGCTTCCCGTTCCGCATGACGGCGTTCTGGCTGATCTTCGTGTCGCTGATGCTTCCGGTCGAGGTCCGCATCATTCCGACCTATGAAGCGGTCGCAGATGCGGCCGGGCCGATCCGCTGGCTGGCTGGCACGATCGGCCTGTCAGGTATCGTCGAAAACCTGACCGGATACAGCATCGAAGCCTCGTTGAAATGGAACATGGTCAACAGCTATGCTGGCCTCATCCTGCCGCTGATCGCCTCCGCCTCGGCGACCTTCCTGTTCCGGCAGTTTTTCCTGACCGTTCCCGACGAACTTTGCGAGGCGGCCAAGCTCGACGGCGCCGGCCCTCTAAAGTTCTTCAAGGATATCCTGCTGCCGCTGTCGAGCGCCAATATCGCTGCGCTATCGATCATCCTGTTTCTCTATGGCTGGAACCAGTATTTGTGGCCGCTGCTCTTCACCACCGACAAGGAGATGGGAACGGCCGTCCTCGGGCTGAAGCAGCTCGTCCCGGTCTCCGACTCCGCGCCCGCCTGGAACATTGCGATGAGCGCTGCGCTGCTCGTCATGCTGCCGCCGGCGGCTGTCATTCTCTTCATGCAACGCTGGTTCACAAAGGGAATGGTGGACTCCGGAAAGTAACACGCGACATCTCAAGGATATTCAGACGATGGTGCATATCATCGGCCACCGTGGCGGCCGCAATCTCTGGCCCGAGAACAGTCTCTCGGGATTCCGCAAACTCGCGCAGATGCCTGTCGACGGCGTGGAGTTCGACATCCACCTGACGCGTTCGGGCGAAATGCTCGCCATTCACGACCCGACGCTGGAGCGCACAACGGATGCGCGTGGGCCGGTCGCCGATCTCGGCTCGGGAAAACATCGTGAAATCAGCCTCAAGGACAGTGACGGGGAAGCAATCCCCACCCTGGAAGAGGTCCTCGCCGTCTTCAAGAATACGCCCCTCGAGCTTCATATCGAACTGAAGACCCACGCCGATGGGACGCCTTACGAGGGGCTCGCCGCCGAGGCATTTGCCGCCGTCGAGCGGCTTGGTCTTATGGAGCGCTCGATCCTGACGAGTTTTCATCCCGACGTGCTTGCCGATATTCGCAAGGCCGCCCCTGGAATTCGCACCTTGTCGTCCTTCGACGCCAAGTCTGCCGAGCGTCTCGGCCTTGCGAGCGGCCTCAGCCTGATGATGCAATATTCGGATATCGTCGCCGTCGAAAAGTCGCTGCTTCAGGCGAAGTGGGAGGAGATCACCAGGATCGTGCCGCTCGACCGGCTCGGGGCCTGGGTTCCGAACGAAATGAGCGATCTCGAATATTGGCTTGCCAAACCGATCAGACAGATAACCACGGACCGTCCGGACCTCGCCTTGCAGGCGCGGGGGTGAGGCATGCTCAATAGCCGCATCGATTATCCCGGCATGTCAGGCACCATGGACAGCGTCGATCTCGTGATCTTCGATTGCGACGGCGTGCTGATCGACAGCGAACCGATTGCCAGCCGTACCCTGGCGGAAACGCTCCAAGGCGCAGGCATTGCGATCACCGCAGCGCAGGCTCATGTCAAGTTCACCGGCAATTCGGAAAGCATCATCGCCGAGATGTGCCGGCACGAATACGGGATCATCGATATCGCTACGTTGTTCGAAAAGTGGCATCTTCATCTATTCGAGGAATTCGCGCGCTCGCTGACGCCCATTGCCGGCATTGCCGAGGTCGTCAACAGTCTCGACCGCCCTAAATGCGTCGCATCGAACAGCACGATGCGGCGGCTGCGCAACAGCTTGGGCAAACTCGATCTCTGGAGCGCCTTCGGGGAAGGCGTCTTCAGCGCCGAATTCGTCTCCCGGCCGAAGCCGGCCCCCGATCTGCTGCTGCATTGCGCCGAGCGTTTCCGGGCCCGGCCGGCCAGATGCATCATGATCGACGACAGCGTTCATGGTGTGGCGGCAGCAATCGCCGCAGGCATGGCGGCCATCGGATTCGTCGATCCGGCCGATCCGAGGCCGGGCCGCCGCGCCGTGCTTGATGCCGCCGGAGCCGCCGCCGTTGCGACTGGGGCGGGGGAGCTCCCCGCCATTCTGGAAAAAGTCGGAGGGAGGCTGTGATGGCGCCCCGGGCGGAGGGCGCATTCAGCGCCAGCCTCCTTGCCATGTCGCCGTGACCGCGTAATGTCCCTGGAGGCGGGGATTTTTCCAGACAACAGACATTGAAGATCGACTGCAGCTGCTAATCAACCCGATCCTTGCCGATCCGAAACGAGAGATCATGAGCGACACATCTCACACCGCAGAAGCCGGCGCCAAATATGTCATCGGCGTCGATGTCGGCACCGGCAGCGCCCGGGCCGGCCTGTTCGATATGGCCGGCAGCATGCTTGCCTCCGCCAAGCGGAATATCAGCCTGTTTCATGAAGCCGGTTCCATCGTTGAACAATCGAGCAGCGAAATCTGGAGCGCCGTTTGCGCGGCTGTGCGAGAGGCCGTCGCCGCTGCCGGCGTCGATCCGGCTTCAGTGGTCGGGCTCGGTTTTGACGCCACCTGCTCGCTCGTCGTCCTCGGCGAAGGGGGCAAGCCGCTTCCAGTCGGGCCTTCGGAAGATCCGGACCGGGACATCATCGTCTGGATGGACCACCGCGCCGTCCCGCAGGCGGAGCGCATCAACGCCGTCGGGCATGACGTGCTGCGCTATGTCGGCGGCCGCATCTCGCCCGAGATGGAGACGCCCAAGCTTCTCTGGCTCAGGGAAAACCGCCCCGAGGTATTCGATGCCGCCTGGCAATTCTTCGATCTTGCGGATTTCCTCACCTGGCGAGCGACCGGCGACCTCTCGCGCTCGACCTGCACGGTCACCTGCAAATGGACCTATCTCGCTCATGAGAAGCGGTGGGACAGCGGTTATTTCCATCAGATCGGTCTCGGCGTGCTGGCGGAGGAAGGGTTTGCCCGCATCGGCAAAGTCATTGTCGAGCCCGGTTCGGCGCTCGGCCAGGGGCTGAGCGCGGCTGCGGCGGAGGAACTCGGGCTGACGCCCGGAACTGCCGTGGCAGCCGGGCTGATCGATGCTCATGCGGGCGGTGTCGGAACCGTCGGCGCCGATCCGCGAGCCAACCTTGCCTATGTCTTCGGGACCTCTTCCTGCACGATGACATCGACGACAGAACCGTCTTTCGTGCCCGGAGTCTGGGGGCCCTATTATTCGGCGATGGTGCCGGGCCTCTGGCTGAACGAGGGCGGCCAGAGCGCCGCCGGCGCGGCGATCGATTACCTTCTCTCCTTCCATCCAGCGGCCGGCGAGGCGAGGGAGCTTGCGAAGAGCGCCGGCGTTGCGCTGCCGGTCCTGCTTGCCGACATGGCCACCCGCAAGACGGGCCGTTCTTCCGACGCCGTCAGGCTGGTGGCCGGGCTGCATGTCGTTCCCGAATTCCTCGGCAACCGTGCACCCTTTGCCGATCCGCACGCCCGCGCGGTCATTGCCGGTCTCGGCATGGAACGGGACGTCGACAACATGGTCGCGCTCTACATCGCCGGGCTTTGCGGCATCGGCTACGGCCTCAGGCAGATCATCGACACGCAGGCCGAGGCGGGCGTGACCGTCGATAACATCGTCATCAGCGGCGGGGCCGGTCAGCACGATCTCGTCCGCCAGGTGCTCGCCGATGCGAGCGGCAAGCCAGTGGTGGCGACGAAGGCCGAGGAGCCGGTATTGCTGGGAGCGGCCATTCTCGGCGCTGTCGCCGGCCGGCAATTTGCCGATGTTGGCGAGGCAATGAGCGATCTCACCAAGGTGGAAAAGCGTTTTCAGCCGTCAGAAGGCGAGATTTCAGATCTTCACCGCAGGCGTTACGAAGCGTTCAAGGAGCTTCAGACTTTGGCGCGCAAGCTTCGCAGCGATGGCTGACAGCGCTGCGCGACAAATGCCGCGAACTAGTTATTGATGGCGATGATCGCCCAATGGCTTTCCTCGCAGGCGTTGTCGTCGCAGACTGCACCCATCCAGACAGCGCCATTTGCAAGCATGACTCCTTCGCTGCTGACGAAGAGATCCTCATATTGCTGGCCGCCGACAGCGCGACGGGTCTCCGGCGTCACCAGATCGTCGAAATTCTGGATGAAATCCTCGGCGTTTTCGACATCATAGGTTTCGCCATCTGCCTTTACGCTCAGGGGATATTCGGCAAGGCCTGCGATGGTCTCGGCATCGCCGCTGCGCATCGCCTGGACGAGCTGGCGCAGCGGCCGGTCGAAGCCGGCGGCATCACCGTGCAATTCCTCGATGCGGTTATAGACTTCACTATCCGACTGCGCGGCGGCGCGATCGGTGAAGGGCGTCGTTGCCAGGAGCATCGCTCCGGCTAGGAGAAGGGCAGCAGGTAGACGCGACATAGAAAGCTCCCGGCAAATGACATTATGAAGCATTATGGAATCTCAATCCGCTGTCCGCCTATCCAATTCTGGTGAGCCACCGGCCTTTCCCGTATAAAAATCTGCCGGGCCTGCTTGACGGCCTCATCGGATTGCCGCATAAAGGTCGCGAACCGTACCGTACGGTACGTATATGGGAGCCCTGACCGTGTCCGTCGATATTGCTGAGCCGAGCGAATTTTCGTCGCGCCAGAACGCCGTTCTGGAGCAGGCGCTGCGGCTGCTCGTTGATGGCGGCGAGAAGGCGCTGACGACCTCCGGTGTTGCGCGCGCCGCCAATTGCTCGAAGGAAAGCCTCTACAAGTGGTTCGGCGATCGCGACGGCTTATTGTCGGCGATGATCGCCTATCAGGCGAGCAAGGTGCGCACCTTCGAGCGCAATGGCGAACGGCTTACGGCGACGAGCCTGCACGACCATGTCGTCATCTTCGCCCGCGACCTGCTGGAAGTGCTTGCCGGCGACGTCTCGCTGGCGCTGAACCGGCTGGCGATCGGCCAATCCCACCGCGACGGCTCGAAGCTCGGCAAGCTCCTGCTCGAACGCGGCCGCCGCCAGATTGACCGGCGCGCCATGGCGCTGATCGATGCCGGCAAGAGGGCAGGGCTTCTGCGCTTTGCCGATGCCGACGAAGCCTATCACACGCTTTACGGCCTTGTTGTTTCCGACCTGCATGTGCGCATGCTGCTCGGCGAACCGGGCCTCAAGGATACCGCACGCCAGGCGGAGAGGGCGGTGACCGCCTTCCTCCGGCTTTACGGCACGGAGAAGGTTCTGGCGGAGATGCCGGCTCTCGGCTGATTTCGCCTTAATGACAGTCAACAGGACAAGCACAAGGGAAGGAACTTCAAATGCGCGTCTATTACGATCGTGATGCCGATCTCAACCTCATCAAGGCCAAGAAGGTCGCCGTCATCGGCTACGGCTCGCAGGGCCGCGCCCATGCGCTGAACCTGAAGGACAGCGGCGCCCAGAACGTCGCCATCGCGCTCAAGGCCGGTTCGCCCACGATCAAGAAGGCCGAGGCCGATGGCTTCAAGGTCATGACCGTCGCCGAAGCCGCCGGATGGGCCGACCTGATGATGATGGCGACGCCGGACGAACTCCAGGCCGACATCTACAAGTCGGACATCGCTCCGAACATCCGCGACGGCGCTGCCATCGCTTTCGCCCACGGTCTCAACGTCCATTTCGGCCTGATCGAGCCGAAAGCTTCCGTCGACGTCGTCATGATCGCCCCGAAGGGCCCGGGCCACACGGTTCGCGGCGAATACCAAAAGGGCGGCGGCGTTCCCTGCCTCGTTGCCGTTCATCAGAACGCCTCCGGCAACGCCCTTGAACTCGCTCTCTCCTACGCCTGCGGCGTTGGCGGCGGCCGTTCCGGCATCATCGAAACTAACTTCCGCGAAGAATGCGAAACCGACCTTTTCGGCGAACAGGTCGTTCTCTGCGGCGGTCTCGTCGAGCTCATCCGCGCCGGTTTCGAAACGCTGGTTGAGGCTGGCTATGCGCCTGAAATGGCCTATTTCGAGTGCCTGCACGAAGTGAAGCTGATCGTCGACTTGATCTATGAAGGCGGCATCGCCAACATGAACTACTCGATCTCCAACACGGCCGAGTGGGGCGAATACGTCACCGGCCCGCGCATCATCACCGAAGAAACCAAGGCTGAGATGAAGCGCGTGCTCAAGGACATCCAGACCGGCAAGTTCACCTCCGAATGGATGCAGGAATACCGGTCGGGTGCGGCCCGCTTCAAGGGCATCCGCCGCAACAACGACAGCCATCAGATCGAGGAAGTCGGCGCCAAGCTGCGCGGCATGATGCCCTGGATCGGCAAGAACAAGCTGGTCGACAAATCGGTCAACTAAGCTGGTTCAGCGAAGCAAAACGGAAAGGCCGGAGTAAAAGCTCCAGCCTCCAGACTGCAGATAACCCCCGGCTGAGCTGGGGGTTATCTGATTCATTGCGACATACTGAAGAAAGCTGCTCCCGAACCAAGAGGCGAGCTGCGGTTTGTTGGGAACGGAACTGGAGTTGGTCGGTTAGTGGAATCTATTCGATCTGCTTCAGGGACCAGATGTCTAAGGCCGGAATTCTTACCTTTCATCGCTGCATAAATTATGGCTCCTACTGGCAGGCACGCTGTCTGGCCGAGGGCCTCGCGTCCATGGGAGTAGAAGCCGTTCTTCTGGAACACATGTCTGATCGCGTGAACCGCGCGGAATGGCAATGCGCGCTGCAACCGCTGCTTCCTGCCGCAACGCCGAAGGAAGACTACCCGCTCTACAAAGCGAAGATCCGGAAATTCTTTCAATCGTTTGCCAGCTTGCCTCTTTCATCGCCGTTTCCCTTGGAGAACCCAGCCGCGATGGACGACTATTCGCTCATCGTCGTCGGCAGCGACGAGGTGTGGAACCTTCGCCATCCCTGGTATGGTGGGTATCCGGTGTTTTATGGAGAAGGCCTGCGATGCGGGCGTCTTGTCTCCTATGCCGCGACGTTTGGAAGTCTGACATCGTCGGAGCGACTGGAGGGGTGGGCGGAAAAGCTGCGAAAGTTCTCTCATATTTCTGTCCGGGACCTCCATTCGGAGCGGATCATCCGCGAGACATTGGGAATAGAGCCCGAACTCGTTCTCGACCCCTGCCTGCAATTTCCGCAGACGATGAAGGCGAGCCGGCATGACGGGGAGGCGGCAGGCTATATAGCCGTCTACGGCCACAGTTTTCCCACATGGTTTCAGGATACCGTGCGCCGGTGGGCAGGAGACCGGGAATATCCGCTCGTCAGCATCGGCTATCGGAACGATTGGGCCGATGAGCAATGGATTGACGCCGGCCCGGAGGACTTCGCCAGCTTTATTTCCGAAGCAAAGGCTGTCGTGACGAACTTCTTTCATGGATGCGTGTTCTCGCTTGTCAACGAGAAGCCGTTTGCATGCGTCCTCTCCGATTACCGTTCCAACAAGATTCGCGATCTAACGCGGCTCGTCCGAGCTGATGATCATGTTCTGACCGAAGATACGACTTCCACGCATCTGGATGGCATCCTCGGTAATCCCCTTCCTATGGGCATTTCGCAGCGGATATCTTCGCTGCGCGACACATCCAACGCCTATCTCAGCCATGCCTTGCAATAGCTCCGGTCAAAAGAATCGGCTCGCGCCAGGCATGGCTCCCAAGGATATTGCAGGCTCCGGCTGCTGCATCGGCTGCGGCTCCTGTGTCGCAAGTTCAGCGCGACCTGATGTTCACATGGAACTCGACCGGTACGGGCAGATGAAGCCGGCAGGCCCGAAGACGTGGTTGCAGGCCCGTGATGAAGATTTTGCGCGAATTTGCCCGTTTTCACCGGTGGCCCGGGACGAGGATGAATTGGCGGCCGAATGTTTTGCCGGTGCGAAAAACCGAGACGCTCTGCTGGGTCGTTACGAGGCTGCCTTTGTCGGCCATGTCGAGGAAGGGGAATACCGTTCGAACGGCAGCTCCGGCGGCATGGTCACCTGGGTGGCAGCGGAATTGCTGCGCCTGGGGCTTGTTGACGGTGTTGCTCACGTCAAGGAGAGCGATGATCCGCAATCGGAACGGCGCCTGTTTCATTATTCGCTGTCACGTGATCTGCAGGAACTTCAGGCGGGCGCTAAATCTCGATATTATCCAGTCGAGCTTTCCGGAGTACTTCAGTCCATTCGCGAGGCGCCGGGCCGGTATGCCGTGGTTGGGATTCCTTGTTTCATCAAGGCGGTGCGACTGGCCTGTGACGATGACCCAGTATTGAAGGAGCGAATTGCCTTCACGCTTGGGCTGTTTTGCGGCCACATGAAAAGCGCGCGAATGGCCGAGAGCTTCGCATGGCAGATGGGGCAGGACATCGGGAAGGTTAAACGGCTCGACTACAGGAAGAAAACCCAGGATCGGCCTGCGAATTGGTATCGGGCTCAGCTGACACTCGAAAACGGCGAGACGTGCGCCCAGGACTGGTGGCATCTGGTCGATGGGGACTGGGGTGCGGGTTTCTTTCAGAACTCCGCCTGCAATTTCTGCGACGACGTCGTGGCAGAAACGGCCGACATCGCTTTCGGGGATGCCTGGAAGGAGCCCTACTCCTCTGATGGAAGAGGAACCAACGTGGTGATCGTCCGCTCAACAGCACTTCTAGATGTGATCCATGCGGGGATTGCTGAGAAGAGGATCGCACTGTCTTACGTCGATTCCGACTTTGTCGTAGCCACCCAGGCCGCCGGATTCCGCCAGCGTCGCGAGGGTCTCGCATTCCGGCTGACCTGGCCTCGTTTGGGCATGCGCCCGCGAAAACGCGTCCGTCCCGGCAGACATGGCTTATCCCGACAGCGCATGGCGGTTTACATCATGCGCTATTGGATCAGCTTCTGGAGTCATCGCGTCTTTTCGATCGCCGTTTTTTTGCAAAGCCCCAGACTTTACATTCTGTGGGCTCGTGCTGCCTTGGCATGCTATCAGGGGGTCGCCTATTCCCGAGGACCGATCGGCAGGATAGCCCAGAGCCTGGGTTTAGCCGGCTCCGAAGGACGCACGTGATTCAAGCCCCCAGCAGTCGGGCTGCTGACTTGGCAACGCGCGACACATATCCGCTATCTCTGTGTGGTGCGTAACGTTCGACCATTTCTTCGCAGAAGCCGGCGAATTCTTCGGGCACCAGGGGCGCACTGGTATGGTGCGGCGCGATACCTCTATGCTCCGGCGTGAAGCAGAACGTCACCGTTACGTCGAAATCTTCGAGGGCCTGCATCTGCCGGTCGAACCAATCGAGGGCGTTGGGCCGGAATCGGTCCGCCCAGGAAAGTCCGGTGCGCACAGATTTCACGCCTAACCGCCTCATCCAGGCAGCAGCCTCATCCAGCCGCGGGTCTTCGAAGTGGAACCATTGCACCAGCCCTAAATCAGGCGTGTGTTTGGCAAACTCCTCAAGCGCCGGTTTGGGCGTTCCGTCTTCGCGCAGAATGCCCATATAGTAGTGCCGATAGTAGGAGGAGCCTTCGGCTTCGCGATGACGCGTTGTTGCCTCCCATGATCGAGGGAGGTCGTAGAGGCTGTACCATTGGCAGCGCTCGACTTTGCCCTTGAGCAACTCGGCAGTTCGTTGCAGGCCCCACAATTGCACTTCCTCCGCACCGAAGGTCGAGACGCCCACTTCGCTGACCCAGATCGGCAGATCGGTGACAGCGCGTATTTCGTTGATTTTCTCCGGCCACTCATGAATTTGCCAGAGATTCCAGTCGAGGGGAAAACCATGCAGCGCGACGGCATCGAGGTGATCGAGCACGCCGTAATTCTTCATGCGGCTAATGAAGAAGGGGTCGATTGGAGATATTCCGCCGAGCACCTTCGTCAGTTCCGGATTCTTGGCTGCGATTGCATCGGCCGCCAGGATTGCCATTTGCGCAAACAGGCTCCATTCAGGATCGATCTCCGGATCCCAGTGCGATTTGTTGTTCGGCTCGTTCCAGATCATCGTGGCTTCGATCATTTGACTTCCCCGGGCAGGATTTAACGAACGGGTTATAAGGTCACTTCGTTGAGCGTCATCACTTTTGCACCCCAGTCGCCGACCACAACGGTGGTGACGGAGGCCGGTGCAATATCAAATCTGGGCCAAGCGTCGATTGGCAGTCCCAGAACATGGCTGACAGCCGCCTTGATGACATCGGCATGAGACACCAGCGCTAAGCGCCTATCGTTGCCGCGACGGGCCAATGTCTCTATGAGCCCGAAAATCCGAGTTTGGACGTCCAGCATCGTCTCGCCTCCTGGCGTGCGGACGAGGCTGCGTGTGGTATTCCATCGGCGCCAAAGGGGATCATCATTGAGAACTTCGAAGGTTTTTCCGGACCAGTTGCCAAAATTCACTTCGTCCAAAGCATCGTCTGTTTGCGGCAGAGACAGGCCACAGGTTGATGCGATACCTACTGCAGTCTCCCGTGTTCGTTCGCGCGGGCTGGTGTAGATCTCATTGATGTCCTCTCGGCGCAGCCTCTCCCCGAGACGCTGAACTTGCGAGCGTCCGGATTCGCCAAGCGAAATACCGGCTGTACGGCCCGCCAGGAAATTCCCGACATTGTCGTGCGCTGCGTGACGAACCAGGAAGAAAGTTGCCGTCATTCCGCGGCTCCGCGCAGAACATCCTCCTCATCGTCGATGAAATTCTGCGTCCGGCGGCGGGCCTCGTAATCGGTGAACTGCTGCGGCGGCGATTTCATGAAATAGCTCGACGGCCCTGTCAGAGCTCCGCCCAGGCCTCGGTCGAGGGCGAGTTTCGCGCAGCGTACTGCATCGATGACAACGCCGGCTGAATTGGGCGAGTCCCACACTTCAAGCTTGAGCTCCGCATTGAGCGGCACGCCCCCGAAAGTGGTGCCCTCGAGCCTGATATAAGCCCATTTACGATCGGTGAGCCAGGGGACGTGGTCACTTGGTCCGACATGTACATCGTCGGCAGGAAGCGGAATATCCAATTGGCTGGTGACCGACTGGGTCTTTGAGATCTTCTTTGATTCCAGCCGCTCGCGCTCCAACATATTGAGAAAATCAGTGTTTCCGCCGAAATTGAGCTGATAGGTGCGATCCACACGGACGCCCCGTTCGCGGAAGAGATTGACGAGCATTCGGTGGACGATCGTTGCCCCCACCTGGCTCTTGATATCGTCGCCGATGATCGGCAGCTTCCGGGCTGCGAACTTCTGCTGCCATTCCGGTTTGGAGGCTATGAAGACCGGAATGCAATTGATAAAAGCGCAACCTGCCGCCAGCGCCTGTTCGGCATACCACTTGGTTGCTTCTTCCGAGCCAACGGGAAGATAGGAAACTAGCACCTCCGTCCCGGTTTGCCTGAGGATTTCCGCCACGTCCGCCGGCGGCTCCGCCGATTCCTCGATCCGATCCTGGAGATACTTCCCTATCCCATCCATCGTCCTGCCGCGTTT
Source organism: Rhizobium sp. BK049 (assembly GCF_014193135.1). NCBI lineage: Bacteria > Pseudomonadati > Pseudomonadota > Alphaproteobacteria > Hyphomicrobiales > Rhizobiaceae > Rhizobium > Rhizobium sp. BK049. The sequence continues at coordinate 67,832 of NZ_JACHYV010000012.1, forward strand.
CACCTCGACGCCAAGCGGAGCGACATCTGCGAAACGCTGCGTGTTGTTTGGTTCGGCGTATATCGCCTCCGCGACATCGCGCCCTACTTTTGAAGCGGCGACGTCGAAGGCCGCAGATATCTCAATATCGTGCACATGATATCCGCCGAGATCAATGTGCATGAGACCTGGAACCGGCTCGTTTTCCCGGGCGTTATCATAGTAGGTAAGTCCTTGAACCAATGACGAGGCGCAATTGCCAACTCCCACCAATCCAACGCGAATGGATTTCGAACGCATGGTTCCCTCCAAGGGCTGCTTGCTGAGGCATCTACAAAGCTAACAAGCGGGAACTGCGCCGGTTCCCGACCTTCCCGTTTTTTTCGATCGCGTCTGACGATGATCCAACCAGCTCGGGCAGGCATTGCTGCAAGGAAGGAGGACCGGATGCTGGTCTATGGCGATGTCGAGCACATCGAGAACGCAGCAGCAGTACGCGCATCGATTTCAAGAATGATGATGGCGAGCATCGAAATGCAGCCGAGCCGGCAGCGCCACGAAACCCTGGTTCGAGCATTCATCCTGACTGGAGAACTGGTTCAGGGACTGGCCGATCAGGAATTCGGGAGAAAAGGCGCGGACGATATCTCCGAGCTGCAGGATGCAGGCGCGAAACTTCTGCGCATGCAGGCGCGGGAGATCATGCAATCGTGGCGAAACAGGTTTTCCGGCAGTTTGTCCTTTCCAGAGGATTGGACAGCCAAACTCGAATTTCTCGCTAGCGCCGATCCGGTGCGGATGAAGCGCGCAGAGGGCTACGCCTTCTATGCTTTGTATCCCGAGAGCTATATCGAGGCGGCTTCGATCTCAAACTTGACATCTAAAACAGTCGTCATCGGGATCCGAAGCATCGGGACCGGACTCGCGGCTCTGGTTTCCGCAGCCTTGGATGCCGAGCCGGCCTGTTCGCTGCGCCCGACTGGCCACCCCTTCGAGCGGTACGTACGCGTCACACCGGCTCTTTCCAAGCGCATTCTTGCCGACCCTGAAACCGATTTCGCCATCGTCGATGAAGGGCCAGGGCTATCGGGGAGCTCGTTCGGCTGCGTTGCGGACTGGTTGCAGGAGAACGGCGTGGCGTCTGATCGGCTTCATTTTTTCCCGAGCCACACGGGTGAACTAGGCCCGCAGGCTAGCGAGCAGCATCGGACCCGGTGGCGAGATCGGCCACGCCATGTCGTCAGCGTCGACGATCTCGCCCTCAAGGCCCAAGATCCGAAACATCGTCTGCAGACATGGGCGGCCGATGTTGTCGGCGGTGCGCGTTCGTCGTGGCGGGACCTGTCCGGTGGCGCATGGCGCGCGGTTCGGTATCGCGATCCTTCACATTGGCCGCCGAGCTATATGCAAATGGAAAAACGCAAATTCCTGATGGAAGCCGAAGGAGGGGCGTGGCTTGTCAAGTTTGCCGGGCTTGGTGGGAGCGACGTGGACAAGGCCAGAAGAGGCTCTTTGCTGAGCGAAGCCGGCTTTATCCCTAGGATCGCCGGCACCTGTTACGGATTTATCATCGAAGAATGGCTGGATGGAACGCCCTTCGACCATAGCGCTGTCAGCAGGCGCGACATCGCGGATCACCTCGGACGTTATCTCGGTTTTCGTGCCCGTCACCTCCCGGCGCGAAACGGCGGCGCGTCGATTCAGAAACTGTGTGAGATGGCGATTTTCAATATTGCGAAAGCGGCAGGATCGGACACGGCAGAAAAATTGGGATGCGTGATAAGCACGCCCGAGCGGCTAGCCGGACGATTGCGACGGGTCGATACGGACAACCGGCTTCACCCATGGGAATGGCTGACGACCACCAACGGGCGCATCGTGAAGACGGATGCGCTCGATCACAACGCGGCCCACGATCTGATCGGGTGTCAGGACATTGCCTGGGACGTCGTGGGCGCCTGCGTGGAATTCGAACTCTCGAGTAAGGAGCGTGATCGTCTTGCCGATCTCGTCGCTCAGGAAGCGGACTGCGATTTGCGCTATGATGTGCTCAAGCTTTTCGAGGCATGTTATCTCGGTTTCCAGATAGGTTTGTGGTCGCAGGCGAGGGCGAGCGTCGATGGCGCCGAGAGGGAGCGGATTGAAAGCACCATCAAACGCTACCTGGACCGCCTGCCGCAGTTGATCGGAGCCTGACTGCGGAAGCGGTCTGGATCCGAAGTTTTTCAGCAAAGTGACGGAGGCGGTTCCGCCATCGGGTGGCGGCTTCCATGTTCCACCAGATAAACCTCCCGTTCCGGATTGGCACGAATGACAAACCCGGCGCTTCTCAGCATCGCTTCGACCGCCGCCTTGTTCGGAATGAACCAATTTGTGGGGTCGCCAGCGTAACGTTCTTCCAAGAAATACACTTTGGGAAAGCCGCGCTGCTCAAATATTGTCGTGTTGAAGAAGTCGTAATTTTCGCTGAGTGCCGCGACTTCCTCTTCCCCCCGCTGCATGCATTGAAACAGCATCTGGCCGCCGACGACATGCTCATGCAGAAGGTCGAGTGCCAGCAGCGGATGCCGCAGGTGATAAAGGACACCCATGAAAAGGACCAGGTCAAATCTCTCCTTCAGTTTTTCCACCTCGTACACCGACATCAGCTTGAACTCGATATCCTCACCTGTCTGTCTGGCTACGAACTCGGCTTGCCTGAGATAATGCGGGTCGGAGTCGATTCCGACGACCCGTCCGGCATTTCTTCTTTTCATTTCAAGTGAATAGAATCCGGCGTTGCAGCCGATGTCGAGAACGCTGCACCCCCGGAGATCTTCAGGCACAACCTGCTGAAAGTGGGCCCATTTGAATGACGGGTAGTCACCAAGAAAATGATCAGGCGCGGTCTGTACGCCGCTAATTCGCAGGTTGTGAAACCATGGCCTCAGGGCTGCGATGTCCCTTTCCAGTCGAGCCTTCTCGTTCATTCCGTACTCCGATCCGCAGCGTCAATCATTGCTTCGACCGCGCCGCCGAGACGTGTGTCCGGTTACGTTTGAATTTTCTGATCGCCGACCGTATCTGCTCGACGGACCGGGGGCCGATCCCTGCGAGCTTGAGGAGTTCGGCATTCTTCATATCTGCCAATTGGCTCATTCGGTGAATTCCGCTTCTGGCGAGCGAACGGGCGATCCATCCAGGGAGACAGGTGGTCAATAAGGGATCTTCGGTATCTCCCCCTCCAGTCTTCGTCCGCTTTTGAGATACCTGCGGCATGTTCAGCTTGAGCCGGCTTCGTCAGATGTGGTCGAACCCTCTTGATGGTTTTCGGTTCCCGCTGAAGAAGAAAAACCCGCCAATTGTGTGCGAGATGGCCCTTCTCGGCCGACACACAGATCTCTGGACGGTGAATTTAGTCATCAGAATTGTGCGACGGATTGGTGTTGGGCGGCATATCTCCCGGACGGATGATGCGCGAATTACCGGTGTCGGGCGCCGGTTCCACCATTTCGGTGTCGCCGATGGGAGGAGGCCTGAGTTCGCCGTTGCAGTCATCCAGTTTCTTGGAGAGATCTTGATGGTCATCCGCTGAATCGCGATCCTGGTTTGACTGTGACGGGGCGACGCATTTGTCAGGCGGCGCCTGTGCGTTCGCCTGGAGCGATAGGGGGAGGATCGCCACGGTGAGCGATAGCGCGCTTAGGAGTCGTTTGAACTTCCGGGATGTGGTCGGCATGCCAAACCTCCGTTGGCGTTTATCCGGATGTCATTTCAGTCCTTCTTCCGAATTGGGCCTCCACCAAGTCCTTAGGGGCCGGCCGCAGGGGCAATCTGCATCTGCACAGGCTGAAACTTGTCCGGCAGTCCGGAAAGTGGTTTCTGGCCCGTCAAGCGCTCGTCGGCCGAGGCTCGATGTCCCTGGGTTTGGGTGGTGGAATTCGTCGTTTCCGTTCCGATGCCGGGGTTCGAATCGAAAGTCCGCGCCGTGTTCGAATTCGTCGAGCTTTGCGGATTCCCGGAAAGCTGGTCGGTGCCAATTGGCTGCGGCGTAACTTTGCCGTCGGATGAAGCGACGCGCCAAACGGTATTGCCGGCATCATCGGCAACAAGCAACGCTCCCGTCCCATCGATCCCCACTCCGACCGGTCGCCCTTTTGCCTGATCGCCCTGGATAAAGCCTGTGACGACGTCCTGCGCCTTGCCAGATGGCTTGCCATTCTGGAACGGTACGAAGACAACTTTGTAACCATTGAAGCTATTCCGGTTCCAGCTGCCGTGCTCGCCGATGAAGGCGCCGTTGGCGTATGCGGCTGGAAGCGCGGAATTCATCGAGAAGGTCAATCCGAGCGCGGCAACATGGCTGGACAGGGCGTAGTCCGGTCGGATTGCCTTTTCGACCATGTCGGTTCGTGGCGGATGAACGCGAGCGTCGACGTGGTTGCCGTAGTAGCTCCAAGGCCAGCCGTAGAAGCCGCCGTCCTCCACAGAGGTCATATAGTCGGGAACGAGGTTTGGGCCGAGCTCGTCACGCTCATTGACGACAACCCAGAGCGCACCCGTTTCGGGGTTGAAGGCAAGGCCGTTCGGGTTGCGCAGACCGGAGGCGAAAACGCGGGCCGCGCCGGTCTGCCGGTCGACCTGCCAGACCGCTGCACGACCTTTTTCTGCTTCGAGCCCGTTCTCAACGATATTGGAATTCGATCCGACCGAGACATAGAGCGTCCGGCCGTCGGGGCTGAGGGCCAGATCCTTTGTCCAATGATGATTAATCGGGCCGCCGGGAAGCGGCGTCAGGATTTTCGGCTGCGCGGCGACCTCGTTCCGTCCGAGTTCGTAAGGGTAGGCCAGGATGGCGCTCGTCGTGGCGACGTAAAGCGTATTGTCTATCCAGGCAAGGCCGAAGGGAGAATCGAGCTTCTTCAGCAGGTCATGGCGTTCATCGACGGTGCCGTCGCGATTGGTGTCACGCAGCAGCGTAATGATATTGCTCTCTTTCTGTTCACCGCTGCCACCGTGGGCGATCGACATGATCCAGCCGCGGATGAGATCCTTCGGCCGCGAGGTCGGTTCGCCGGTCGGGCCGCGGGACTGGACGACGAGCACGTCGCCGTTTGGCAGGGTATGGACCGTGCGTGGATTGGCAAGGCCCTTCGCATAGGCACTGATCTTCAAGCCGTCGGGAACGGCAGGAGTCTCTCCTTCCTTCCAGCCGACCACTTCCGCGACCTTCACATCAGATATCAGGGAGGAAGATGGCTCAGGCAGAACCGGATCCGGGCCGATCTGCTGCGACAGATCGAATTCGGCCTCCCGCGCCGACGTACCGAATCCGAGGAAAAGCGATAGAACCGAGGTGGCGAGAATGAGGGATCTCATCATCATACCCTCCAGGCCAATCTGGCATATTTGCGGGCGGAAACAGCGGCTGCCACCAGGCAAAGCGCTGAAGTAACGGCCGAGAGCGCCAGTCCATAAGGCACGACGGCAGTCCATCCGTCGCCGGCATGGACAAGGCTGTTCAGGAAGGCAAGGGCGAGGATGATCAGGTAGAGAAGCACAGACGGGAAAGCCGACCGCAACGGACGGGTCCGGGGCCGCGCGAGGTCAATCAAACCAGCCACGATCGCAATCACACCGAACACGAGGCCGGCGCACAACAGCCAGGCGGAGAAGTTTTGCCACATGAGGTTGTTGCTCTGCCAGAAGGCGATATCGGTCGCGAGCGCAAGCGTGAAGCAGACGAAAGGGAACGGGACGAAGAGTGACTGTATCGGATAGGCGGCCGCGTCTCTATCGTCGGGTGAAAGTACAGCCATGGCATGCTCCGAGAGGCAAGTGCGCAGATATACGATTCAACCGTGGAGGCAGCGGATGGTTCCGTTGCAGCGGCACTGGCTTACGAACCGCCTCCTCGACCAATAGCGGCTGCTGCCTTTCGCGCGTACCGCCGGAGTGACAATGCAGGGAGGCAGTTAAATTCCGTCCGTCATTCCCGTGACATGCGCGGGAGGAGTACGATGTTGTCGCCTGAACGCGCGGCGGGCGCCAAGACTGCCGCCAAACACGGGGCGAAGCTCCGACCTTTATCGTTGCGCACTCACGATGAGCCAGCGGGTCGGCATGCCGTCATATCCGCCGCCATCGCTTTCCTCGACGGCGAGGTTGCGCCAGCCGCCTGCCGTCAGAAGCGCCGACAGCCAATGGGCGGATGGATAGTTGTAATAGCGCCCGAAGCCATCATGCCCTTCGGCTTCTCCCGACTTGAAGCTTGCGTGGAGGATGCCGCCGGTTCTGAGCGCGCGGTGAATGTGGGCGAAGACGTCGGCCAGGGTCGTTCTCGGGACATGAAGGAGGCTCGCTTCGGCCCAGATGCCGTCGAACGCGGCCTCGGCGTTGAGATCCTCAAAGAGCATGACCCTGACCTCCCTGCCGATTCGCGCCTCGGCTTGTGCCGCGAGTTCGGGTGAACCGTCGGTCGGCGTCACGTCGAAGCCTTGAGAGAGCATGTAGGCACTGTCCTGTCCGCCGCCGCAGCCAAGTTCGAGGATCGCGGCCCCCGGCGCAAGTCGGGCAAGAAAAGTGTCGAGCTTCTGTTTCGGCAGGCTGCGCGCGCGATTGGCGTATATCGCTGCGTTATTGTCGTAGAAGGCGGAGGTGCTGTCATGGGGCATGGGGAGCGGCCGGTCCGGATCGTCGGTTGGATTGGAGATGCCTTTCGGCAAGCCGGTCGGCGCCGATGATGTCGATGACGAGGATGCCGTCGGGTATTTGCCGGTAGAAGGCGACATGACGCATGTGGAGGAGGCGGCGCAGGCCGGCGCCAAGTGCGTCGCACTCATCGCCCATGGAGGGCACGCGCGAGAGAAGTATTAAAATCCGATCCCAGTCAAGAAGATAGGCATCTGCCTGCGCCTCGCCGAAATGTAGATTGGCATATTCGTCGATGCCTGACAGTACGGCGTCGGCCGTTCGGGTCAGCCTATAGGTTGATGTCACGCAGCTTCACCTTCGTTTCCAACAAAATGTCGGGAATGCGCCGGTCGCTGATACCGCTCTCCTCGGCCTGCCTCAGGATCTCGCGCAGTTCGTCGTCCTCAAGCTTACGATGGTCCTGGTCCTTCGCGATCAGCTCCGCCAGGAATGCGTCGGCGCTGTCGTATCTGCCGCTTGCGACACGGCGCGAGATGTAATCCGCCAGATTATCCGGAAGCGAGATCGTCATTTTCGCCATTGAATTTCCTGCCGTCCGTGCGTGCCGGTTCAGCTGTCCCTGATGCCTGTTACGATTCCCCACCCCGTGATAGAAGCGTTGCCGCCCGCCGTCGAGCGCTTGGGTCACATGAGGGTCAGTCTTCTTTAATGATTGCATCGCGTCGGCGAGTTCGAGAACTGTCGTCAGCCCGGCTGCTTTGAAGGCGAGGCCGAGAGCGGCGCCCACCATGTCAGTGCTGGCGCCGCCGTTCGCGTGAAAGGTCTGAAGGTCAGGCCGGGATCAGGCGCGTCCAGCCGTGCTCATCGTTCGTTACGCCCTTCTGCAGACTGACGAGCTGCTGTCGCAGTTCGCTGGTCAGCTTGCCAGTCTGTCCGTCTCCGACCAGAAACTCGCCGCCGGCATGTCGAACGAGGCCGATGCCCGCCAGGACTGCGGCAGTGCCGCAAGCGAACGCTTCGACAAGCCTGCCGCTGGCGGCATCCTCCTGCCATTCCGCGAAGGAATAGGGACGCTGCTCCACGCGCAAGCCCCTTTCTTCTGCGAGCACGATGACGGAAGCCCGAGTGATGCCCGGCAGGATCGTGCCGCCAAGGGGCGGGGTCACCATCGATCCATCATTCATCACGAAGAAGACGTTCATGCCGCCGAGTTCTTCGACCCAGCGATGCTCCGCGGCATCCAGGAAGACGACCTGATCGCAACCCCTCTTCGCGGCTTCCGCTTGCGCCACGAGGCTGGCTGCGTAGTTTCCGCCGCATTTTGCAGCGCCGGTGCCGCCGCTGGCTGCACGGGTGTATTCGGTTTCGACCCAAAGAGAGACGGCCTTCGCGCCGCCCTTGAAGTATGCGCCGACCGGTGAGGCGATGATGCAGAAGATATATTCCTGAGCCGGACGAACGCCGAGAAACGCCTCGTTGGCGAACATGAAGGGGCGAAGGTAGAGGCTGGCGTCGCCAGCCGGAATCCAGGCCTTGTCGACGCGGACCAGTGCTTCGACCGCCTTCAAAAAGAGCTCTTCGGGCACGGGAGGCATCGCCATGCGGGTTGCCGATTGCGCGAAGCGGCGTGCGTTCTCTTCAGGCCGAAAGAGCAGAATCCGGCCATCGTCTGCCTTGTAGGCTTTCATGCCTTCGAAGATTTCCTGAGCGTAATGCAGCACGGCGCTCGCAGGATCGAGCTCCAGGGGTCGCCTGGGCGTAACCTTCGTATCATGCCAGCCCTTGTCGGCCGTCCATCGCGCCAGGACCATGTGATCCGTGAAGATCTTGCCGAAGCCGGGCGTCTCCAGTGCATGGATGCGGTCGGCGTCCGAGACGGGGGTCTTGTGGAGTTCGATTTTGATTTCAGGAGAGGCCGACATCACGGTCATTGCTGGCACCTTGATAGTAAATTGAATAGTGGCGGCGACACTACCGCCGCCGAGCCGGTTTTGGAAAGGTCTGAAGCAGCCGGTTTCGGCTTGATGAGAGGAATAATCGCTTGAGGTGGCTGACGTCGAGCAACAAATTCGGAATCGAGCGCCTGCGATCGAGGATGGCGTCACCATCGGTCGATTCGGGAACTTCATTCTTATCGGGAATGACGTTCGCGAATTTCATACCCAGGCTTTGGAATATGTGATCTCCAACTTATCGCTATGACAAGAAAATAGGTCAGCATTATTGACATAATTTCCGCCGCATGATTTGTCGGCGGTACAGAAAATACGAGGAAACCTCCATGCTGAACTGGGACACCATGTTTGCGTCGCGCTCATCGCGCATGCGCGCATCCGAAATCCGCGAGCTCCTGAAGCTTCTCGACCAGCCCGACATTATTTCCTTTGCCGGCGGCATTCCGGATCCGGCGCTGTTTCCGGCCGACGAATTCCAGCGGGCCTATGCCGATATCTTCGCAGGTGCCGCCGTCAATTCGGCGCTGCAATATTCGGTCAGCGAAGGCTACAAGCCGCTGCGCGAATGGCTGGTCAAGCAGATGGCCGCCCTCGGCATTCCCTGCGAGCTCGACAATGTCTTCATTGTCTCCGGCTCACAGCAGGGGCTCGATTATCTCGGCAAGCTCTTTCTTTCGCCCAATGATACCGCGCTCGTGACCTGGCCGACCTATCTTGGCGCGCTGCAGGCCTTCAATGCCTATGAGCCGGCCTATGACCAACTGACGCCGAGCGGCAACCGGACGCCCGAGTCCTACCGCGTGGCGGCTGCGGCTGCCGGCGGCAAGGTGAAATTCGCCTATCTCTCCGCAGATTTCTCCAATCCGACCGGCGAAACCGTCGATCTCGCCGGCCGCAAGCGGGTGCTGGCGCTCGCCGAAGAGCTCGACATTGCCGTCATCGAGGATGCCGCCTACCAGTCGCTGCGTTACGACGGTGAGCCGATCCCGCCGATCCTGGCGCTGGAGATCGCCGAGAAGGGCCATATCAACGACACGCGAACGATCTATTGCGGCAGCTTTTCCAAGACGCTGGCGCCCGGCCTTCGCGTCGGCTTCATCGTCGCCAATGCGCCTGTCATCCGCAAGCTGGTGCTGATGAAGCAGGCGGCCGACCTGCATTCCTCAACGATCAATCAGATAGCGATATCCGATGTCGCCGTGCGCGGTTTCGACAAGCAGGTTGCCAAGATTAAAGCGGCCTACAGCCATCGCCGCGACTGCATGCTGGCGGCGCTCGAGAAGTACATGCCCAAGGGCACGAGCTGGACGAAGCCGGAAGGCGGCATGTTCATCTGGATCACGCTGCCGGAAGGCATGGACGGCGCCAAGCTGCTGGCGAAATCGCTCGAGACCGCCAAGGTCGCCTTCGTGCCCGGCAAAGCCTTCTTCGCCGACGGCTCCGGCGCCAACACCTTCCGCGTCAGCTTCTCCTGCGCGAATGAGCAGATGATCGAGGATGGGATCAGCCGGCTGGGGAAGCTGATTTCAGCGGAGATTGGTGGGTGAGTGTTGGGAGTGGGGTGCAACAAAACTGTTGTGCCGTATGGCCCTATCCGACCCCTCGGGCCATCGACCGGGGTTGAGCCACGGGTCTCAACCCGTCCTTCGGACCCCCGCTGGGGAGAAGATGGAGCAAGCCGCTCGCTTCTCTTTCCACTGCAGACGCTTCTAGGAAACGAGACGATTCCGCTTCTCCCCGTCGGGGAGAAGATGCCGGAAGGCAGATGAGGGGCTGCATGGCACGCCCTCTCATCCCTCATTCCTGTGCTCGTCACAGGAATCCAGCCACGGCGCGTCCGCGCCGTGATTGAACTCCTATTCGTGAAAGACTCTCTCGTGCCCAAGGACTTGGGCACGCTGGACTCCCGTGACGAGCACAGGAATGAGGGAGGGGAGGGAACTGCTTCCGCCTTCTTCTCTGAGGAAAGGACCTGTCTTTCACCGTGTCATGCCTGATCTTCTCTCGCTATTACTGCAAGTGCGGGCCGAAAAGCTCGAGGTCGGCTTCGCCGAGCCGGTCGCTCGCCGTATTCAGCTGGTGCCAATAGGGATAGATCACCGGCGGCAGGCTGACGGCGTCGAGACGCTTGCGCTCCTCATCCGTGAGTTTCAGCTCGGCAGCGGCGATGTTGTCACGGAACTGGGCTTCGGTGCGCCCGCCGATGATGACCGAGGTGACCGCCTTGCGGCCGATCAACCAGGCAAGAGCCACCTGGGCCGCCGAGACGCCGCGCTCTTCGCCGATTGCCACCAGCGTCTCGACGATGTTCCAGAGGCGGTTTTCGTCGCGGATCGGCGGCTCGGTCCAGCCGGCGAACTGGCGCGTTCCCTCGGGAGCGGCCTGGTTGCGGCGGTGTTTGCCGGAAAGCAGGCCGCCGGCAAGCGGGCTCCAGACCAGCACGCCGAGGCCCTGGTCGATCGAAATCGGCAGCAGCTCGTATTCGGCATCGCGCGCTTCGAGCGTGTAATGGATCTGCTGGCTGACGAAGCGCTGATAGCGATGCTCATTGGCGATGCCCAGCGCCTTCATAATGTGCCAGCCGGAGTAGTTCGAGCAGCCGACATAGCGCACCTTTCCCTGCTTGATCAGCGTGTGGAGCGCTTCCATCGTCTCTTCGAGCGGCGTCTGGCCGTCCCATTCATGCACCTGGTAGAGGTCGATGACGTCGGTCTTCAGGCGCTTGAGGCTCGCCTCGCATTCGCGGATCAGGTGGTAGCGCGACAGGCCGCGGTCGTTCGGACCGTCGCCCATGCCGAAGCGCGCCTTGGTAGCGAGCAGTACGCCCTGCGGCCGCTTGCCGGCGAGCGCCTCGCCGATGATGTTTTCGCATTCGCCTGACGAATAGACGTTGGCGGTATCGATCAGATTGATGCCGGCATCGATGCACATATAGATCATCTTTTTCGCCTCGGAGACGCCGAGATCGCCGACCATCTTCGCCCAGCCGACGCCGCCGAAGGTCATGGTGCCCATAGTCAAAGTCGAAACCTTCAGGCCGGAACGGCCGAGCAGACGATATTCCATCGAAACTCCTCCTTCATCAAACGCGATTGACGTACTTCAACGCGGTAGAATGGCAATGGCGGCACGTTCACGCCTGGTGGGGGCCGGCGAGATTGCCGCCCAGAGACTGCGATCGTTCGTGGGGGCGTGAGCCGCGCGACAGATCGTACAATATGTGATCGGCTTGTCGACGGGAATCATCCTGAACGGAGCGATCAGGCGGCGGGTCCAGGCCCGCGTCAGGTCTCGTCCTTGTTTTTCCTCTGAATGTTGTCGCGAAGCGAAGCGATCGTATCGCGAATCCTGCCGACGGTTTCGACGTCGAGACCGACGGCTTTGGCGATGCAGTCGAACACATGGGTGGCGCGGCTCTTGAGGGCCTGTCCCTTCTGCGTCAGGCGGAGAAGCACCTGGCGCTCGTCGGCGGGGTTGCGATTGCGGGTGACGAGGCCGACATTTTCCAGCCGCTTCAAGAGCGGGGTGAGGGTGCTGGAGTCAAGGAAAAGTGTCTCGCCGAGATCCTTCACCGTGCGGTCATCACGCGCCCACAGGGCGGTCATGACAAGGAATTGTGGATAGGTCAGGTCCAGCTCATCGAGCAGCGGGCGGTAAAGCTGGTTGAAGGCATGGCCTGCCGAATAGATTGAAAAGCAAAGCATTTCATCGATTTTCGGCACGTCGGCGAGATCATTCGTTCGGGTGTTTTTCATCACGCTCTCCTCTGATTTCAATGTAATTTGTGCACGATCTATTTGCAAGCTATTGACGTCCGGCATGCCGTCCTCTATTTAGATTGTGTACAAATAAATCGCTTGCAAATAACAAGCCGAAGGGAGTGCAGCTTGTGGCTCCCGGTTCGGCTCCCATTGAAACTCAACGACGAAAGGATATGACCCATGTTCAAGTTTGCTGCAGCCGTCGCCCTGGCGGGCGCTCTTCTTTCCGGTGCTGCCGTCGCTCAGCCGGCCAAGCCGACCGTCGTCCTCGTTCACGGCGCCTTTGCCGATTCATCCAGCTGGAACGGCGTGATCGAGATCCTGCGCAAGGACGGCTTCCCGGTCGTGGCTGCCGCTAATCCGCTGCGCAGCGTATCGGGCGACGCCGCCTATGTGTCCGATGTCGTCGGCAGCATTGCCGGCCCTGTCGTCCTCGTCGGCCATTCCTATGGCGGGCAGGTAATCTCGACCGCCGCAAACGGCCATGACAACGTCAAGTCCCTGGTCTATGTCGCCGCCTTCGCGCCGGATGCCGGGGAATCGGTTGCGGATCTCGCCGGCAAGTTTCCCGGCGGCACGCTGAGCGGAGCGCTGGCGGCCCCGGTGAAGCTCAGCGCAGGTGGCGTCGACCTCTCTATCGACCAGGCCAAATTCCATGATCAGTTCGCCAGCGACGTGCCGGCCGAACAGGTGGCCCTGATGGCGGCGGCCCAGCGGCCAATCACCGAAGCGGCCCTGACCGAAAAATCCGGTGAGCCTGCCTGGAAGAAGCTGCCGTCATGGTTTGTCTACGGCACCGGCGACAAGAATATCCCGGCCGCAGCCCTTGCCTTCATGGCCGAGAGGGCGGGGTCCAAGCGGACCGTCGTGGTCGAGGGCGCGTCCCACGTCGTTATGGTTTCGCAGCCGCAGAAGGTGGCGGAACTCGTCGAAGAGGCCGCGAAGTAGCGTCTATCGGAGAGGCGACGGCAACGCAGTGGTTTCAGGGCGCAGCGCAGCCGCTGCGTCCTGTCACATCTCTGTCAACGACCCCTAATAAGGGAGGGGTGACGCAATTCCCGAGGACCCCTCCCATGAAAATGATCGTTTCCGCCGCAGCACTGCTCGCCGCGAGCCTCCTTGCCGTGCCGGCTTCAGCCGCAGACCTCGTTCTCTACACCAGCCAGCCGAACGAAGACGCGCAGGCGACGGTCGACGGCTTCATGGCCGCCAATCCCGACATCAAGGTCGACTGGGTGCGCGACGGCACGCCGAAGATCATCGCCAAGCTTCAGGCCGAGATTCAGGCCGGCAATCCGGTCGCCGACGTCCTCCTCATCGCCGACATGGTGACGCTGGAGCGCCTCAAGGAAGACGGCAAGCTGCTCGCTTACAAGTCGCCGGAAGCCGCAGGATACGACGCCAGCCTCTATGACGCCGACGGCTATTATTACTCGACCAAGCTGATCACGACAGGCATCATGTACAACACCTCGGCCGCGATGAAGCCGACGAGCTGGAAGGACCTGACGAAGCCTGAGGCCAAGGGCTTCGTCACCATGCCGAGCCCGCTCGCTTCGGGTGCTGCGCTGATCCACGCCCAGACGCTGGCCGCAGTTCCCGGCCTCGGCTGGGATTATTACAAGGCGCTCGCCGAAAACGGCGCGATCGCTGCCGGCGGCAACGGCGCCGTCCTGAAGTCGGTCGCCTCCGGCGAGAAGGCCTACGGCATGGTCGTCGACTATCTGCCGATCCGCGAGAAGGCCAAGGGCGCACCCGTCGAATTTGTCTTCCCGAGCGAAGGCGTTTCGGCCGTCACCGAGCCGGTCGGCATCCTTGCCAGCACCAAGAATGCAGAGGCTGCCAAGAAGTTCGTCGATTACGTGCTCTCGGAAAAGGGCCAGGAAGGCTTCCTGAAGCTCGGCTATATCCCGGCCCGCAACGGCATGAAGCTGCCGGAAGGTTTCCCGGCGCGCGATACCATTAAGGTCCTGCCGATCAAGGCAGCGGAAGCGTTGAAAAATACCGATCAGGATCTGAAGACCTTCTCCGGTATTTACGGCTCGAACTGATCCAGCCATGCAAGGATATGTGAGACCGGGAAACAGCCAGCCCGCCTGGCTGTTTCCTTTTATCGTCATATCAGTCCTGATCTTCAGCGTGCTGCCGCTCGCCCGCCTCGCCATGGTCGGGATCATGGCCTTCGCCAGCGGCGGCGTCATCGATGTGCTGAGCGAACCGTCACTCTGGCAGGCCACCTATTACACCATCGTCACTGCGGTTCTGGGCACGATCATTTCCCTTGCCATCGGCTGCCTCTTCGCCTTCGTGCTGACGCTGACCGATATCAGCGGCAAGGGGTTGCTCAGCTTCTTCTTCGTGCTGCCGATGATGATCCCGCCGCAGGTGACGGCACTTGCCTGGGTGCAGATGTCGGGACCGTCGAGCCCGCTGTTGAAGGCGCTCTCGCTTGCGCCGCCGCTGGGTTCGCCGCAGCCGCTCTATTCGGTGGGCGGCATTGCGCTGCTCTATGGCGTGCAGCATGCGCCGCTGGTCTATCTGGCGCTGCGCGCCGGGCTGATGACGCTGCCGCGCGACGGCGTCGAGGCCGCGCGGCTTTCCGGCGCCTCAAGCCTCAGGGTGTTCCGCGACATCATCCTGCCGCTGTCTCTGCCCGGCATCATCGCCGGCGCGGCGATCTCCTTCGTCTCCTGCACCGGCAATTTCGGCATTCCCGCCATTCTCGGCATCCCGGCCTCGATCTACACGCTGCCGACGCTCATCTTCACCAAATTCTCTGCCTTCACCAGCCGCACCTTCGGCGATGTCGCCGTGCTCTCCGGCATCATCGCCATGATCTCGGTCGCAGGCTTGATGATCCAGGACCGGGCGCTCAGAGGCCGCGACTATCGCGTCATCGGCCTGTCGGGGGCAAGTGCCGTCTTCGAGTTCGGCCCCTGGCGCTTCGCCTTCCCGCCGCTCCTCTGGGCGATCCTGTTCTTCATGCTGGCCGCCCCCTTCTTCGCGCTTCTTGCCTGTGCGCTGGTGCCGGCTTATGGCGTACCACTCACCTTCAAGACTATGTCGCTGCATGCCTTTCAGGAGATCCTATTCCGGCAGGCGGTGACACGCACGGCCTTTATCAATTCGCTGTCGCTTGCCGGCGCGACCGCACTTGGTCTGCTTGTGGTGACAGTGCTTGCGGCCTATGCACTGACGCGACGCAGAGACATGGCGTCGCGGATCGTTTCCAGCCTGATCGAGATACCCTATTCGCTGCCAGGCATCGTCATGGCGGTCTCCTTCATTCTCGTCTTCGCGGCACCGATCCCCGTCCTGCACGTCTCGCTGTACGGCACGATCTGGATCATCCTTATTGCCTATTTTTCCTCCTTCTTCGCCATCAGCCTAAAGCCCGTCGTCAGCGCCTTCCATCAGCTCGATCCGGCGCTGGAGGAGGCCGCACGGCTTTCCGGCGCCGGCTTCTTCCGCAGGCTTTCCGATATCATCGTGCCGCTGATCGCGCCGGCCGCCGGCGCTTCCGTCATCCTCGTCTTTCTCATCGCCTGCAACGAGCTGACGATCTCGGCGCTGCTCTGGTCGGCCGGCACCCAGACGCTTGGCGTCGCGATCTACAATCTCGACGACAGCGGCAGTTCCGACCTTGCCTCGGCACTGTCAGTACTCGTCGTGCTGATGGTGATCGTCCTGATGCTGCTCTTGGAACTCCTGGCCAAACGCCTGCCGAAAGGGGTGGTCCCGTGGCGCAACTGATCCTCAACCAGGTGGCCAAGGATTTCGGCACCGGGCGGGCGGCCGTCAGCGGCTTTTCGCTCGATGTGCGCGATGGCGGCTTCCTGGCGCTGCTCGGGCCTTCCGGCTGCGGCAAGACGACGGTGCTGCGGATGATCGCTGGTTTCGAGACCCCCTCCGACGGCTCGATTCATCTCGGTGAGCGGCTGCTGGCAGATGCCGCCCAGTCGCTGCCGCCTGAGAAGCGCAACATGGCGATGGTCTTCCAGTCCTATGCGCTCTGGCCGCATATGAGCGTCGCCGACAATGTCGGCTATCCCCTGAAGGTGCGCGGCGTCTCGGGCGAGGCATACCGGGCGAAGGTCGGCGAGGCGCTTTCCACCGTGCGGCTTGCCGATCATGCCGGGCGCCGGCCGGCCGATCTCTCCGGCGGCCAGCGCCAGCGTGTGGCGCTCGCCCGCTGCCTGGTGACGTCGCCCAACGTCGTGCTACTCGACGAGCCGCTCGCCAATCTCGACCGGCACCTCAAGCAGGAGATGGAAGAGACTTTTCGCGAATTCCATCAGCGCTCGGGCGCGACGATGATCTACGTTACCCATGACCAGAGCGAGGCGATGGCGCTGGCGACCGACGTCGCCGTCATGTCCGAAGGGCGCCTGCTGCAGGTCGCGCCGCCAGCCGAGATCTATGCCCGCCCGGAAGGACGAATCGTCGGCGGGCTGATCGGGCGCGGCGCTATCCTGACCTTGTCTGTCATGGGCGGCGAACGCCATCTGGAATGGGACGAGCTGAAGGATGCGCTGCAGGCGGCCAATACCGATGGCGCCGATATTCTGGTGCGGCCGGAGGATGTGATCATCGGAGGAGAGGGGGCTCCCGCGACCGTCGACTCGTCACTTTTCGAAGGCGAGCGTTACGCCGTCAAACTGACGCTCGGAAACGGCCAGACGTTGCGCGCCTTCAGCCGCGCCGTTGTCGGGGCCGGCGAGACGATACGCGTCGTCATCCGCTCCGGGTGGCGGCTTTGACGGAGGCGAGTGACCTCACGGTCGTTGAAGCTTGACGATAATGTTGAAAGTCGCCGGTGCCTCGTTCCGAATCGCGAAGGGTCGAGCAACAGCAGCTCGTCCAGCAGTCCTGACGGCGGACACAGCCAACCTCACGATAACGCCACCTCAAGCCCACCAGCGGTATTTAAGCGCCGTGGAAAAACGCGTTGAGGCGATCTGTTCGCCGGGCATGCATTATTTTAGTTCGGATATTTGCGGGCTGTCGGGGCTTGTAGCCTACCAGACCCGCAGCCGTGCGGAACCGGATGCCGACGCGGCTTGTTTCGGTCCTGGAAGCCAAGCTTATCCGCAATTTTCTTGGCTCTGCCATCTTTTCCTGCGGCGATTGCCGGATAAGGTACTGCGCGCAACCGGACCTTTCTCATGTCGCTCCGCCTCGCCACCTTCAACGTCGAAAACCTGCTGACCCGTTTCGATTTCACGGGTTTTCGCAACCAGCTGCGCCAGGATCGCGTCATCAAGCTTTTCGAGGTGAACAGCGAGGGCGTCTACCAGCAGCTCGAGCAAGCGCGCGTGATCGCCGCCACCGATGATACGAGGCAGATGACGGCGCTGGCGATCGCGGATGCCGACGCCGATATTCTCTGCCTGCAGGAAATCGACAATATGGCCGCCCTTCAGGCGTTCGAATACGGTTATCTCTTCCGCATGGTCGGAAATGGGTATCGGCAGAAATTCCTGGTCGAGGGCAATGACAGCCGCGGCATCGATGTCGCCGTGCTGATGCGCGAGGAAACGCGCGATGGCCAGAAGATCGAGCTTAGAGATATCAGAAGCCATGCGATGACGACCTATCGCGACTTCGATCTCTTCGACGAGGAACTGGCGCTTACCAATCGTATCGACGACAAGATATTCAAGCGCGACTGCCTGGAACTCGACCTCCTGATCGGCGGCAGGCCTTTCTCGCTCTATGTCGTGCATTTCAAGTCGATGGGCAGTGCGCGCGACGGCCTGGACGGGCGGCAATCGACACTGCCGCTCCGTCGCGCCGAGGCGCGCGCCGTGCGCCGCGTCATCGAGGACCGCTTCGGCGCCGGCCACACAGCCTCGAAGAGCTTTGCCATATGCGGCGACATGAATGACTATCAGGAGCGCGTCGACGTCATTGGGCGGCGTGGCGCCGGCTATCGTTTCGAGCATCAGGTGGAGACCGAAAGCGCGCTCGACGTCTTCAGCCATGACAGCTTTGCTGAAAATGTCGTCCGCCGTCGTCAGCCCCTCGACCGCTGGACGCTTTATCATGCGCGCGGGCCGCAGGAGCAGCACCTCTGCCAGCTCGATTATATCTGGCTTTCGCCCGCACTTGCCGCCCTTAATGCAGGACTCCTGCCTGAGATCATCCGCAGCGGCCAACCCTACCGCACCATCTTCCCGCCGGGGCAGGAGGTGGAGCGTTATCCTCGTACCGGCTGGGACCGGCCGAAGGCCTCCGACCATTGCCCCGTCGTCATGACACTGGATCTCCCATGAAAACGAATTTGAAGATAAATTTTGCAAACACTGATTTTCCTGATGATTTCGCCGGCTGGCCGCCGGAAGCTACGGTCTTCCCCATCGCAGCCGTCGATCTCCGCGTCCTGCCCGGCACTCATCCTTTCGTCGCCGCCGAGGAAACGGCGATCCGCGAGAATTGGCTGAGGGAGATCGCCGCCAACCCGGCGCTCTTCGACGGGCGCCTGATCTTCCAGCAGCGGCTGTCGCTCGGCGAGGAGGGAATTTCGGGTGAGGGCTACGTCACGCCTTTTTCCGCCTTCATGTACTGGCGCCGCCAGCCGCAGCGCCAAGGCGGGCTGCACATCTTCGCCTATCCCGTGCTCGAAAGCTCCGACGGCGCGCTGGTTGCGATCCGCATGGGTGCGCACACCGCCAATCCCGGCCAGGTCTATTTCGCCGCCGGCTCTCTGGAACCCGAGGATATCTTCGACGGGCGCTGCGACATCGAGGCCAACATGCGCCGCGAGGTGCTCGAGGAAACCGGCCTCAATCTTTCCGATTCGGTGGCGGGGCAGGGGCTCTTTGCCAGCCACGCCAGGCGTACGGTGACGTTGCTGAGGCTCTTCCGTTTCGACCTGACGGCCGACGAGATGGTCGAGCGGATCGAGGCCCACATGCTGGTCGCCGAAGACAAGGAGATCGCGGGTGCGGTGGCGATCCGTTCGGCTGATCGGAACGCTTATCCGTATAACATCGCGATGCTGCCGGTGATTGACTGGTATTTCGGGAAGAGGGGCGCATAGGGCGCGGCAATCAGAGGCCGACCTCGTCCTTCGAGACCCCTTTCGGGGGGTACCACACTCGTCAAGCGCTTCCGAGAAAAATCGATTTTCATTAACGATCCCGCGCAAATTGCCGAGTGCAGACGTCTCCGGCCGGCGACGGGTTGTTCTTACCCGAGTTAGCGCCTTGCGCTCGGTCGCACGGTCGGGCAGGTTGACGGCCCGACGATCGATTCAAGGAGGCCGATGTGGCGCGAAGCTACAGCGTCTATGACGTGTTCACCGATCGAAAGCTTGCGGGCAACCCACTCGCAGTGGTTTTCGACGGCGACAATCTCAGCGACGAGGCGATGCAGGCGATCACCCGGGAGATTAATCTCTCCGAAACGGTTTTCGTGCAGCCTTCGACCAATCCCGCCTACGCGGCGAAGCTCAGAATCTTCACGCCGGGCCGGGAGCTGCCCTTTGCCGGCCATCCCACGGTCGGCACTGCGGTGGCGCTGGCCGAGCGGGCTCATGGCGCAGCGGCGCTCGATCTCGTCATGGTGCTCGAGGAAAACGTCGGGCCGGTGCGTTGCGCCGTGCGGCTGAGGCAGGGTGAGGCGAGCTTTGCCGAATTTGACCTGCCGCGCAAATCGCAGCAGGCCGTCATGCCGCTCGACAAGCTCGGCATCGCCGATGCGCTGTCGCTGAAGGTCACCGATATCGGCTTTGAAAATCACGTCCCCTCGGTCTGGAGCGCCGGCGTTCCGTTTCTGCTCATTCCGGTGCACGATGTCGGCACGGCTCAGCGGGTGGAATTCGATCCGCAGCTTTGGGAGAAGATCGTGCCCTTCGCCGATGGCGCGCTTGCCTCGGCCTATGTCTATTGCCGCGGCGGCGTCAACCACGTTGCGAAGTTCCATGCGCGCATGTTCGCCAGCGGCATGGGCATCGTCGAGGATCCGGCCACCGGCGCGGCGGCGGCGGCGCTCTCCGGAGCAATCCGCCATTTTGACCGGCTAACGGACGGGCACCACCCGATCATGATTGAGCAGGGCGTCGAGATGGGTCGTCCGTCCTTCATCCACCTGCATATCGATGTCGAAGGCGGGACGATTTCCAACGCGCGGATCGGCGGCCAGGCGGTGCGGCTGGCGAGCGGCACACTTGAGCTTTGAGTTTGCGAGAGCGCCGCGCTCCGTCAGCCGGGACGCTCTATCACCTTGAATTGGCGCATCATCCTTCTCGAAGATCGATTCCGAGTTCTAGGAGTGTGTGCCGCATTTCGGCGCTGCGGAAAAATCTTTGAGATTAACCAAAGAATTTTCGCTGATGCGCTGGACAAGCCTGCCGATCCTGTTTATACGCCCCGTCACACCGCGCAGCCAAGCGCGAACGGGTGATTAGCTCAGTTGGTAGAGCAGCTGACTCTTAATCAGCGGGTCGTAGGTTCGAGCCCTACATCACCCACCAAATCTCTTGATAAGATTGATTGAATAGCGTCAGCGCATGGTCTTGTTTCTAGGCCGACCGCATGTTTCGGCATGACTGGCCGTGTCGACCTGCGCACCCTATCTCTCCCCTATTAACGGGAGGGGTCATGAGAACCGTCATATTCATCGTGGCTTTATCCTTGCCGCTGCCGGCCTTTGCAGCGAGCGCAGTGGAGGTCAAAGCGGGGGACCACAGCTGCAGCGAGCTTGCGCAGATCATCCGGCAGAACAAGAAGGTCTTTGTCCGTGTCGGCCTCGGCGGCCGCAGCTTCCGCTACCCGCCGGCGCAGTGCGACATGGGCGACAAGCGCAGCACGACAAGCGTTGGCGATGCCGAAGGGAGGACTTGCGTTCTGGACTATGCCTGCGTGTTCGACCCGGCGTCGCCCTATAATTTCCCCTGAAGAATTCGTTCTCAGTTGCGTGGGATATCATCCAAAACCGCTCACGTTTTTTGTCGTTCATCACGCTCTCGCCTCCAGGAGTTCCCATGAAAAGCCTCTTTTTGGCCTTCGCCCTGTTGTTTCCGTCCGCAGCCCTCGCCGCCGAGGCGGTAGAGGTCAATGCCAGGGATCACAGCTGCAAGGAGCTTGCGCAAATCATCCGTAAGGACAAAGCCGTTTTCGTGCGCATGGGCATCGGCGGTCGCAGCTTCCGTTATCCGCCGGCCCGATGCAATCTGGGTGACAAGTACGACACTGCAACGGTGAGGGATAGAGACGGGAAGATGTGCGTTCTCGACTACGAGTGCGTGTACGATCCGCAATCCTTCTACAACAGGATTCCCAACTAACATCGGGCTGCAGGGGCGCTTCACGCGGCGAGCGTGAAATCGCCCGGTCTTCCCCGACAGGCCAAGAAAAAAGGCCGGGCGAAACTCGCACCGACCTTCCTCGATCTGTCTCAATGACGGCTGCCAGTACATCCGTGGTCAGCCGTCAGAGACAAATTTAATAATCTCTAAATAAGTGCCGATTTGCGGTTATTCAAGGGCCGGCCGTAGATAAGAAGCCGTGCCGGCGCGTCACCAGTTCCCCGGGACCATTGCATAGATCCTCCTTGGCGTGTCCTGCCGGATACGCCAAGGAGGCATCTAGCGCGACTCCTTACGACCGGGCAGCGATTACTGCTGGGCAGGAGCGGCCGGCGGGGTGGCCGGTGCAGGTGCCGGAGCAGGCGTTGCGCTGTTATCGGTCGGAGCGATCGGCTTAGCCGGGGCCGGCTCGGACTGGGTCGTGGAGGCTGTCGTATCCGGCGAAGTGCCGGGAGATGTGCTGCTCCACTGCGAATAGGCGAATGCAGCAACAGCGATCACGGCCAATGCAGCAACCCAAACAACCCACGTATTGCTGCTGCGCGCCGGCGGCGTCGTGCGCAGGTCCAGGTTCGGGTTCAGCGGGCGGTTCGGATCGTTGGCATTATTGGGGTCGTACGTCATGGTACTTTCTCCTCTTTCGGTGTGTGAGAAATGGACGAGCGGGACTTTTGTTCCATTCTGGGGGCGAAGCGTTTGTATTGCCGGGGTTTTTGGGGTTGGAGCGGCTTCTCGAGCGGCAGCGAAAGGCAATTGCGGGGGATGACACCTGAGGAGATCGCTGGCTGTCATATGTACGGCACAGCCGCCGTATAGACGGACCTAACCGCAGCGGAAGCGTCGTCCTTGACAGGACGGGGTGTCTTTGCCAATGCTTTGGTTCTGGGGTTGCGATCACCCCACGAGGCGACATGCTGAAGAATCGCGTCCGGTACAACCGATCAACGGAGGGACGCGTGATGCCGTCATTTCTCGAGATATCTCCCGACAAGCTCAGCCGCCTCATCGGAACACCCGGTGCGCCCTGCATCATCGACGTCCGCACGGACGAGGATTTCGCGCTCGATCCGCGCCTGGTGCCGGGCTCGATCCGGCGCGACCACGCCGAGGTTGCGTCGTGGGCTGATGGCATCGATGCCGATGCCGTCGTCGTGGTCTGCCACAGGGGAGCCAAACTCAGCCATGGCGTCGCCGCCTATCTCAGGCATGCGGGGATTGAGGCGGAAAGCCTCGAAGGCGGTTTCGAAGCCTGGGCCGCGGCCGGACCAGCGGTACCCGAGGCGAAGCTGCCGCGCCGCGACGGGCTGGGGCGCACCGTGTGGGTGACCAGGGCGCGGCCGAAAATCGACCGCATCGCCTGTCCTTGGCTGATCCGGCGCTTCGTCGATCCGAGCGCTGTCTTCCTGTTCGTGCCGGCCCCTGAGGTTGTCGCCGTCGGCGAGCGCTTCGGAGCTGCGCCCTTCGATATCGAGGACGTGTTCTGGAGCCATCGCGGCGAGCTCTGCACATTCGACGTGATGGTCGAGGAATTCGGGTTGGCGTCCGAACCGCTCTTGCGCCTGGCACGGATCGTCAGGGCGGCGGATACGGCCAGGCTCGATCTGGCACCCGAGGCGTCCGGTCTGCTTGCCGCCTCGCTCGGCCTCTCCAGAATGTATTCCGACGATCTGGAGCAACTCGAGGCCGGAATGCTTCTCTACGATGCCTTCTTCCGCTGGTGCCGTGATGCGACCGACGAGACCCACAACTGGCCCGCGCCGAAAAAGAGGGCATGAGATGGTCGATATGACGGAGAACGCGCCCGCCGGACAGGCGGGCAAGAAGGATGCGGGCGAGGGGCATCACCACGGCGTTTCGTTCGGGGAGGCCTTCCGGGTGTGGCTGCGCGTCGCCGCCTTGAGCTTCGGCGGCCCGGCCGGCCAGATCGCCGTCATGCACCGGATCATCGTCGACGAAAAGCGATGGATCGGCGAGCACCGCTTCCTGCATGCCCTGAATTATTGCATGCTGCTTCCTGGGCCGGAGGCCCAGCAGCTCGCCGTCTATATCGGCTGGCTGATGCACCGCACATTGGGGGGGCTCGTCGCCGGCGCGCTCTTCGTGCTGCCGGGCTTCCTGTCGATCCTTGGCCTCAGCTATATCTACGCGGCTTACGGCAGCATCGGCATCGTCGCCGGCCTGTTCTTCGGCCTGAAGGCGGCCGTCCTTGCCGTCGTCGTGCAGGCAGTCATCCGCATCGGCAGCCGCGCGCTGAGGAACCGCGTCATGCTTGCCATCGCGGCCGTGGCCTTCGTCGCCATCTTCTTCTTCCACGTGCCGTTCCCGCTGATCGTGCTGGCCGCCGGCATCGGGGGTTTCCTCGGCGGCCAGTTCGGGCTTGCTGCCTTTAGTCCGGGCGGCGGCCACAAGGCCGCAAGCGACGCGGTGCTGTCGGATGCCGAATCGGCGCTGGGCGAGGGTATTCCCGCGCATGCGCGCGCCAACCTCGCCTGGTCGCTGCGCATATCGGCCATACTGCTCGCCCTCTGGCTGGTGCCGGTCGCCGCCCTTTACGCGTTCTTCGGACAAGGTGACGTCTTCAGCCAGATCGGCCTGTTCTTCAGCAAGATGGCGGTCGTCACCTTCGGCGGCGCCTATGCCGCGCTCGCCTATGTCGCGCAGCAGGCCGTGCAGCATTTCGGCTGGCTGAAACCCGGCGAGATGCTGGACGGTCTCGGAATGGCCGAGACCACGCCGGGGCCGCTGATCATGGTGCTCCAGTTCGTCGGCTTCATGGCCGCCTTTCGCAATCCCGGCTCGCTCGATCCGATGCTTGCCGCCACCCTTGCCGCGATACTGACGACATGGGTGACCTTCGTGCCCTGTTTCCTCTGGATATTCCTCGGCGCGCCCTTCATCGAAAAGCTGCGCGGCAATGTGGCGCTTGCCGGGGCAATGTCGGCGATCACGGCAGCGGTGGTCGGAGTCATTCTCAACCTCGCCATCTGGTTCGGGCTGCATACGCTGTTTGCCGAAGTCGCGCAGGTCAGTTTCGGCAACCTGCGGCTCGATATTCCAGAGCTGCAATCTGCCGTACCGGCGGCAATCGCGCTTTCCGCCGCCGCCGCCATCGCGCTCTTCCGCTTCAAGACCTCGGTTATCACGACGCTCTTCGGCTGTGCGATCGCCGGCATGCTATGGACACTGGCGATGAATTGATCAGGCCTCTGCTCCCTCGACGGGAATGCGGGTCGCGAGCATCTTGTCGATGCGCATGCCGTCCATGTCGAGTACCTCGAAGCGCCAGTCTTCGAAGAGGAAGGTTTCGCCGGCTTCCGGGATATGTTGAAGCTGATGCAGCGCGAAGCCCGCCAGCGTATGGAAATCGGCGTCGGGGCGATCCTTGAGGCCGAGCCGTTCGAAGGCATCGAAGGCCGGCATCATTGCGTCGATCAGCAGCGAACCGTCTTCCCGCACGACGATGTCGGGCTCCTCGTCGGCGCCCGGCAGATCGCCGGCGATGGCCTCGAGCAGGTCGGTCTGGGTGACGATACCCTCGAGACTGCCGTATTCGTCGACGACGATGGCGAGGCGTACGGGCGATGCCTTGAAGCTGTCGATGACGCGTACGACCTTGGTACCCTCATGCAGCACCAGTGGCTGCTTGATCACCTCCAGCGGCCTGACCTTGCCGCCGTCGAGGACCTGATCGAGAAGATCCTTCTTCAATACCATGCCGATCGGTTCGTCGATCGAGCCGCGGGCGACCAGCAACTGCTCATGGCTGCACTCTCGGATCGTCTTCAGAATCTCCGCCTCGCTGTCGTCGGCATCGAACCATTCGATGTCGAGACGCGGTGTCATGATGTCGGAGATCGGCCGGTCGCCGATGTTGAATACCCGCTCGACGAGTTGCTGCTGCACCTGGTTCAGAAGACCCGCCTCCTGGCTCTCGGCGACCAACAGCTTCAACTCCTGCGGTGAGTGGAACGAGGATTCTCCGGTTCCGGCGCGAAGGCCGACGGCTCGCAGCACAAGGTTGCCCATGCCGTTCAAGGTGAAGATCGCCGGCTTGAACAATAGCAGGAAGAGGCCGAGGGGCCGCACGACCGCAAGCGAGGTGGCCTCGCTGCGCTGCAGCGCCAGACTTTTGGGCGCGAGCTCGCCGAGCACGATATGCAGCGCCGTGATGATGACGAAAGCGATGACGATGGCGACGGTATGGGCGCCGGTCGTTACCCATGGCTCAGGCAGCCAGGAGAGCAGCGGTTCGATCAGGTGGGCGAGTGCCGGCTCGCCGACCCAGCCCAGAGCCAGCGACGAGATGGTGATGCCGAGCTGGGTGGCGGCGAGATTGGCGTCGAGATTGTCGATGGCGCGCTGGAGAGCGGAGGCATTCATGCGACCGGCCGCGACGAGCTCGGCAACACGGCTGCGCCTCATCGAAACCAGTGCGAATTCGGCGGCGACGAAGAAGCCATTGGCAGCGACGAGAAAGAACACGGCTAGTATCCCGACAAAGTCGAAGAGCCCGCCCGCGGATTCGGACATATTTTGCTTACCCCTGAATTGATGCGAGTCCGAAACTACACGCTCGCACAGAGCTGGCAAGGCGCGGCCGCCATTCTTGCGATGCCGCGGCGCTTATCGCTTCGGCGCTTCGAAGAGCTCGACAGGGTTTCCGGCCGGGTCTTCCAGCAGGATCTGCTTGCCGCCGATGCCCTGGACTATGTCGTTGCGAAAATGCGCGCCCGCCTGGCGCAGCTTGGTGACTTCGGCTTGGAGGTCGGCGACTTCGATCTGGATGCGGTTCCATCCGCCGGGCTCCGGTTTTCGTCCGTCGGGCATTGCCTGGGAGGCGCCGCCCGGTCCGGTCGTGCCGCTGACGAGCAGACGAAAACCGTCCCTCGTCAGAATGGCGAAGCCTGGGGCCGGGTGAAGCGCGACCGAGAAGCCGAGATGCCGAGTGTAGAATTCCAACGCGGCGTCGACGTCGTCAACGATATAACGCATGCTGATGCCAGGCATGATTTCCTCCATCATCTCTTAAGTCGAGCGATCCCATGCGGCGGGTCCAACGGCGCCCGCGCTCGAGCGAAGGCGCGGAGCAACGCTCCGTCATTTGAATCTGCGCCCAATTCCGCAGAAAATCGAATCCGATCTTCGTGCCTGTGCGGCGATGCGTATCATCGGGAAAAGCGGCAGTTCACTGGAGTGTATAAGATGAAACTAAATATGATTCGTCTTGCCGGCACCGAGAAAGCCGGAGAGCGTTGCAATCGGAAGTCTATTGTCCATGGGGACCTCGTTGTATGCCGACGAAAAAAGGCGGATCGGGGTCATCCGCCTCTTTCCGTCTCAGCTCTCCCCATAGCGCCCTCCGCCGGGACGAGGATGCTCCGCACTTCTGGAATGGCACATGACTCTCCGAGATCACTCAGATTCCAAAGGATCATGCGCTGGAGAGGCAAGCCTTCATGCTGTCGGCGATGCCGCGTATGAGGGTGAAGTAGAGATCGGGGCCGGCCTTGAGCGTCGCTGCTTCCGGGTCGAGCACACCCGATTTGGCGCTCGTGCCCTCGATGACGACCTTGACCAGGCGTGGCTCGAATTGCGGTTCGGCAAAGACGCAGGTTGCGCCGAGTTCGCCGACCTTACGGTGGATTTCCGAAACGCGCTCGGCGCCGGGAATGGTTTCCGGGCTGACTGTGATCGAGCCGGCGACGCGGATGCCGTAACGGTGCTCGAAATACTGGTAGGCGTCGTGGAAGACGACGAAGGGCTTGTCCTTGACGGGGGCGACGGTGGCGGCGATCTCCGTGTCCAGCGCCGTCAGCTTGTCATCAAGCGCCTTGGCATTGGCCTGATAGGTCAGTGCATTGGCGGGGTCGGCGGCGACCAGCGTGGTGGTGATGACAGTGGCCATCGCCTTCGCATTCATCGGATCGAGCCAGAGATGCGTATCGAAGGCGCCGTGCCCGTGCTCATGCTCTTCATGATCATCATGATGCGCTTGGCCATCGTCATGTCCGGGCTCAGCCGCATGGTCGTGACCATGGTCATTTCCGGCGGCATCCGCATGCTCGGGAGCGCTTTCATGGTTCCCGTCGTCATGCGCCTCGAAGGCGCCGCCTTCGCGGAAGGGCAGCTTGGTCAAACCAGGCGCATTGTCGAGTTCGACGACACTGGCGTTCGAGCCCAGCGCGTCGAGCGGCTTTTCCAGGAAAGCCTCCAGGTTCGGGCCGACCCAGAAGATGACCTTGGCCTCCTGTAGCGAGCGCGCGTTCGAAGGCTTCATGCTGTAGGTGTGCGGGGAGGAGGCGCCATCGACGATCAGCTCCGGCTCACCCACGCCCTCCATGATCGCCGCAACGAGCGAATGAATCGGCTTGATCGAGGTGACGACGACGGGAGCATCGGCGGCCCGCATCGTGCCGGCAAAGAGCAGGGCGGGGATCGCAAGGGCCGGGATGGCGAGGACAGCCGGTATTCTGAGGGCCAGGCTGTCCAGGGCAGGCCCCAAGGCGCGTTTCATCATATGCTCCGTTGAATTGCAAATGTTATGTTATTACATCAATTGCGTTATGCTATAACGTGTGCAATAGCAGGATGCAACAGCGCTGTCGGAAAATTTGATGCTCTCTCCCGCAAATACCAAGGGCGAACGGCTGGTTTCGCTCGAAAATGTCGGCGTTCTGCGCGGCGGCCGCTGGCTGGTGCGCGGCGTCGAATTTTCCGTTTCGCGCGGCGAGATTGTCACGTTGATCGGGCCGAACGGCTCGGGCAAGTCGACGAGCGCCAAGGCCGCCATCGGCGTGCTGAAGCCCGACGAGGGCAGGGTGGAGCGACGCCCGGGCCTCAAGGTCGGCTATGTCCCGCAGAAGCTTTCGATCGACTGGACGCTGCCGCTGACGGTGCGCCGGCTGATGACGCTGACGGGGCCACTGCCGGAGCGCGACATCCAGGCAGCGCTCGAAGCCGCCGGCGTCGCCCATATGATAGGCGCCGAGGTTCAGCATCTCTCCGGCGGCGAGTTCCAGCGGGCGCTGATGGCCCGGGCGATTGCCCGCAAGCCCGACCTGCTGGTGCTCGACGAGCCGGTGCAGGGAGTGGATTTCTCCGGTGAGATAGCGCTTTACGACCTCATCAAATCGATCCGCAACGCCAGCGGCTGCGGCATCCTGCTGATTTCCCACGATCTCCACGTCGTGATGGCCGAGACCGATACGGTGATCTGCCTCAACGGCCATGTCTGCTGCCGCGGAACGCCCGAGACCGTCAGCCGCAGCCCGGAATATGTGCGCCTGTTCGGCAGCCGGGCAGCCCAGACGCTTGCGGTCTACAGCCATCACCACGATCATACCCACCTGCCGGATGGCCGAGTGCGTCATGCCGACGGCACTGTGACGGATCATTGCTATCCCGAGGATGGGCATCATGCTCATGGGGGCCATGAACACGCGCATGACCACGGGCATGAGCACGCACATGGCTCCCATGAGCACGGGCATGACCACGCTCACGAAGATCATCGTGGGCACGATCACGCGCATGAACACGCCCATTCCCGCAGCGGGGAGGGCCGCCATGCTTGACGATTTCTTCGTGCGCGCCATCCTTGCCGGCGTCGGGTTGGCGCTGACGACGGGGCCGCTCGGCTGCTTCATCATCTGGCGTCGCATGGCCTATTTCGGCGATACAATCGCCCATTCGGCGCTTCTCGGCGTCGCGCTGTCGCTGTTGTTCGAACTCAACCTGACGCTGGCCGTCTTCGCCGTCGCCGCGCTCGTATCGGTGTTGCTGCTCTTCCTGCAGAAGCGCCAGGCGCTCTCGGCCGATGCGCTGCTCGGCATCCTCTCTCATGCCACGCTGGCGATCGGCCTCGTCATGGTCGCCTTCATGAGCTGGGTCCGGATCGATCTCATCGCCTTCCTGTTCGGCGATATCCTTGCCGTCTCCACATCGGACATCGCGCTGATCTGGGGTGGCGGGCTCTTCGTGCTGGCGGCGATCGCCTGGCTCTGGCGGCCGCTGCTCGCGGCCACCGTCAATGCCGAGCTTGCCGAGGCCGAGGGGCTGCGGCCCGAGCGGGCGCGGCTCTTCTTCATGCTGCTGATGGCCGTCGTCATCGCAATAGCCATGAAGATCGTCGGCATCATGCTGATCACCTCACTGCTGATCATTCCGGCGGCTGCAGCGCGCCGCTTCTCGGTCACGCCGGAGATCATGGCAGTGCTCGCCGCGCTGATCGGGGCGGCCGCCGTCGTCGGCGGGCTGTTCGGCTCACTGACCTACGACACGCCGTCCGGCCCCTCGATCGTGGTCGCGGCGCTGATCCTCTTCATTCTCAGCCTGCTTCCCGTCAGGCGCCGCGCGCTCGCGCAAGGACAAGGCTCATGACAACACCGCAACTCACCAAGAACCAGGCGCTGGTTTTCGAAGTGCTCGAGAAGGCCGAGGGGCCGCTCAGCGCCTATACCATCCTCGACAAGTTGCGCGACCATGGTTTTCGCGCGCCGCTACAGGTCTACCGGGCGCTGGAAAAGCTGCTCGAATACGGCGTCGTGCACCGGCTCGAAAGCATCAATTCCTTCGTCGCCTGCGCCCATCCCGGCGACAATTGCCATAGCCACGGTATCGTCGCTTTCGCCATCTGCGAAAGCTGCGGCCAGGTGATGGAATTCCACGACCACGAAGTCGACCACCGGCTGATGGGCTGGGTGCGCGGGCAGAAGTTCAAGCCCGAGAAGACCACGATCGAGATCCGCGGATTGTGCGAGGCGTGCGCTGCGTGAGGCGGGGAGCTCCGTCCCGCTACAAAGGACACGGCATTCAATAACATAGGGCCGCAAACCGGCCCTCCGTTTATTAACAACCTTTTCCGTCCGGGTCATCCTCGCGCTGGCTTGGAGGATCTGCTTCGTGTCGACCCTACGGAGATGCTCGCGACAATCGCGAGCATCAGGAAAGGGGGGGCGCCCGCTCTGCCCGCCAGCTGAGTGGCGGGGCCAAGCCGCCTTAACCGTTCCGATCAGTTTTTGCCGGAATCACCCTTGCCGGCACCGTCATTGCCGCCCTTTCCGGCCCCATCGCTGCCTGCGTTGCCCGCGCCGTTGTTGCCGCCCCTGCCGGCATCGCCGTTGCTGCCGCTGCCGGCACCGTTGTTGCCTCCGCTGTCCGCGCCGTCCT
Source organism: Rhizobium sp. BK049 (assembly GCF_014193135.1). Classification (NCBI taxonomy): domain Bacteria; kingdom Pseudomonadati; phylum Pseudomonadota; class Alphaproteobacteria; order Hyphomicrobiales; family Rhizobiaceae; genus Rhizobium; species Rhizobium sp. BK049. Next base: position 98,638 of record NZ_JACHYV010000012.1, read on the forward strand.
GACCGCCTTTGCCAGCACCGTCATTGCCTGCGCTGCCTGCGCTGTCGTTGCCGCTCTTGCCGGCACCGTCATTGCCTCCGCTGCCCGCGCCGTCGTTGCCGCCCTTGCCGGCACCGCCGTTGCCGCCGCTGCCCGTGCCGTCGTTGCCGCTCTTGCCGGCATCGCTATTGCCGCCGCTGCCCGCGCCGTCATTGCCGCCCTTGCCGGCACCGCCGTTACCGCCGCTGCCTGCACCGTCATTGCCGCCCTTGCCGGCATCACCGTTGCCTCCGCTGCCCGCGCCGTCGTTGCCGCCTTTGTCGGAACTGCCGTTGCCGCCCTTGCCATGGCCGTGATCTCCCCCGTCCTTGCTGCCGCTGTGATGGTCTTTTCCACCCTTACCGGGTTCATCCTTGGCGTGGTCGTGATCCTTTCCGCCTTTGTCGCGGCCGTGATGATCGTGGTCCTTGCCGCCCTTGCCGCCCTTGTCGCCCTTGTCGCCCTTGTCGCCCTTGTCGCCCTTGCCGCCCTTGTCGCCCTTGTCGCCCTTGCCGCCCTTGTCGCCCTTGTCGCCCTTGCCGCCCTTGCCGCCCTTGTCGCCCTTGCCGCCCTTGTCGCCCTTGCCGCCCTTGCCGTCCTTGCCGCCCTTGTCGCCCTTGCCGCCCTTGTCGCCCTTATCGCCCTTATCGCCCTTGTCGCCCTGGTCACCGCTGCCGCCCTGGTCGCCACTGCCGCCCTGGTCGCCACTGCCGCCCTGGTCGCCACTGCCGCCCTGGTCGCCGCTGCCGCCCTGGTCGCCGCTGCCGCCCTCGTCGCCGCTGCCGCCCTGGTCACCGCTGCCGCCCTGGTCGCCACTGCCGCCCTGGTCGCCACTGCCGCCCTGGTCGCCGCTGCCGCCCTCGTCGCCGCCGCCGCCCTGGTCGCCGCTGCCGCCCTGGTCACCACTGCCGCCCTGATCACCGCTACCGCCTTGGTCGCCGCTGCCGCCACTTTGGCCGACGTCTTTGCTGTCACCGTCATCGCCACCGTTGCCATTGCTGACGTGCGAGTTGGTGTTGGATGTCTTCTTGCCACCGACGTCACGGCTGCTGCGATCCTTATCGTTCGGACCGAACTTGCTGTCGGTCTGTATTGCCCGCGTGGGCATGCACAGCCTGTATTCGAGGGTGCCGCGGACTGCGGCTTTGCAATTAACGACTGTGGGGGCTGCCGTTGCCAAGCTGCTGCTTGCCAGAAGGGACGCCACAGCGAGGCTGAATTTTGCTGCTCTGCTGATCATTTCACTGGTCTCCCAAGGTTAACTAACCGTTAATTGGGAGAATATTTATACTAACAAGGAATTAATATGAAGAACAAACCAGGATTAATCTGTTCCTTTCATATAATACGGTTAAATTCGCAAGTATAAAATTTTAATAAATTTTTATACTGGCTGTGCTATTTTCTGAAGACGAACTGAGGGAATCGGCTATGAAGCGTCTCCTTTCTCTTGCCTTCTTTTGGGTGATTTTATCGCATTTTCATGCAGTTGCCGGATCGTCACTGCCTGTGACGCGAAGCATCGGCGCGCCGGTGGGATTCGCTGCCGCCTGTGCCAAGTACAGGTGGCTTTGCGGCAGGATGGCGTCACAACAGTTCGACGAGCAGGCTGGGATTGGGCTTCTTCAAAAGATCAATCGTGCCGTAAATCGGCGTATCGTTTCGGCAGAAGATCGCTCTCCCTCCGGAAACGGGGATGTTTGGTCTCTGCCGGTGGCCGGCCGTGGCGACTGTGAGGACTACGCCCTTCAGAAAATGAAGGACCTGGTCGACGCCGGTTTTCCATCGAACAGGCTGGCACTTTCCGTGGTGATTGGACCACACGATCAAAACCATGTCGTTCTGATTGCCCGCACGGCTCAGGGCGATTATGTGCTCGACAATCTCTCCAGCGCCGTTAAGCCTTGGCGCACGACGGGTTATACGTTTCTGGCCACCCAGGATTTCCAGTCGCGCACCGGCTGGCGCGTGACGCTTGCCGGTCCGCGCGCCGGCGAGTTCTCGTGATCTGCAAGCCGCAAGGCGGCGCGCGCGCTATCTTTGCCGAAAGCTCAGCCGAGCCAGGAGCAGGCCCGTGACCAAAACAGAACTTGCCGATCTCTATCGCGGCTACATCGCCTGCCTTAACCGGCAGGACTGGCTCAATCTCGGCCAGTTTGTCGATGACAGTGCGGTTCATAACGGCCGGCGGCTTGGACTTGCGGGCTACATCGCCATGTTGGAGCGGGATTTCGATGAGATTCCCGATCTTTCTTTCAGCGTGCGGATGCTTCTTAGCGATCCGCCTTACGTTGCTTGCCGGCTGGCCTTCGACTGTTCGCCGAAAGGAAAGTTTCTCGGGCTTGATGTGAACGGGAGGCGCCTTTCCTTCGCCGAGAACGTGATCTACGAGTTTCGCGGTGGGAAGATCATCGAGGTTTGGTCGGTCATCGACAAGCCGACGATCGAGGCCCAACTTGGGGACGGGCTTTGACCGAGCGGAGCGGGACTTCGTCAGATGATGGCGACGCGCTCGCCGAAGGGCGTGTCCGCGTCGAAATTGCCGGTGCCGATCCGATCGCTTTCACCGGACAATAGCCGCTGTTCCGTCGCGTCTTCGCCGCTTTCTTCCCCTTCGCCGGATGGGGCGTGCCCACGCCGCTTTCCTGGATGTTCGTCTTTGTCGACGAGCAGATCCGCATGCGGAACAAGATTGCCCGCACCATTCGTGTCCGCAACTCCCTTCGATGCCTGCTGGTCGGCGGTGATACGCGACTGGCGGGCGGCAACCCAGGCATTGTCGGGTTCCGAGCCGATCGAGGTGCTGATGCCGACCTTGGTGGGCTCGGTCTCGGCGGTGGAGGAGATGCGGTTGACGGCTTCGACCATGGGGCACTCCTGCGGGTGTGAACCGGCGGACCAGTTGAGCCGTCATCCGACCGCTGATTGGCCGATCCGGGATTCAATATTGGGCCTCAGCGGGAAAACGCAAGACGGCATGGCTACTCCGGGAAAGGGCGGAATCAGGTGCAAAGGCGGGAAATTCGACGATGGATTGCATGGCCGGCAAGCTGCCTGGTGCGTGCAAGATGTAAGAATCAGAAACACTTTGTGACTAAGCTACTACAAAAGCTGCGCTTTTCGACTTGCGGGGCAAGTAGAGATGACGGATATTGCTCACATGTTGAGGACGCTCTCATGATCCGAATGATAGAAGACCCTGCCGAACTGGCTGGCGAAGACATCACTGGCAAATATATTCTCCGGAAGCTGAATTATCATTGGTTCGCTTACGGCAAGGCGGCCATCGTGACCGCCTGTAAAGGCACGATCCTCCATCTCGATCGGGAGGAAACGGTGTATTCCGAGCGCTGGGGTCGTCGTGCCTATACCGGGAGCGGTAAGCGTTATCCCGGCGGTATCTGTCCCATTTCGGCGGTCGCCTGTGTTTGCGATACCCCCGATGACGTCAATGCCGTCATTCAGCTGGATGTCGAAGCGCAGGACGAATTCTATCAGCTGATCGCCAAGACGGAAGCCAAAGTTCGGGCGCTTGCCGCTTCGTCGGGAGAGAACCAGTTTCTGGAAGCGGCCGAATAGGCGTTTTTCAACAATATCCAATATTGCCGCAACGACAGTCTGCGGCCACGCAACTTCGGAAACAATGACGTCTGTTATCAGGGGGCGGGTCCGTTTGCGTCTTGCCACGGGTTGTTGCGGGCGTATCACCTCCTAAGTCAGGCATAAGACTGTCAGACTTTTGCGGCCGCTGCCGACAGCAGAAGGCGCTCGCCCCGGTGGAACGGAAAAACCGTCATGACGCAGGACCACAGCCAGCCGCGTCGCTCGTTTGCGGCGGCGCCATCGGCCAGATCGCTCGCGATAACCGTCGCAGTGATGGTTGTCGCACTGTTCTGGCCCGCCGGCACGTTCGCCTGGCCACGCGGCTGGATCTTTCTCGGCCTTTTCCTGGCGCTGACTGCAATCGCGCTCGTCTGGATCTGGCGGACGAATCCGGAATTGTTTGCGGCGCGTAGCCGATATCAGAAGGGAACCAAGCGCTGGGACGCCGTGGTCGCGACGCTGACGATCATTCTCTTTGCTGCCATTCTTCCGGTCGGCGCGTTCGACGACGGCCGTTTCCACTGGTCGCCGCAACCCTGGTGGGTCGTTGTCCTCGGCTATCTCCTGATGAGCGCGGGCTATCTCGGCCTCACCTGGGCGCAATCGGTCAACCGGCATTTCGAGCCGACGGTGCGCATTCAAACCGATCGCGACCACAAGGTGATCGACAGCGGGCCCTACGCCGTGATCCGCCACCCCGGCTATGCAACCGCCATTTTGCTCGCCGCCGGAGCGGCGCTGTCACTCGGGTCGCTCTATGCGTTGATCCCCGTGGGGCTGCTCGTCGTGGTGCTCTTTGGCCGGACGCTCGGAGAGGAGGCGGAGTTGCGCAAGGGGCTTGAAGGATATGCGGAGTATGTGGAACGGGTACGCTGGCGCTGGATCCCGGGTGTTTGGTGAGGGGACCGTAAAATCCGATTACTTGCCCTTCACTTGCGCTCCGTGCAATCGCTCCTGTCGTCGTTCACCCCCTCATCTGCCTGCCGGCATCTTCTCCCCGTTGGGGATGCCCGTCAGGCAGATGAGGGGGTGAGGAGCGGAAGCGACGCACGCCTTGAGCGTAAGCGAAAGGCAAATGAGGCATATTTTCCTGGAAGAGGCGTCCTCTCAATCACCCAATCACCCTGAGATCCCGCGCAAACCGCTGCCAATTCGCCACATAATTTTCCGCCGAGCGGCGAATACCCTCGACAGCCGCTTCGTCAAGCACCCGCACCACACGGGCGGGTGCGCCGACGATTAACGAGTTGTCAGGGAATTCCTTGCCCTCCGTCACCAGCGCATTGGCGCCGACGAGGCAGTTGTTGCCGATCTTTGCGCTGTTGAGAATGGTCGCTCCCATGCCGATCAGCACGTTGTCGCCGAGCGTGCAGCCATGGAGAATGGCGTGGTGGCCGATGGTACAGCCCTTTCCCGTCGTCAGCGGAAAGCCCATGTCGGTATGGGCCATGACGCCTTCCTGGATGTTGGTGCCGGCGCCGATGGTGATCCTCTCATTGTCGCCGCGCAGCACCGAGCCGAACCAGATGCCGACATTTTCGCCGAGTTCGATATCGCCGATCACATGCGCATCCGGCGCGATCCAGTGGAGGCCGGAGGGCGGCAGTTTGGGGGTCAATCCGCCAAGCGCATAGACGGGCATCGGTCTCTCCTTAGATAATGTCGACCGAGAGCGTCGCAACACCGTCGATGCCGCAGGTGATGCGGTCGCCCCTCGCAACCGCGCCGACACCGGCCGGCGTGCCGGTCATGATCACGTCGCCGGGCGCCAGCACGAAGAGCTTCGAGAGTTCGGCGATGATTTCCGGCACCTTCCAGATCATCTGGTTGAGGTTGCCGTCCTGGACACGTCGGCCGTTCTGCTCCAGCCAGATCCGGCCTTCAGTGGGATGGCCGAGGCGGCTTGCCGGGACGATTGCGGAGACCGGGGCGGATTGCTCGAAGGCCTTGGCAAGCTCCCAGGGACGGCCGAGCTTCTTGGCCTCGCCCTGCAGGTCGCGGCGGGTGAAATCAATGCCGACGGCATAGCCATAGATGCAGCCGAGCGCATCGGCGGCCTGAATGTTCGCCCCGCCCAATTTCAGCGCCAGCACACATTCGACCTCGTAATGCACGTCGTTCGAAAGCGGCGGGTAAGGGAAAGCATTGCCAGCCGGCAGCAGGTTGTCGGGGTTCTTTTGGAAGAAGAAGGGCGGCTCGCGAGAGGGATCGTGACCCATCTCGATCGCATGGTCGGCATAATTGCGCCCGACGCAATAGACGCGGCGCACCGGAAAGCGCTCGTCGCTGCCTTCAACCGGCAGTAGAACCGGTGCGGGACGCGGGATGACGGTGGCGGGATGGGGCATAGCGGGCCTTTCCAGTGCTTATCGAGTCTTTAGCTCATCTTAGACGGAAAACCGCACGGCGGGGAAGCGTTCCCGGCAGATTGACGCTGCCGCCGCAGGGCGATATCGTTTCTGCCATGAGCCGGATTTTCGCAGTCTCCACGACGTCTACGACCACCGTTTGGCGGTGGGTGGCAGACGCGTGAACTGATCCGTTCATTGCAGAAGACACCAACCTGCCGGAAACGAGCGGGTTTTTTTGTTGCCGCTCGTCTCCCGCATTCGAGGACGAGATCGTGGACGAACTCCAGAAACAGAGTCTTGCCGAGCGGGCGCTTGCCGCTGCCGGCTGTTGTCTCGCCAGCCGCTATGCGGGGGCTGCCTTTGCATATGTCGCCGGCTCCATCATGCGCGGTGAGGGGACCACGTTTTCGGACATCGATCTCGTCGTGGTGTTTCCGTCGCTCCAAACAGCCTGGCGGGAATCGTTCACCGAAGACGGTTTTCCGGTCGAGGCCTTCGTCCATGATCCGCAGACGCTGGCGCATTATCTCCATGCAGATGCAGAGAGCGGCTGTCCGATCATGGTCAATATGGTTGCGACGGGCAGCATCGTAGGGCCGAATATCGAGCGCGCCCGCGCTATCCAGGCAAAGGCGGCGAAAGTGCTGGCGGCAGGGCCGAAACCTCTCGACGGCCCAAGCTACGATATGCTGCGCTATCAGGTCACGGATCTCGCCGACGATCTGCGCGGCGCCCGCCCGCCCGAAGAGATCGCCGCTATCTCAGCACTTCTCTACCAGAAGCTAGCCGACCTTATCCTGCTCGGGCGCGGCGCATGGACCGGCCGCGGCAAGTGGGCGCCGCGCCTCATCAGGAAGCTCGAGCCGCAATTGGCGGCCGAATTCGATACGGCGTTCAGGCTTGCGGTGCAGGGTAACAGCACCCGGTTCCTCGCCTTGGCCGACAGGGAGCTCGACTTACACGGCGGGCGCTGTTTCAATGGCTTCAAGCAGGAGGCTCCGGTGGCGGCGCGGCGGTCGGAAGAGTATCTGTAACATTGGCGACTGTTCGAGATTGAATGGAAGATGTTTGCGACCGAATTCAAGAATGCCTCTCAGCCGCGAGTGAGGCGTACCGCCAGATTGCTGCTCAGAATTCCCACGCAACGGGATCTCGATTTCCTCACTCGACTTTTTTCGCGGCCGGAAGTGGTCGCGCATCGACCCGTGCCACGGCCCGATACGCCGGAGGAAAGTGCAGCACGGCTTGCGCGTGACATCGGCCATTGGAAAGATCATGGGTTCGGGCGTTGGGCGGTCGAGTCAGACAATGCCCTTATAGGATTTGGCGGCGTAACCGTTTCCAAGGAATTCGAGGGCGTCAATCTTTCCTATCATCTGCAACCTGATAGCTGGGGACGCGGATATGCCACGGAATTGGTCAGGGAAACGCTGACCTTTGCCTTCGACGATCTGCAGGCGGAGAAGGTGATCGGATTGGTTCGAACCGCCAATGCCGCTTCGAGACGCATTCTTGAGAAATGCGGCTTCTGTTTCGAGCGCGAGGTGATCCTGCACGGCGCGCCCACCAACATGTACATGTTCGCGAGGTCGTCCAGACGCCCACAGTAACAGTGCGCAGGCCCAGGACGATCTCTGCTTGGCACCAGAAGCGGTCACTATGAAAGCCATTTCGCTCGTCCTCAGCCCTTGGTCGCCTCGACTCTGGTCGTTGGCGGCGGCGATATAGACGCCGACCGACAGCAGCCAGCAGAAAACCCCCACGGAATAGGCGCCTGCAGGCGAACCGCTCGCCGCCTGTTCCGTCTCGACCGTGTCGCGATGGACCGCCAAGACATGTATCACCATGGCCCAGTTATGCCACAATTCCCGGGGGGCTGCACAGATGAAGGCGGCGGCACTTCTCCTGTTGCGCGAGGACGACGTTCAGCGTCTGCGGGCCGGCTACGATGAAAACGCAGCATTTCCCGATCACTAGGCGCTTGGGACCGATCGCCGACGAGCCTCGGCCGCTTCGCGCCGTAAGCCGCCGTTCCGCCTCATGCGCGTGATTAGATCACGAATTCCTCTTGGTACGCCTGTGGCTCAGGGACGACCGTAACCTCCACCGGAATGATCCAATTGGCCACGTAGCTCTCGCAGTCGGAACGCTGGAGGTCGGGCTGCACGCACCCCGCCGCATCGACCGCGCGACATCGTAGCGTATATCGCCCCACTTCTTCAGGGGTCCACATGTACTCCCACAAGCGCCATGCAAAGGGGCGTTCTGTTTCGAGGAGCCTTGCCTCCGCAAGGGGGACCAGCGTGGGTTCCCCGAGGCTGCGCTCCCAACGGAAATAGTCGCGCGCTTGCCAATAGCCAAGGAAGGGTTGCTCCACGACCGAGATATGCGTGATCCACTTGACCCAAGCCATGCCGAACCAGCCACCCACGACCGCGCGTAGCGGATGGCCGTGATCGCGCGTCAACGGCTCCTCGTTCATCGAATAGGCAAGGATCGTGCTGTCAGCGATGGCTTTCTCAAGCGGTAAACTGCGTGCAAAAGCGATGGGGCCGGGAGAAGCCGTTTTCTTGTTCGTGTCGACGACGCCGCTGTCGGCGCCAATGAGCAGAACCTCACGTGCGGTTCGCTTAATACCGGCCAGTTCCAAAATCTCGCGCAGAAGAACACCTGTCCACGCGGCATTGCCGACGGCGCCGTTCTGCCACTGCAGCCCCTCCCTCGGCGGCACATAGTAGACGCGCCCGTTCCCCGCGCATTCGACGACCGCGGTGAATGTCGTGCTCCGCATCGCCTTGATGCTGTCGAGGTCAAGTTCGATCGGCCGCTCCACCGCCCCGTCAATACGCAATCTCCAGTCTCGCGCATCGAGCTCCGGTGACGGAAAATGGTTTCGCACGAAGAACAGCTCGGTTGGGATTAGCCCATCGGAGAGCGACGCAAACGGAAACTCGATGTTTGGTGGGGACTTCTGTCGAACTATCAGACTGGGTTGCTGTGGTGTCGGCATCGTCCTCGTCTCCCCTTCCAAGAGCACAACGTCGGCTCTCCATTGCGCGAATTCCCTCGATCACATCGCTCCTCGCAGTGCGTCTGTCGCATTCCGCCTAAGGGCAGCATTCTAGCACATACCGCACCTTGCTCGGACCGACCTCGATCGGCAGCAAAGGGCCGATAGTGGTCAACGCGTCACGGCAATTTTGTACCAGCCGCGGACACCGCGCCCCCGCAAAGGACCAAACTAACCAAGAGCCCCTTGCTCCGCGCAAATCCTGTCGATCAGTGCATCGAGTTCACCTCTCGGCGGGCGGCTTTTGGCCAGCCGCTGCTTGAGGTGCATGATCGGTTCGGCGAGGATTTCATCGAGGCTCTCGGCACAGGTGAAGTCGCCCGCCACACGCTTGACCTTGGAATTGTCGAAAATGGCCGTCCATGCCTTGTCGCCGAGGAGGGAGCCGATCCATTCCGGATTGTACTTGATCAACGTGTCCGTCGGCACATGGACGATCTTCGCCTCCACGCCGAGCAATCTTGCGATCGTCTTTTGAATATCGTCCCAGATGTGGGCTCTGTCCGAGGTGATGTGGAAAATCTCATTCAGCGCGGCCTTTTTACCGAAAAGCCCGACGAAGGGCACGGCGAAGTCGACTGAGCGGGTGAGCGTCCAGGGCGTGTGGCCGTCCCCGGCCACGATGATGGGGTCGCCGTCGAGCATGCGCCTCGCCATGATATCGCTGTCGCCCATCATGATCGGCAGGCCGGTGCGGACGGTGTGGCTGGGGCGGACGATCGTCCATGCAAGATCGCCGGATTTCCTGAGCAGTTCCTCGCAGGCGATCTTGGCCTGGCTGTAGGGCCAGTAAGGATTGATCGCCGGTGTCTTCTCGGAGATCACGTAATGACGCGGCGGTTTTTCGTAGACCGAGGCCGATGAGATGAAGATGTATTGGCCGCAATTTCCGGCGAAGACCTCGATGTCACGTGCCACTTGATCCGGCGTGAAGGCGATGAACTGGCAGACGACGTCGTAGTTCGCCCTGGCGAGATCGACATAGGCGGCCGATCCAAGTTCGCCGACGATCAAAGTTACCCCCTCAGGCAAGGCGGCGCTTCTCAGGCCGCGATTGAAGACGCTGACATGATGGCCTTCGGCAACGGAGCGTTCGACGCATGGATGGGAGATCTGGCCGGTGCCGCCAATGAAGAGGACTTTCAAAGCCATGGAGTGACCTCAGGGTCTGTGGGCGGGATATGCGGTCACTCTTCATAGCGCGAAAGAGCTTGATCGTCTTCCGCAAATCGCAGGCCACACTGGCGGTCGGCCTTTCAACGGCGGCAAGCGGCTTCGTGCTTGCCGCCGCAGGACCGACAGCGTCTATGCTTGCGCCTTGCGATAGGATGCGACGACGAGCCAGATTGCCGAAAGCAGGAAGTAGAATGCTCCGAATGCCGCATAGGGGACGATATCCACGATCGTCGGCGCCGTGGTGCCGAGGGACTGGCTGATCATGAAGCCGCCGGCAAGGGCCGATTGGGCGCCGCTCAGGATCATCACCCATTGGGCGCCGTAGAGGCGCCAGCGCCTGACGCCAGTATAGAGTTGCAACAGGCCGGAGAAGATCGCCCAAACGCCGAACGCGGCAAGAACCGCATAGGTGCTGCTGCTGACGGCGATGATGACGGTGAGCGTCATGATCGTGCTGACCACGACATTCAGCGCCTGGGACGGGTTGGCCTTCAGGCCGCCGTTGACCCGGGCGTCGACCAGATTGGCCAGCGCATCCCATAGAGGGTAGATCACCAGCAGAAAGGCGGCGGGGCCAGACTGACGCCCCAACAGAATGGCGGTGGCAATCCAAGTGACGGAGAATGCGGCACGTGTGAAATAATAGGATGGCAGCCAGTTGGACTGGCTTGAGGAAAAGCTTTGCATCGGCGGGTTCCTTATTGTTTGCCTACCTACTAGTAGGAAGTCTATTATATCGAGTCAACGCCATGGCCGGACACCTTCTTGTGAGGGGATGAGGATAGCAACAGGCTTGACAATATGCCTACCAAAAGGTAGGCGACGCTATGAAATCAATGGCTTCGACTTCCGATAAAATCCTCGACATCGCACAGTCTCTCATTGTTGCGGGAGGCTATAACGGCTTCAGCTATGCCGATATCTCGGCTGCCATCGGCATCAGGAAAGCGAGCATCCACCATCATTTTCCCACGAAGGCCGATCTCGTCTCGGCGCTGGTGGATCGCTACATCAAGCAGGCGCAGGCGGGTCTGCAGTCTCTGCGCGAGCAGGCCGCAAGCCCGGCCGATCAGCTGCAGTTCTATATCGACTATTGGCACACATGCATTCGGGATGCCTCGCAGCCGTTCTGCGTCTGCGCAATGCTGGCGAGTGAAATGCAAATGCTGCCGGACGAGGTCGCATCCCGCGTCCGCGCGCATTTCCAGAATCTCGCGGGCTGGCTAACCTCGGTGCTGGAGGCTGGGGTCGAGCAAGGCCTGTTTCAGCTGGACAAGCGGCCGGAGGAGCAGGCGCAAATGCTGATGGCATCGGTCCATGGGGCGATGCTGTCGGCGAGGGCTTTCGGCAATGCCGGGGTGTTCATCGCAGTCGTTGCCCCTGAGTTTGCGAGGCTGCGGTCAGCGGATCGCTAGGATTAACCCCTAGTCCGAAACCGCCTGCTGGTGAAATCTAGTCCCTCAGGTCATTCTTTGCCATCGGCGGCCAGCCCATCCCGCACGATTGCGTAATAGCCGGCAAGCTCGGGAATATCGGCAGCCAGCTTGTCGAAGACCGGGTCCGACGGGGCGAGCGTGGCGGCATATTTGGCGTCGATGAATGCCTGGTGGGCGGCCAGCGCTTTGGCGTCGGCCTTGTGCACGACGGTGAAGACGGGTGAGGGGGCGGTGCGGCCCTTGACGATGATGCGGTCGAGTTCGACGACGATATAGGTGTCAGCGACCAGCCTTGCGGTTTCCTCGCCGAGCAGCAGCGCCACGCCGTAATTCTTCGAGGCGCCTTCGAGGCGGGAGGCGAGGTTGACGCTGTCGCCAAGGCAGGAATAATCGAAGCGGCGGGTCGAGCCCATGTTGCCGACGATGCACTCGCCGGTGTTGATGCCGACGCCCATCTTCAAGACATGCGGCTTGCGGCCGAGTGCGGCCGCCTCCCGCTCCAGCTGACCGTTCAGACGCGAAATCGCCGCCTGCATGGCGAGCGAGGCGCGCACGGCGTGAAGCGCATGGTCGGGGTCGTCGAGCGGCGCATTCCAGAAGGCCATGATGCAGTCGCCCATATATTTGTCGATCGTGCCGCCGTGATCCATCACCACGTCTGAAAGCGGCGTCAGCAGACGGTTGATTAGGCCGGTTAGCTGCTCCGGATCGTCCTTCAGCGTCTCGGCGATCGTGGTGAAGCCGCGCACGTCCGAGAACAGCACCGAAAGCGTGCGCCGCTCGCCGCCGAGCCTCAGCTGCGACGGGTCACTCGACAGGCGCTTGACAAGATCAGGCGAGATGTATTGGGCGAAGGCGCGAGTGATCTGGCGCTTGTTGCGGCGCTCCTCGGCGAAATCGAAGGCGGCCTGGCCGAAGACGACAGAGATATAGGCGACGGTCGGGCCGAGCGGTGAAACGAAAACATGGGTGAGCCGGATGCCGGCGGCACTGACTGCCGCGAAGGCGAGGAGGGCCGCCACACTGTTCACGACCGTCAGCCATCCGGTCGACCGCCAGACGGTGGCGGCAGCAAGCAGCACCGATATCAGGATGCAGGCAGCGACCGTCGGCAGCCGGGCTTCTGCGATCGACAGGCTTTTGCGGATATTGTCGTAGATCGTGGCCTGGATCTCGACGCCGGAGACGAGCTTGCCGGTGTGAACCGTATAGGGTGTAGCGAAGGCATCGACGCCGCCCTTGTCGATCGCAGGTGCGTTCTGCAGGCTTAAACCGACGAGCACGACGCGGTCCTTGAAGTAGCCCGGCGGCAGCAGGTTCTGCGGGTCAAGCGCCTGGTAATAGGAGACCGTGGGATAGCTGCGGGCCGGGCCGAAGGATTGGATAAGCCGGCCGGCTGGCAGCGCTTCGGGCGCCACGCCCGAGGCCTTCGCCAGCATCGCCGCGAAGCCATCCTCATAGCCCGGGATGCGCCGGAATGTGCCGTCACCGCTCAGATCGATCGAGGCGATGCCGGTGACGGCGCCCGCTTCGGTCAATTGCGGCAGGGGTGTCGCCCGGATCAGTTGCGATGCCTGCGGCGTCTCGATCAGCGTCTCGTCGCCGGCCAGCACGACATCGGAGCCGACGGCCCTGGTGATCGCCGCGTCATTATCCGGTGCTGAGGGTTCGGCCATGATGATATCGAGGCCGATGACGCGGGCGCCGGCGGCGCGCAACTGGCTGATGAGCTCGGCATGCAGGCTGCGCGGCCAGGGCCATTGCGCGTTGATATCGGCAAGCGAGGGTTCGTCGATGGCGACGATGACCGGTCCGCCGGGTGGCGGACGGGGATCGTCGACGGTCGACAGATAGTCGAAGCTTCTGAGCTCCAGCAGCGACCAGGCGGGGAGGCGCGACAGGAGCGAGATGGCGATCAGCGTGGTCAGCGACAGCACCAGCAGCCTCAGGTGACGGCTCCTGATCTGCCTGGCCTGTCGGTGCTGGTCCCGCACCCGCATCAGAAGCGGACTTTGAGCGTGCCCTTGAAGGCGCGGCCCCAGCCGGGCACGCCGGGCGTGATCTCGAAGTCCTCGGCGAGGAGGTTATAGGCGGCTGCCTCCAACTCGACGCGCTTGTCGAACGGTTCCCAGACCAGGTGGGCGTCAAGGGTCCAGTAATCGTCGAGCTTGGTGCCAAACCGATCGCCGTCGCGCTCGCCGATATAGTTGGCGGCAACCGTCGCCTTGACCTTGGCTTCGTTGACCCAGGTTAGGGCAATCTGTCCGGAATTCTGCGGTATGAAGGGAAGGGGGCCACCGTAGATCGGCTCGAGCGGATCCCTATTCTCCGAATCCATATAGGCATAGGTCGCCGAAAGACCGAAACCGTGGCCGAGCGCGACGTTGGCAGTGACGGCAGCGCGATCGATGCTGCCGCGCGAAATCGGCAAGCTGGTATCCGAGGGAAGCGAGATCAGCGGAAAATCGATCGAGAAATCGTGGAGTTCCTGATGCTCGTACTCCACCGAAGTGAAGAAGCGGTCAGTCCATTCGGCATCCCATTGCAGGGCGAGCGTATCCGTATAGCCTTGTGGATTGGTGGAAAACTGATTGGCCTGCAGCCCAAGTATTCCGATCGGGGCAAGGGTCGGCACGGTGGTGTCAAAGCTCTGACGCATGAAGGCTGCACGAAGCCAGTGGTTTTGAACCGGCGCCCAGGCGAGGCCGAAGCGCGGTTCCAGCCGGCTGATATCGATGCCATCACCCTCGAGGTGCGTGGCGAACAAGGCGTATTCGCCCTTGAGATCGGGCGTGATCTCGTGAAGCACATCGACATAAGCGCGGCCGATATCGATGGTGCTCTCGGTGTGATCGAGAGGAGCTGTCAAGCCCAGGAGTGTCGTATCGACCGTGCTGCTGACATCCATCCAGCCGCCTTCGATACCGTAACGCCATGTCAAAGGTCCGGCGCCGATGGAATGGCTCAAGGCGCCGATATAGGTTTGGGATTCAGTCTCTTGGGTGACGTCGCTAAAGGGAATGATGAAGGGAACGCCTGCCCGAATAAATAGTGGGTCCAGGTCGACATCGAGCGCGCTGTCCGTATTCGATTTGATTCCTGAATAAAGCAGTGCTCCGTTCAACACGTTTTCATACGCAAACGTGTGGCTCCAGCCGATGCCGGCGAATGTGGCCTGGCTGACGGTCTCCTGTGTCGTGTAAAGAGGCAGCGGAAGAGGCACGCCGAACACGAGTTCCATAAACGCGGTGTTTGACGATAACGCGCTCAATGAGCCATCATTCTTGCCGTGGTTGACGAAAGCCACCATGCGATCATCAGGTGTGACCGTCGCGGTCAGATAACCGTTGGCGGTCAGCAACTTGTTATCAGTCTGAACGCCGCCGAAATCCCGATAATCGCGATCGAGCGCCAGTTCTTCCCAGGTCAGATTACCGTAGAAGCTGATCGGAATGATCTCGTTGGAATAACCCTGGATATCCGCTTCGCCGATGCGCCTGGTGTGCCCGTCGACGCTATTGATGCCGCCGCCGAGCGAGCCTTCGATGAAGGGCACATCAAAAAACGTTGCCGAGCGCGAACGGCCGGAGAGCATGTGCGGAGAGAGCAGCAGGCCCTGGATGAAGGACGAGTAGCTTGACGCATTGCCGCGGTTCTGGATGATGTTGTCGTCGCTGAAGCTCGTTGCATTGACGAAAGGAAAGATGCTGCCCTTGATCGACTGATCGATATAGCCGCTGCCCTTGAAGGGATCGAAAACGGCATCGCCATAATAGCGGCCCCAGGCATCCAGACCCTGAAGGCGGAAGGCGTCGTTCAGCGTCGAGCCGGCGCTCGCATTAGCGCCGAGTGCGCTGTAGTCGCCGCCGCGAGCACGCGAGCGACGCAGGAATTCCTGGGCATTGCGAATTGCGCCATCGGCATCGTAGTCGTCGATATCGACAGCCGTCCGGAAGGCGGATATGGCGGGGTCGTTCTTGTCGAGCCGGTCGGCATTGTCGACCGCCTGATCGGAGGGAATGCGGTTGCCTTTCTCCAGATGAGCGATGGCAAGCCCCAGTTGGGACGCTGAATAGCCGGGATTTGCGGTTGAGGCCGCCAGCAGATCGTCAAGCGCTTTATCGGTCTCCCCGTTCTGGATGTAATAGCGGCCGCGCGCAAGCAGGGCGAGGTCGAAGGAGGGATCTACGGCAAGGGCGGTGTCGATCTCGCGCTTGGCTTCCTTCATCCTGGACTGGTCGAGATAGAGAATGGCGAGATTGGCGTGCGGGACCGGGTCCTCGGGATCGAGTTCGATCGCCTTCAGGAAGGCTGCCTCCGCCTCACGGTTGGCGCCGCGGTCGGACTGGAGCAGACCGAGATCGTTCCAGTTCATCGACGAGCCCGGCATGTCGGCAAGCGACCGGTTGAGATCAGCAAGCGCCCCTTTGGTGTCACCTTCATAGCTCGCGCGATAGCGCGCCCGAGCCTGCAGACCGTCGGGATCGCCAGGATTGATCGAAAGCGACCGCTCGACCGCTTCCTTCATCTGAACGCGGTCGTCGATGAGCTGGGCCAACAGCGCGCGCCGCGCTGGTAGAGTTGCATCATCGGGATATTGCTTTTCAGCTTGTTTCAGCACCTCGATGGCGGCTGGGATATCCCTCAGGAAGCCAGCGGTATAAGCCTTGGCGATGGCGCCGTTCGGGCCGATGGCGGCAGCGGTCGGCGGATTTTCCACCCGTTTCGGATCGGCGAGCGAACGTGAATAATAGCCGCCATAGGCTGCGATAGCGCGGCGTTGCGGATCGAGATGCGGCAGCGCTTTCTCAAAAAGCCTTGCGGCCTCGGCATAACGCATTCGCCCGCCTGCGATCAAGGCTTCGATCATCTCGGCGCGGGCGCGTTGGGCGGCAGACAGCGGCAGGGCGCGGGCGCGGGCGAGGGACGCCAGCGCATCCTTGGCGCCATCGATCGTCAACTGCACTTCGGCAAGCGTCAACCAGTCCGCGGCACTGCGACTTTGCGCCGGCACGGCGGTGATGCGCCCGCGTTCGCTGCGCATGGTCGCAGTCGGCAGCGGTGAGGCGGGCATCAGGGCGAAGCCGTTACGCAGGGTGAGATAGAAGAGCATTTGCTCGCGATCGTCTGGCGTCACGATGACGACCTTGCGCGGCGCCTGGCCGATAGTGGCGACCGCCCCTTCGCCTTCGCTGACCTCGACGCTACCCTGCGGATTGCTCAGAGCCACGCGGCCTTCCAGCACGATCATCGAGGTCTTGTCGCCTTCGACCGTCATTGTCCAGTCTGTACCGCGGATCGCGGCCGCGGCGGCCGGTGTTTCCACAGTCAGGCCCTGGCCGCCGCGCTCGGCGCGCGCCCAGATCGTTCCCGATTGCAGTTCCAACGTAGTATCGCCGCTCACCGCCATCTTTTTGACCTGCAGCGATGAATTGCGGCCGAGGCGGACCTGCGTGTGATCGGAAAAGACAATGGCGAGCTGGCCGTTGGCATTGGTGCGCAGCACGTCGCCGGTGAGGAGATCCTGATTGATGTCAACGACGCGCCAGTCCGACACGTCGATGAATCGCACTTCCTCACCGGTCTTGCGGGCAATGACTGAGCCGGCGACCGGCGTGGCGCGCGGCACGGGATCGGCCATTGCCGGCAGTCCGAAACCAGGCACGGCAAATGCAAGCGCCACCCCGATGCGACAGATGTTACTGGAATAACCCCGCATGTCCTCGACCCCATACCCCGCTTCCCCTTTGTCCGCGTAGAGTGGAAAAGTCAAGCATGTTGCACACGTGTTCTTGCTTTCGCCAACAAGTGTAATATCAGGGAAACACTTTGAGGTATGGAGTATTCAGGTGAGCGAATTTGAAAGTGTCACTGAGGTAATGCTGAGCAATCCCTCGAGCGGGGACGTCAGTACCGAGTATTTCGATCATATCAAGAAAATCAATGACATATTTTATGATCAGATCAAGATATCCGATCAGAAGGCGGCTTATATCTTTACTTTCATGCTCGCCTTTCTAGTAAGCTCCAGCGAGGTGAGGGCCGTCTTCAGCCTGGGGCGCTACACCGGCGGTACGCCGGGCAGCATACTGTTCTCCGGCCTGCTTGCCGCAGCTTCGGTCTTCTCAATGCTGTCGGCGATTCTCGTCGTGCTGCCGCGGCGTCTCGGCACGTCCACGTCGCTGTTCTGGGGCGCCTGGCCCAAGCATCGCGACATGTTCTTCGAGGCGGCTGTCCGCCGTGACGAGCGCTACCTCTTCGACCAGTATTTCGAAAACGCCAACATCCTCTCCGCCATCGCCTGCAACAAGTATCGCTGCGTCACCTTTGCCTTTCGCGGGCTGATGGTGAGCGTGATCGCCTATGTGCTGCTCTTGGCGGCGGGGTGAGAGTGAGGCGGCGACCTCAGGGAGGCAGGGCGCGCCGAGACACGCCCTGACCATTCAATCCTCGACTTCGAGGACGAGCTCGATCTCGATCGGCACACCTAAGGGCAGGCTTGCGACGCCGAGGACGACGCGGCCGGAGAGTCTTTCCTCGCCGAAGACCTGAAGCAGCATTTCGGATGCTCCATCGGCGACCTTCGGGTGGTCGCGGAAATCGCCTTCGGTCGCGATATAGACGCCGAGCTTGACGACACTGACGACCCTGTCCAGCGAGCCGAGGTACTCTCTGGCGGCGGCGAGGGCGTTGAGCGTCGCCGTTTCGGCGGCCTTCCTGCCGTCCTCTGAAGTCAACGCGCCGCCGACGCGGCCGATATACCGCGGCTTGCGGTCGACGACCGGCAGCATGCCGCTGAAGAAGACGAGATTGCCTGTCCGGATCGCCTCGACATAGGCCCCGAAAGGCGTCGGCGGCGGGGGAAGCGTGATGCCGAGGTCCCGTAGCCGCTGTTCCGCGCCGGCTGCCTGCGCTTTTTGATGGTTTACCATTTGCCCAGATGTGCGCCGCCGTCGACGTGCAGCACCTCCCCGGTGATGCGCGGGGCTTCCGTCAGGAAGAGGACCGCTTCGACGATCTCATTGACATTGGAAATGCCTGCTATCGGAGAGAGCGTGCTCAGGAAATCCTTCGGATTGTCCTTGTGCAGTGGCGTGTCCACGACACCGGGAGCGACGATATTGAAGCGAATTTTCTCGTTCGCATATTCCATCGCCAAGTTTTTGGAGATGGCGTTGATGCCGCCTTTCGTCATCATCGACACCGAAGCGGAGAAGCCGGCGATCGGATGATCGGTCAATGGCGTCGTGATGCTGACGACGCTGCCGCCTGACTTCTGCGCGCGCATCTGTCTGACTGCCAGCTGGGTCAGATGGATGAAACCTTCGAGATTGGTCGAAGACAACGTCCGGAAATCCGTCATCGTGAAATCGACAAATGGCTTGGCCAAGAAGATGCCGGCATTGTTGACGAGCGCGTCGATCGAGCCGAAGCGATCGATCGCGGTCTTTGCAACCCGCGCCGCGGCCTCGGCATCGCCGATGTCGCCATCGACGAGAGCCAGCCGGTCGGAGGCCTCGAAGGCGTCCGAGGCGCTGACCCGGCGCGAGGTGGCGACGACATTGTAGCCGCGCGCGATAAAGCCGTTGACGAGGCCTGCGCCGATACCCTGGGAGGCGCCCGTAACGATGACAGTCTTATTCGTAGTCATGTTGAACTCCGTGATTTGGTTCGGGCAACGTCGCGCCTGATCGGCCGGGTCGCTCGAGATGGGGCCGCCGCGATCGCGCCGCCATCTGGGTTGTGGTTGTTTTCGCAAAGTGAATATGGCGAAAACTCCATTCCCCGATTAGATGGAAATATCTGGATTCTCTTTTGCATCAATGCAAAAATGGGCGCATGGCCGATCTCAACGACATCGCCGTTTTCGTGAAGGTGGCGCAGTATGGCAGCTTCAGCCGTGCGGCCTATTCCCTCGGCATGCCGGTTTCAACCGTCAGCCGGAAGGTGACGTCGCTTGAAGAGCAGCTCGGCGTGACGCTGCTGCAGCGCACGACCCGCAAGCTCAGCCTTACCGCGCAGGGTCGAGCCTATTACGACAGGTGCAGCGAACCGCTCGCCCATCTTATGGACGCCGAGCAGGCGCTGACGGAGACGCAGAGGAAGCCGGAAGGCCTGCTGAAGATCTCCGTGCCCGTCATCTTCGGGCAGGACGTCTTCTACGAATTCATCTCGTCCTTCCTGAGGACATATCCCGATATCCAGATCGATCTCTTCGTCACCAACCTTTTCCTCGATCTGGTCGCCGAGAATGTCGATCTCGCCATTCGTTTCGGCGAACTCAAGGATTCTTCCATCGTCGCGCAGCGGCTCGGCCGGAGTGTGCGCTATCTGGTTGCGACGCCCGACTATCTCGAGGGCAGGGCCCTTCCATTAAAGCCCGAGGACCTGAAGGATCATCGATGCGTGCTCCTGAACGGCCGCAACGGCGAGGCGGATTGGCATCTCGTCAGCGGCCGCAAGTCGGCCCACGTGCGCGTGTCCGGGCCGGTCTCCAGTCGGGACTTCGAGGCGGTCAGCGCCTTTACCTATCGCGGCCACGGTATCGGGCTGCTGCCTTCGACCTATTGCGACGAAGGGATCAACCGAGGCGAGCTCATTCGCCTGCTGCCGGACTGGTCCTCGCCGGAAATCTTCGTGCACGCCGTCTATCCCACCCGCCGCTTCCTGCCGCTGCGCCTGCAGGTTTTTCTGGAAGCGCTGAAGGCGTGGAAGAACCCTTTATGGGCGCCTTTGCGTTGAGGTCCTGGAAAGCTGCATGGCAGGAGAGTCTCTCTGTGAGTTCCCCGCAGCGGCCTCAAGGCACAAGGCAGGCGCTCCTGATATCACCGAAAATTGAAACCCCGCACGAGGCCGGGCGTCCTTCGCGGGCCAAGTTGTGTTACATTTCCCTGCTCGATGCGCGGGGATTTGCCGATGCTGACCACGCTTGCGGTACTCATGGGTCTTACCGGAGTCGTGCCGACAGTTGGGGCGGGCGCAAACGAGGTTGATGTGACGCTGGTGCTTGCCGTCGACACCTCGCGGTCAATGGATTTCGAAGAGATCGGCATTCAGCGCGACGGTTATGTCGAGGCGCTCAAGCACAAGGAATTCATCGATGCGGTCAAAGGCGGGCTCACCGGCCGCATCGCCATCAGCTATTTCGAATGGGCGGGCTATGTCGTCCAGGATTCGATGATCGACTGGCAGGTGATTGAGACGGAAGCGGATGCGATCGCCTTCGCCGATAAGCTTGACGCCCGGCCGATAGCCACGCAACGGCGCACCTCGATCTCAACAGCCATCGATCAGGGCGCCAGCATGATCACCACCGGACCCTTTCGCGGCAGGCGTGAGGTGATCGACGTCTCCGGCGACGGTCCGAACAATTCCGGCAGCCCGGTGACGGCCACCAGGGACAAGGCGGTGGCGTCGGGCATGATCATCAACGGGCTGGCGATCATGCTGCGTCCTTCCGATGCTCCCGGAGGGCTCGACAAATATTACGCCGATTGCGTGATCGGCGGCCCCGGCAGCTTCGTGCTGCCGGTCCACAGGATTGAGGATTTCGCCATCGCCGTGCGCCGCAAGCTGGTGCTCGAGATCAGCGGCATTTCACCCTCGCCGACGGTGGAGAGGATAGCCGCCGACGCGCCGACGGCGGACTGTCTGATCGGCGAGAAGCAGTGGCGGGATATATTCGATCGGTGAGTCGCGACCTGATGAGCCCGGAGAGGGTATGCCGTGTGGTTGTCACATGGCATACCGACAAAGCAAAGAAGAAAGCATCTGCCGCTCGAAGAGCCTCACCTTGAGGTGCCGACGGGCAAGGCGGCTGCTCCGTGCCGCCACCTATAACGGCAGCTGCCTGCCGGCCTGTTCGCTGACCATGTATTCGGCGTACCAGTCCGGCCAGTTCTCGTCGTGTTTGCCTCCATTGCGCTTCTCGTGTTCGCCGTGGGCCTCGGCGGCGCGGCGGAGGGCGGCGGCGAGGTCGCTCGATGTCGAGAAGGCGGTCTCATCGGCGTCGATGCGTCCCGGCAGGCGTGTGGTGACTTCCTGGAACAGCCAGCCGTTGCCATCGGGATCCTTGAACGAGGCGAAGGAACGATAGCTGCGGTGGTCGGGGTCGCGGCCGGCGATGCGCAGGCGCCCGAAGAGATAGGGCTCGTCCTTGCCGGCGTAGACGCCTGAAGCATCGTGGAAGACCTCGCTCACCTCGACGCCGCGGGCGATGAGATCGCGCCTTGCGGCCTCGACGTCGGAGACGATGAGATAGAGGCCTTGGGCGGAGCCGGGAGCGGCGGCGGTGACATTCTTGCCGAAGATGATCGCGCAACCGGAGCCCGGTGGGGTGAACTGGATCACGCGGAAATCGGCATCATTGGCGAAATCGGCTTCTAGCCTCCAGCCAAGGCTCTCGTAAAAACGTTTGGCGCGGTCGACGTCGGAAACGGGAATGACGACCACTTCGAGCTTGGTGTCGCCCGGTCGTGTTTTCATGGATTCGGTTGGGGGTTCACTGCGCATTGCATTGCTCATCTTCAGCTCCCTTGAGGTTTGGACGCATTAAGAATGGCGATACATGTCAGGATCGAGTGGACCACAGCGCGGGTCGAGCGTCGAATCAATTCTTCAGTCGACATGAAGAAGACGGCGGGCCATCCCGCCGTCTGTTGCGCTAGCTTTTAAGCAGCAAGGGCGGCGCGCGTTTTGCCGATCATCAGAGCGGCGCGCGCAGCCTCACGGCCCTTCTCGACGAAATGAGCGCGGTAGATCTGCGTGTGATGCTCGGTTTCCTGATAGTGATGCGGTGTCAGTGAGACCGACAGCACCGGCACGCCGGTATCCATGCCGGCGCGCATTAGGCCATCGACCACGGCCTGGGCGACGAATTCGTGGCGGTAGATCCCGCCATCGACGACGAAGGCGGCGGCAATGACGGCGGCATAGCGCCCGCTCGCGGCAAGATCGCGCGACAGCAGCGGCATTTCGAAGGCGCCGGGGACGTCGAATACGTCGATCTGTTCGGCGGGAACAAGCTGTTGGAAACCTTCGAGCGCACGGTCGACGATATCGGCGTGCCAGCCGGCTTTGACGAAGGCATAACGGGTGGGTGTCATGGTAATCTCCTTTGGCGTACAGACACATCACCCAAGGCGATCACGAGCATCCGCAGCCAGCCCGGAGGGCAGCAGCAGCGCACGTTCTCTTTCATCCGGACTATGACCGTCGGCTCAGGCATCTCACCTGATCTGCTGACCCTTCCGAGGAAGGCGCTCGCGGGCTCGCAATCGAAACTGCATACCGCCGGTAGGGACTTTCACCCCGCCCTGAGAACGGCGCGGACAATAGGGCCAAGGCGGCGGGCTGGCAATAGGGAAGACGTTTTCGTCCGAAGGGCACGTGCCCCATCGCCCTTGCGCAGCGTGCGCATCCACCTACATGCTTCCGCTGAGGACATCCATGTCGAAAAAGCATGCTGCTCGGCCTCATTGAGGGGTAGAGCAGCAACCATGGGAGAGAGCGATGCCAGAATCTTTCGTCGTGCGCCGCGAGGCGCATCTTGCGGCGCCGCCGGCGGCGGTGTTTGCACTGATGACCGATCCGGAGAAGATCCTGCGCTGGATGGGGACGGAGGCCGAGGTCGAGCCGGAGCCGGGTGGGCTCTATCTCGTGAACGTCACCGGCGCCCGTTTTGCGCGCGGCTCCTTCCGCGAGGTGGTGCCGGTGCATCGGCTTGCCTACAGCTTCGGCTGGGATGGCAGCGAGGTGGTGCCGCCGGGATCGAGCCTGGTCGAGATCGATCTGATCGAGCAAGGAGGCGGAACGCTTTTGCGGCTCACCCATAGCGGTCTGCCGAGTGCGGAGCAATGCGCCGGTCATGAGGAGGGCTGGGCGCATTATCTCGGCCGGCTCACGGAAGTCGCGGCCGGGCGGGACCCGGGTCCAGATCCTTTTTACGGAAGGACATGAACGGTTTTCGGCAGGCGACAGGATGCTCCCCAAGCGCTTGACCCTACGGGAAGAACGGTCCGCTGCGGTCAAAAAAAGTGCTGCTTTATCGTCCGCAAACATGAACGCGCAGTTCATCTCCAGTTCAATTTGGCGGTCCTAAGGTGATTGCGGCTGGATGAAATGGAGTTTTCGATGAAGGCACTTTCTATCGCGGCTGCCTTGCTCGCTGGCAGCCTCTCGATTGGCACAGCTCAGGCGATGCCGATCGGGGCAATCAAGGTTGAGAGCACTGTCACAAAGGTCGACTACGCCTGTGGTCGCGGCTGGCATCTGACCCGCTGGGGCGAATGCCGGCGCAACTGGCGCCGCCCGCCGCCTGTAGCTTTCTATGGCGGTCCGCCCCGCTGGGGCTGGGAGCGGCGTCATCGCGATTGGGATGGCCCGCGCTGGCGCTATGAGGGGCGCTGGGACCGCGAACGCCGCTGGCGCGATGACTACTAAAACTTTTGACAGAGGGAGACGAACGAGGGCCGGTGCGATGTTTCGCCCGGCCTTTATCAGCTGAAATAACGCTGCGCTCAGATGCGGCTGACGAGCCAGTGCTTTCCGTCGATCAGCTCTTCGAGCTCGGCCGGATCCTTGACACCGAACTCGAACCATTCGACGAGTTCCTTCGCCTTCCCTTTGCTTTCTTCGGCTGTAAACTCGATCCCATAACGCGCGCACCAGCGCCGAAGGATCGACGTCAGCAGGGTCATGTCATTCCCGTCCAGCGGGTCTTTCGGCCAGTATGTCGTGCCCATAGCAACCCCTCAATCGCTAATGACAAGTTCGCACATAAACGAACGAATGTCGCGCAATTTAAAGGTGTTTATTGGGTTGTTTTCCACCATGATGAATGGTTTTCCACAGTGTTGTTGGGAGGTGGGGTTGACAGGGTTGCGGAGGGACTCGGCGGGGGCAAGTGCCGATAGGAAATCCACAGGTGTCCTGAGTGGGCCGATGAAGTCAGTCATGCTCTGCATCTGGCCAGGGCAATCATTAACAGAAAACCTTTATTTACATTTTCTTAATTGGATCGCCGCAGATCCTCGGCACAAGTCCTACGATGTCGTTGCGCATTTTTGGTTGCCAACAGGCGAATACCGGAGACCTCCTGAGATGCCGCAGGAGTCTCCGTGGGGCTGATGTCGCGGGGTTGCCCCCGTCCTGTTGCAATGCCAATGTTAACCCATGGATCTGCCTTCCTCCATTGCCTGGCTGATTGACGAGGCTGCGGCTTCGCCCGGCCCCGAACGGTTTCTGGCCGAGCTCGGGCGCCGGCTGCTGGCCGACGGCCTGGAGCTTTCCGGCGGCGCGCTGACACTTTCGGTGCCGCATCCGATCATAGCGCGGCGTAGCTGGCTGTGGCGGGCGGAAACCGGAGCCGTCATCGAGGCGCTGGGGTTTGCCGCCGCACCGCAAAGCGATGCCGGGCGCGAATGGCTAGCCGGGCTCGGGCCGGTTTGGGAGGAGAGGATTGGAGCTTCGCGGGACGGCGCCGTGCTCGGCTGGGCGGGCATCGGCAAGGGGGCAGGGGCGGACGAATTTTCTCCTGATGAAGCCGCGCGGCTGCAGGACGTCGCGCGTTTTGCTGCGGCGCCACTCGCAGTCCTTGCTGCGCGGGAAGCGCAGGCGGCGCTGCTGGAAGCCTACCTCGGCCGGCGCAGTGCGGCTCGCGTTCAGGCGGGTGCGCTTGCCCGGGGCACCGGCGAAACCATTCGCGCCGCTCTTCTCTGCGCCGATTTGCGGGATTTCACCGCGCTTTCCCAAGTGACGGAGCCGCAGGCGATGATATCCGCGCTCGACGCTTATTTCGACCGCGTCGCCGGCGCCGTGCATGCCTTCGGCGGCGAGGTGCTGAAATTCATCGGCGACGGCGTGCTGGCGATCTTTCCCGTCACTGCTGCTTCCGGCAACGGGGCCGGAGCTGATCGAGAGGCCTGTGAGGCGGCGCTTCGGGCTGTAGCCGCCTGCCGCGCCGGCATGGTTCATCTCGATCGGATGCGTGAGGCTGAGGGGCTGGCGCCGCTGCCCTTCGGGGCCGCCCTGCATTTCGGCGAAATCCTCTGGGGCAATATCGGCGCCGCCGACAGGCTTGACTTCACCGCCATCGGCCCGGCGGTCAATCTGGTCAGCCGGCTGGAAGGGCTCTGCAAGCCGCTCGGCCACAGCGTGCTGATCTCAGGCGCCGTGGCGGCGAATACCCAGGCTGCGCTGACGCCGCTCGGCGAGCACGCCCTGCGCGGCATCGCCGAGCCGTGCGCCGTCTTCACTTTGGCTGAGGATTGAGCCTGAGATGGGAACTGACCGCTTGTGCAGGCAGTGCCGTCCCTTCCCAGAAACAGCGCAAAAGAATCATGATTGTTAAACTCCGCTTTTTTGGCTAAAGCCTCTGCCGGTCAGAGGGGAGTTTTCAGATATGACTCGATACGCACATAAATTTTTCTCGGCCCTCGGACTGTCCGCAATGCTCGTGGCAGGGGCCGCGCCGGCCGACGACGGCAAGAAAGTCTCGGTCGTCGACGATCGTGGCGTCACCGTCGAAGTTCCGGCACAGCCGAAGCGCCTTGCCTCGATTTCCTATTTCGCAGATGACGTCGCGCTGGCACTCGGCATCAAGCCGGTCGCCAGCACCTATATGACGAAAGGCCGCGAGCCCGAATTCCTGCTGGGCCTGACTTCCGGAATGAAGCAGATCGGCCAGCGCGCTAAGCCCAATCTGGAACTTCTCTCCGAAGCCAAGCCGGATCTGATCGTCGCGATCCGCCGCTATACGGTCGGCAATGCGGCGCAGCTTCAAAACATCGCGCCCTACGTCGCCTATAATATGGAACTGCTCGAAGAGAGCTACAGCGAGACCGCCGCCCTTTCCAAGCTGCTCGGCCAGCCCGAACGCGGCGAGCAGCTGAACGCCGAATTCCGCAAGCATCTTGCGGAATTTGCCGCCAAGGCGCCGAAGGGCGTTCACCCGCGCTTCCTGATCATGTGGGGCGGCGCGACACCCTTCGCCTTCCACACGGAAAATACCTCGGCCTCGATCGTCGCCGCGATCGGCGGCGACAATGTTCCGGGGCCGAAAAATCCGGGCGGCGAGTTCGGCATCGACCTCAGCCTCGAAACCATGCTCGAGAAGGATCCGGAGGTCATCTTCGTCTATGATTCGGGCCCGGATCGCCCGCATGAGAGCAACCCGATCTGGTCGCAGCTGTCGGCAGTCAAGAACAACCGCGTCTTCTACGTCGGCGACCAGTGGGTCGAGACCAACGGCCCGATCGCCCGCGAAATCGTGCTGCGCGAGGCTGCGCACTACCTCTACCCCGACACGTTCCCGGCTGTCGATGTCAAGGCCGAGGCTGCCAAGCTGATCCCGGCCGAACTGCAGAACTAAGTTCAAGGAAAAGGCCTGCGATGAGCCCCCGGCAATCATTCCTGGCCATAGGGCTCATTGTCGCCGCCGCGATGCTGGCGACGATGCTCGGCTTGCTGGTTGGCGCCAAGACGCTTTCGGTCGAGACAGCGCTGCGCGTGCTTCTGGCGCCCGACGGCAAGCTCGAATCTGTCCTCGTCTGGACGCTGCGGCTGCCGCGCAGCCTGGCGGCGGCCGCCGGCGGGGCGGGCCTTGCCGTTTCCGGCTACTTGCTGCAGACGCTGACGCGCAATCCGCTGGCCGATCCGGGCATTACCGGCGTGACATCCGGGGCGGTCGCGCCGATCGTCTGCTGCTTCGTTTTTCTGCCCTGGCTTTCACCTGCCTATTATCCCTTCATCGGCCTTGCCGGCGGGGTCTTGGCTGCCTCGGTGACATTCTGGGTTTCGCGCGGCGGGCAGGGGCGGCCGCTGCAGCTTGCGCTCGGCGGCGTCAGCGTCTCGCTGTTCTTAAGCGCGATCACCACCTATGTGCTGCTCTTGACAGGGCCGCAATCGGCATCGCTGCTCTTCTGGCTTGCCGGCGGCTTCCAGGGGCGCAGCTGGTCACATGTCCTCTATATGCTGCCCTGGACGTTCGCCGGGGTTGCCGGGACGCTCCTTCTGCGGCGGGTCATCGGCATGTTCATGCTGAGCGATCATGCGGCGGCCGGCATGGGCCTGCAGCTCGGCCTGTGGAAGCCGCTCGTTCTCATCCTTGCCGTCATTCCGGTCGCGGGCGTTGCGCCCGTCGCCGGGCCGGTCGCCTTCGTCGGTCTTGCCGCTCCCCACATCGCCCGGCTGCTGAAACCCCGCGGCACGGGTTGGGAGATCGGGTTGAGCGCTTCGCTCGGCGCGCTGATCGTGACGGTCGCCGATGTTTTCGCGCGCAGCATCGCCATCCCGCGTGAACTGCCCGTCGGCATCGTCACCGCAATGCTTGGCGGCCCGATCTTCATCTATCTCGTCCAGCGCGGGCGGCTGAGCCTTGCCGGTGAGACGCCATGAGCGCGCCGGCATCGATATTGGCCGGTCAGGCAAGCTTCGGCATGACAGCTGCGCTCGCCGTATTAACGGTCCTCTCAATTGCGGCGGCGATCTTTCTCGGCGTCGCCGACATTCCCATGGGAGACGTCGCGGCCGTTCTGAGCGGCGGCGGCTCGGCGGAGGCGCGGCTGATCATTCTGGATATCCGGCTGCCGCGCATCGCCACCGGCATCCTAGCCGGCATTCATTTTTCGCTGGCGGGATATCTCTTGCAGACCATCACCCGCAATCCGCTTGCCGATCCCTCGCTGATGGGCGTGTCGCAGGGAGCGACACTGTCGGTAACGATCTTTCTGCTGTTTACCGTCTATATTTTCGAGCCCGGCTCGAACACGCTGGCCGAACTGCCGGTCGCATGGCTGCCGGCGGCAGGGCTTGCCGGCGGCCTACTCGCCGGCGGCGTCATCTATCTGCTCGCCTTCCGCCTCGGCCTCAGCGCGCTACGCATCACGCTCTGCGGCGTGGCGGTCGGCGCGGTGCTGCATGCGGTGGCGATCGGCCTCATCGCCGGATGGGGATCGGCCCGCATCGAGATCATTCTCGAATGGCTGTCCGGCAGCCTTTACGCCCGCAGTTGGGATCATGCGCTCTTCCTGCTGCCCTTCACCATCGCCGGCCTCGCCATGCTGCCGGTGATCTACCGGCCGTTGATGCTGCTGCAGTTCGATGCGCCCGTCGCCCGGTCCTTCGGGCTCGGTTATCGCAGGCAGTTCTCGATCGTGCTGGTCGTCTCCTGCGCGCTTGCGGCAAGTGCCGTCGGCGCGGTCGGGCCGATCGTCTTCGTCGGCCTCATCGTGCCCCATCTCGCTCGCTTCCTGGCCGGGCGGAATTTTAGGCTGTCGCTGGCGCTGACGATCGTGCTCGGCGCCGTCGTCGTCGCGCTCGGTGATCTCATTGGCCGGCTACTCGGCCATGCCGAGGAAATCCCGATCGGCGTGGTCACGGCCGTTTTCGGCGTGCCGCTTCTGCTGGCGCTGCTGCGCAAAACCATGTGAGGCCGAAATGCCATTGTCCTGTTCCGACCTCTCGGTGATGTACAACAAGCGCAAAGCTCTCGACAGCTTCAGCCTTTCGCTCGAAAAGGGGGAGATCCGGGCGCTGATCGGGCCGAACGGCTCTGGCAAGAGCACGGCGTTGCATGCGCTGGCCGGCCTCATCCGGCCGGCGGAGGGCAGGGCGTCGCTCGACGGCGTTGCCGTCGCTTCCATGTCGCGCCGGATGCTGGCGAAGAAGCTTGCTTTCCTGCCGCAGCAGCCGACGGCGCCCGACGAGATGACCGTCGCCCAGCTCGTGCGCCAGGGCCGCTATCCCCATGTCGGTCTGTTCCGCTATTACGACAGCCGCGACGAAGAGGCGATCGAATGGGCGCTCGAAAGCACCGGCCTGTCTGATTTAGCCGATCGCAGCCTGCGCGAATTGTCCGGCGGGGAGCGACAGAGGGCGTGGATTTCGGCCGCTCTCGCCCAGGAGGCGGAGATCCTGCTACTCGACGAGCCGACCTCCTTCCTCGATATCGGCTATCAGGTCGAAGTGCTCGATCTCGTACATCGGCTGAGCCGCGAAAAGGGCGTCACCGTGGTCATGGCGATCCACGACATAAACCAGGCGATCGCCGTCAGCGACCGCATCTCGCTGCTCGAAAAGGGGCAGCTCAGGTTCGACGGCGCGCCGCGCGAGCTTGCGGAGTGCGGCCTCGTCCAGGAAATCTTCCGCGTCAGGGGCCGTTTCGTCCAGCTCGCTCCGAATAGTCCGCCGCATTTCGATGTGGAGCTGATGAAACTTCAGCCAGCAGTGTTTAGCGCTTGACCAGCCGGAAGACGATTTTTGTTTGCGTGTAGTAATTCAGCGCATCGGCAAAGTCCGGCGTCCAGCCATCCGCGACGAAGGGAATGAATCCGTCATATTCAAGCTTGCGGGCAGAAACGTCGAAGCCTGCCCTTTCGAAGGCGCGGCCGTAATCGGTGATCGACCGATCCTGAACGACGGTATTGGTGCGGTTGGCGACGAGCTCGCGCCATTTCGGCCAGAGCGGATTGTCCGTGTGGCAGCCGGTCACCGCATAATAGACGCCGCCCGGCTTCAGTGCCCGGCGAATATCGGCAGCGTGCGCGTCGATGTCGGGGACGAGGTAAATGACCTCGTGGCTGAGGGCGAGATCGAATTCGTCGCTCCAGCCCTCCAGCCTGCCGCCGACCTGATGCCGGATCGGCAGATTGCCTGTCAGCGTCTCAGCCTTGGCAATAGAAGTTTCGGCGATGTCGATACCCAGCGCCTTGCGGAATGGGCGGATCGCATAGAGATGCCGCAACAGGCCGCCCTGGTTGCAGCCGAAATCGAGCACGCTCTTTTCGGAAAGGTCCCGCTCGAGCATGAGATCGATCAGGTGGCGCCAGATCGGAGCATGCCCATCGGCCATCCTGTCTTCGGCATGGGGGTCGATATACCACGTGCCGATGTTTTTCTGCGCTTCCTCAGCCATCCCTTGCCCCTTGTTCATGCGGATCGTGGCGATGCTCTTAGGGCGCGTGATGATGCTTGACTAGGGCCGAAGCCGGTTTTCAAGCGCCTTTCGGAGGTGGATAGTTTTGCAACGGATTATTTGCAAAGATATGTTTGCAATTATATGATGGGTCATGAAAGAGCAGAAGTCCGAACCCGCCGCCGATGCTGTTGCCTCGCGCACCGTCAGCCGTGTCGTGCCCGAACCGACCGCGCTGAAGGCGCTGGCGCATCCGGTTCGGCTGCGCATGCTCGGCATGCTGAGGATCGACGGTCCCGCCACGGCGACGCAGCTCGCCGTTCGGCTAGGCCTGAACAGCGGCGCGACCAGCTATCACCTGCGCCAGCTCGCCCAATACGGTTTCATCGAGGAAGCGCCGCATGTCTCGCGGCGCGACCGCTGGTGGCGTGCCCGCCACGAACTGACCTCGGTTCCCCCGAGCGAATCCGAAGGCGAGGCGCTCGATCTCGACATGGCCTTCAACCAGGCGGCTCTCTCGCTGCAGGTCGGCCAGATGCAGCAGGCGCTGGAGGAATATGCCGAGCTGCCGGCGGAATGGCGCAGGGCGACAACGGCCGACGACATCATCATCCCGATGACGGCGGAACAAGCCGAGGCCCTGACGAAGCGGCTGACAGGCATCATCCTTGAAGCGATGCGGGCCGCCCCGCCGCTGGGGGAGGCGGCGTCCCGGAATCCTGGCATGGTTCCTTTCTATGTCATGCTGCACGCCTTCCCCTATCCGGGCCGGCTGCCGCACCGCGAGTGGGAGGACGAGCGGTGAGAGAAGGCAGGCCATTCCTGGCGCTTGCCGCCGCAGAGACACTTTCACTTTCTGGCACCCGGCTATCGACCATCGCCATCCCCTGGCTCGTGCTGAGCGCCACAGGCAGCCCGGTGCTGACCGGGCTGACGGCGATGATGGAGATGCTGCCTTATGTGCTCGCCAAGGCGCTCGGCGGGCCGCTGATCGACCGCATCGGCGCCAAGCGCATCGCGATCATCTGCGACACGGCCTCCGTGATCACGGTAGGGCTGGTGCCGCTTCTCGATCTCTTCGCTGTGCTGACCGTGCCGGTGCTGCTGCCCCTCGTCTTTGCCATGGGTGTGCTGCGCGGGCCTTCCGATGCCGCCAAGCAGGCCATGGTTCCCGATATCGCGACCCTCGCCGAAGTGCCGCTCGAACGGGTGACCGGCGTCTCCAGCGCCATCGAGCGGCTGGCCTCGACGGTGGGTGCGGCCGG
Source organism: Rhizobium sp. BK049 (assembly GCF_014193135.1). Taxonomy (NCBI): domain Bacteria; kingdom Pseudomonadati; phylum Pseudomonadota; class Alphaproteobacteria; order Hyphomicrobiales; family Rhizobiaceae; genus Rhizobium; species Rhizobium sp. BK049. The sequence continues at coordinate 130,470 of NZ_JACHYV010000012.1, forward strand.
CGCGGGCGCGCTGATCGGACTGATCGGCCCGGGTCAGGCGCTCCTCGTCAACGCCGCCACCTTCGCTGCGGCTGCCTTGGTCGTTGCATCAGGCATACCCGGCACCCGCCGCGTTCCCAAGATCCCCGCCGCGCCCGACTCGCGGCCTGGCAGAACGTCGTCCTATCTCGACGATCTTCGGGCAGGCTGGCGTTTTCTGCGCAGCGACGCCGTGCTCGTCAGCATTGTCACCATGGTGGCGATCACCAATCTGCTCGATCAGGCCTATCACGCCGTGCTGCTGCCCGTCTGGACGAAGAATGCCGGGCATGGGCCGGAGCTGCTCGGAGCGATGTTCGCCGCCTTCTCCGGCGCTTCCATCGCGGGCGCGGTGATTGCCGCTGTTATCGGCGAGCGCATGCCGCGTCTGATCGTCTATACCGTGGCCTTCCTCCTGACCGGATTTCCGCGCTTCCTGGTGCTCGCGGTGGATGCGCCGCTCGGCTCCGTGTTTGCAACACTCGCAATCGCAGGCTTTGCCTCCGGTTTCCTCAACCCGATCCTGTCGGCGGTGATCTTCGAGCGGATCCCCAAACCGCTGTCCGGGCGCGTCACCGCGATGAACACCGCCCTGTGCTTTGCCCTCATTCCCTTCGGCGGCCTCGTCGGTGGCGCGCTGATCAGCACAATCGGGCTTGGCGCGGCGCTGCTTCTCTGCGGCCTCGCTTACCTCGCCGCCACCCTCTCTCCGCTGGCGCTCAAGAGCTTTCGCGGTTTTGACAAGGCGGTGGCATCAGCGCCGCGCGGGCCTAGCCTTGACCTCCGAATTCCTCGATCAACAGATCGATGAAGCAGCGGACGCGCGGCTCCAACACGCCTTTGTCGGAATAATGCGCCAAGATTTTGGTGTCGTCGGTTTCTAGATCAGGGAGGACTTGCCGGAGACGGCCGGCGGTCAAATCGGCGGCAATGATGAAGTTCGGCAGGAGAGCGATCCCGAAGCCGGCCAGGGCAGCGTCGTGGAGGGCTTCACCGCTGTCGAGCCTCAGGCGGCTGCGCCCCTGCGCCTTGATCCAGCCGCCACCGCTGCGAAAGCGCCAGCCCTGCCTTTGGCCGCGGCTGGTGACGAACAGGCAGTCATGGGCGGCCAGATCCGCCATATCATTGGGGACGCCGCGTTCGGTGAGATAGGAGGGCGAGGCGCAGAGCAGCACCTTGTCACTCGCGATCACGCGCGTGATCAATCGGCTGTCGGCGGCCGACGACTTCGCGCCAATTCCGATCGCCAGATCGAAGCCATCCTCGACGATGTCGGCCGCGTGATCGGTGAAGCTCACTTCGACCTGCACGTCGGGCCACGTGCGAAGATATTTTTCGAGTAAAGGGAGCATGACCAGCGGCCCGAAGACATCGGGAACGGCAAGTCTGAGAACGCCTCGCGGCAAACCACTTCGCCCCGCAATGCTCGCCTCCGCCTCGTCGACCGATGCCAGGATCTGCAGCCCCTGGTCATAGAACACTCGTCCTTCATCAGTCAGGCTGAGTGTCCTCGTCGTACGGTTGAGCAGGCGCGCGCCGAGCCGCTCCTCGAGGCGGGTGACGGCCTTTCCCGCCGCCGAACGGGAGAGGCCCATGGCCTGCCCCCCGGCGATAAAGGTTCCGGCATCGACGACGGCCATGAAGATCAGGATGTCGTTCAGGTTCGTGCGCGGCATGAGGCAACTCGAGCGATTCGACTGCAGCCTTAAGTCGGTCGCGACGTGACCGATTCAAGGCTCGCATCATCAACGCCGACCGCGCCAGTTAGGTCCCGGGCGCATCGAAATGATGCCGGCCCAACGACAGCTGCCGTTTCGCATTACCACAGCGCATATCGAAGGCTCGCGCCAACCCTCGCCGTCAGCGCCAGCCGAGTGCCGGAGCGACGTGAGCGAGGATCGCCTCGATGACGTGGGCGTTGTAGTCGACGCCGAGCTGGTTGGGCACGGTGAGGAGCAGCGTGTCGGCCTCAGCAATCGCCTCGTCTTCCGCAAGCTGCTTGACGAGCACGTCAGGTTCGGCAGCGTAGCTGCGACCGAAGATCGCCCGCGTCTTCTCGTCGATGAAGCCGATCTTGTCGCTTTCGTCGTTGCCGTAGCCGAAATAGGCGCGGTCTCGGTCGTCGACCAGCGCGAAAATGCTGCGGCTGACCGAAACGCGCGGCTGGCGCGTGTGGCCGGCTTCCTTCCAGGCTTGACGATAGGCGCGGATCTGGCTGGCCTGCTGGACGTGGAATGGCTCACCGGTCTCGTCGTCCTTCAGCGTCGAGCTCTGCAGGTTCATGCCCAGCTTGGCCGCCCAGACGGCGGTGGCGTTGGAGCTTGCGCCCCACCAGATACGCTCGCGCAAGCCTTCCGAATGCGGCTCGAGGCGCAGCAGGCCCGGCGGGTTTGGAAACATCGGCCGCGGGTTCGGTTTGGCGAAGCCTTCGCCGCGCAGCACTTCGAGGAAGACTTCGGCATGATGCCTGGCCATGTCGGCCTCGCTCTGACCTTCCGGCGGCGCATAGCCAAAATGGCGCCAGCCGTCGATCACCTGCTCGGGCGAGCCGCGGCTGATGCCGAGTTGCAGCCGCCCGCCGGCGATAAGATCGGCAGCACCGGCATCCTCGGCCATGTAAAGCGGGTTCTCATAGCGCATGTCGATAACCGCCGTGCCGATCTCGATCCGGCTGGTCTTGGCGCCGGCGGCGGCAAGCAGCGGAAAGGGCGCGGCGAGCTGCCGGGCGAAATGGTGCACGCGGAAATAAGCCCCATCGGCGCCGAGCTCCTCGGCCGCAACGGCAAGGTCGATCGACTGCAGCAGCGCATCACCTGCCGAGCGCGTCTGCGATTGGGGCGAGGGCGTCCAGTGCCCGAACGAGAGAAAACCGATCTTCTTCATGGCGCGCCTTTTATCCGTTGCATCTCTTGGTGGATTGGTCATCGCATAGTTTCGGTGCGCAAGACAATCGTAACCGGATGGAACGCTGCGCTTGGCCGGCGACTCTTGCAGAAGCGGGATGCGAGACAATGCTCGCAAATATCGGGAAACGAGTCGCTTTTCCGGGGCCGAGTATGCAGGCAGCGGTCGTCATTCGGGAACTCCGCTTTCACGGAGGTGTTTGATGGATGCGCGCTGTGGCGCCGGCGCTTTCCCCAGGCAGAGAGGCGGAACGATGTCTATCAATCTCGAAAATGCAGTGGTCGTCATTACGGGAGCATCGAGCGGCATCGGTCAGGCCACTGCCGAGGCATTCGCTCGGCGCGGAAGCAGGCTGGTGCTGGCGGCCCGCAACGGCGAGGCCTTGGAAAAGGTTGCCGAGACGTGCCGGGGTCTGGGTGCGGAGGCGATTTCCGTTGTTACCGACGTTACCGAGCCTGCTGCCGTGCGGTCGCTGGCCGACAGGGCAAAGGCTCTCGGCGATATCGACGTCTGGGTGAGCAATGTCGGCGTCGGCGCGGTCGGTCGGTTCGAGGAAACGCCGATCGAGGCGCATGAGCAGATCATCCGCACCAATCTGATCGGCCACATGAACGATGCCCATGCGGTGCTGCCGATCTTCTTGAAGCAGGACAGGGGCGTCTTTATCAACATGATTTCGCTCGGCGGCTTTGCGGCGGCACCTTTCGCGGCCGCCTATAGCGCCAGCAAATTCGGCCTGCGCGGCTTCTCCGAGGCGCTGCGGGCGGAGGTCGCCGACAAGCCGCGCATTCATGTCTGCGACGTCTATCCCGCCTTCGTCGATACGCCTGGCCTCAGGCACGGCGCCAATTATGTCGGCCGCCAGGTTTCCGCGCCGCCGCCGGTGCTCGATGCGCGCCGGGTCGCCGAGGCGATCGTCGGCGTCGCCAGATCGCCACGCGCAACCACCACCGTCGGCGTGGTCACAACTGCGACGCGGCTCGCCCATCTGCTGGCGCCTAATCTCGCCGCCAGGACGCTCGGCCGGCTGATGGCTGCCTATTTCAAGCGGGCGCCGCGCGCCGTCGAAAGCGACGGCAATCTCTACCGGCCCTCCACCGATACCGCCCGCATTGACGGCGGACTGCGATCGCCGCGCCGATATTCGGCGCCGCTCCTCCTCGGCCTTGTCGCTGTCGCCGTGCTGGCGCTTGCGGCTGCTGGGCCGAGGACGTACCCGCGCCGGCGGCTGGCCTTGGGCAGTCGGCACAGGTTTTGGTAGACAGGTTAGATGGCGTGGGTGCTTGCCCACGCCATAAACGGACTTGTGAGGGCTGAACCATCATCTGCGGCCCAGCCTTTGACTGCCGGCGAGCCTTAGCCACGGAGCCAGATGAAAGCCGCTCATCAGCAGGTACATCGGCACCATCCCGCCGATCGGGAGGGCATCCGGCGTGGTCATGCAGATCATGTCGGGGCTGCCGGTTGCGGCCGTCAGCAGTGCCATGATGGCAAATGTCGGGGCGGCGGCAAGCGAGAGGTAGTCGGAGGCAGCCAGCGCCATGACGGTCACTCCTTGCCGTAGCGGTCGTGGTGGCGCCACCAGATGCCGGTTTCGTTGCGGCCTTTGGGCGCGCGGTCGAGCCATTGGTACATGCCCCAGAGCCCGTCGAGTCCGCGCGCATAGCTGGAATAGCTGTGGTAGACGGCGCCGTCGATCAGTTCGAAGGCGCTGACGCCGGGACGGTCGCGGGTATAGGTGGAAACGTCGGTGCCGGTCATGGACGCGATCTGGACGATGGGCTCCTCGCTGCCGCGCGGCTGCCATTCCGGCACTGCCTTGCCCGCCGGCGCTTGAGGGGCGGGCGGTTCGCGGCGGTAGTTATATTCGATCTCGCCCCGGCGCTGCTGCTCCGGGCTGAACCAGACGCTGAAATCGGCATTGAAATCGCTGCCGGCCGACGAGGCCCACGGAAAGCTCCAGTCCATCCGCTGCCGGAACGCCAGAAGCTTTGCGAGCGGCGCGCGCGAGACGGCCCAGAAGGCGACATCGTGGTTTTCCAGATGGACGAAGAAGCCGTTGAAACCGTCGGCGATCGAGGAGCAGGAGGGGCATCCGGCGCTGTAATCCGGCCCGAACATGAAATGGTAGATCAGAAGCTGCGAGCGTCCGCCGAAAAGATCCTTCAGCGAGGCTTGCCCGCCTTCGGTGTCGAAGCGGTAGTCCTTGTCGATGCGAACACGGGGCAACTGCTGGCGTTTGGCCGCCAGTGCATCGCTTCGCCGCGTCAGTTCCTTTTCTTCCTCGAGCAGATCGAGTCTCGCGGCCAGCCATTGCTCGCGGGTTGCGTTGAGCACTGCCGTCATGGTCTTCTCCTTTGCCTGTCTCTCGTCGTAGCATCCGGCGCGGATTGCCTGCCGGTCGAGAGAAGATTACGGCCGGACGGGCGAATGGTGGAGTGACAAGTATGACGGGATTTAAATGGACTCGCTGATCACGGCCGCCGCACTGGCGCTGGCATCGGGCGACGCGCTCGGTGCCCTGAAACGGGTGGCGCTGCGCGACGATGCGCCTGCTTTGGCCCTGCGCGGCATCGCCATGGCACAGCTCGGCGATCTCGTCCGCGCCAAGGCGCTGTTGAAGAGCGCGGCGCGCGCCTTCGGGCCGCGCGAGGCGGTGGCCCGCGCCCGCTGCGTCGTCGCCGAGGCGGAGATCGCCCTCGTCTCGCGCGACCTCACCTGGCCGGTCAAGGCGCTGGAAGCGGCGCGCAAGGTTTTGGAAGCGCATGGCGACAGGGTCAATGCCGCTCATGCCGGCAATGTCGCCATACGCCGGCTGGTGCTGATCGGCAGGCTCGACGAGGCCGAGCAGGCGCTTGGCCGCCTCGACCCAATGCCCTTGCCGCCAAAGTTGCGGGCCGCCCACGAGTTGGTCGCATCGGGCATCGCGGTCCGGCGCCTGAAGACGCAGGCGGCGCGCGCCGCCATCGACCGGGCACGGCTTGCGGCGCGGCAGGCCGATATCCCCGCCCTATCGGCGGAGGTCGAAACCGCAGCCCATGTGCTCGATACGCCGGCCGCGCGGCTGATTTCACGCGGAGACGAGCGCCCGCTGCTGCTCGGGCAGGTGGAGGCGCTCTTTTCGAGCGGCGCGCTCGTCGTCGACGCCTGCCGCCATGTCGTGCGCGATGCCGGTGCTGTCGTGCCGCTGGCGAGCCGGCCGGTCCTGTTTGCGCTCGCCCGCATCCTGGCCGAGGCCTGGCCTGCGGATGTGGCGCGGGGCACGCTGATTGCGCGCGCCTTTCGCGGCAAACATGCCGATGAATCGCATCGTGCCCGGCTGCGCGTCGAGATCGGCCGGCTGCGTGCCGCGCTTGCCGGGCTGGCGGAAGTCTCGGCGACGAAACGCGGTTTTGCCATTTCGCCCGGCCGCGCCGGCGAGATTGCTGTGCTCGCACCCCTCATGGAAGGACCGCACGGAGCGGTGCTCGCCTTTCTGGCCGATGGCGAGGCGTGGTCGAGTTCGGCGCTTTCGATCGCGCTCGGCGCCAGCCCGCGGACCGTGCAGCGGGCGCTGGATTCGCTCGCCGGCGAGGGCAAGGCACAGGCGATCGGGCGCGGGCGGGCGCGCCGCTGGATGAGCCCGCCGCTCTCCTTTTTCCCGACGATCTTGTTACTCCCCGGGCCGTTGCCGAGCGACTAGTATGGGCAACTCACAAGGAGGAAGAGATGAAGACATCGGCTGCAACGATCCTGCGTGAATATGGACCCTTTCCGGATGCCGACCGCGTCAACGGCGTCACCTTCGACGGCAGGCATGTCTGGTTCGCCTCGGGCGATAGGCTGAACGAACTCGATCCCGACAGCGGCGAGGTGGTGCGTTCCATCGAGGTCGCCTCCCATGCCGGCACGGCCTTTGACGGGCAATTCCTTTATCAGATCGCCGAGACCGTCATTCACAAGGTCGATCCAAAGACCGGCCAGATCCTTTCCACCATTCCCGCGCCCGGCAATGGCGGCGATTCCGGCCTCGCCTGGGCCGAAGGCACGCTTTGGGTCGGCCAGCATCGCGGCCGCCGGATCCATCAGATCGATCCCGAGACCGGCAAGATCCTGCGCACCATCGAATCCAACCGCGTCGTCACAGGCGTCACCTGGGTCGATGGCCAGCTCTGGCACGGCACCTGGGAGGGCGACGACAGCGACGTCAGGCGCATCGATCCCGAGACGGGCGAAGTGCTGGAGCGGATCGACATGCCCGAGGGCACCGGCGTCTCGGGCCTCGAATCCGACGGCGCCGGCCGCTTCTTCTGCGGCGGAGGCGGCAGCGGCAAGATCCGCGCCATCAGCCGGCCGAAGGGCAAATAGCCGAAGGGGCCGATACGGCATATCTTTTCCAGCGACGGTCAGCTCGCGGACAATTCGGCTGCCAAGTCGGAAGTCCGCATCAAGCGTCACGTTGTCAGAATTTCGATCGGGTGAGCGATTGATTTCGCCACCCGACGATCTAGTTTCGCGGCAGTGTCAAGGCTTTGTCGGGGGAGAAGACTCTGAAACATCTGCGCACGACGCTCGGGCCCAAGAGCAAATCCGAACTTGGGATGATCCTCCCGCACGAGCACGTCTTCGTCGACCTCCGAACACCGGACCAGCCGGGTTATGCCGAGGCAGAGATCGAAGACGTTGTTCGGCTGATGGCCCCCGAAATCGAGAAGATCAAGAAGCTCGGGGTGACCGCACTTGTGGAATGCTCGACGGGCGGTGTCGGACGCCGTGCGGATATCGATCTTGCCGTGTCGCTCGCGACGGATTTTCCGATCGTCGTTCCCACTGGCAATTACCGCGAGCCCTGGATTCCCGAATGGGTCCGCCATGCTTCCGAGAAGGAGCTGGAGACGTGGATGCTGCGCGAACTGACGGATGGCATCGGCGAGACCGGGTTCCAGGCAGGCTGGATCAAGCTCAGCGCCGGCGATGACGGCATGACGGCGCTCGAGACGAAAATCCTGCGCGCAGCCGCGCGCGCTGCGGCGCAGACAGGTGCGGTCATCGGCAGCCATACGATCAGGGGACGGGTCGTCATGGATCAGCTCGACGTCATCGAGGCGGAAGGCTATCGGGCCGACAGGTTCATCTCGATCCACACGCAGGAAGAGAAGGACTTCGGCTATAATGTCGCCGTTGCCGAGCGAGGCGCCTGGATCGAATATGACCATGTCGGCCGCGCCGGGGACGACGAGGTGGCCGAGCTGGTGATCAAGGCGCTGGAGGCGGGCTGCGGCGACCGCCTGTTGTTGAGCCATGACCGGGGCTGGTTCGATCCGGCGCTGCCGATGGGCGGGACACCCAAGCCGTACACCCATCTTTCCACGGTCTTGCTGCCGGAGCTGAAACGGCGGGGCGTGGACGACGGGACTCTGATGCGCCTGACCCACGAGAATCCGTTCGAGGCTTTCGCCAGATAGGGGGAGTGGCAACGTCCACAAGCTCTCCTTGGAAGATAGCGAGACACCCGGACTGGAGCGCATAATTCACTCTCCGTCAACTTTTGCGTGTCAATTTTCAGGCAACGGGCACCATCAAAAGGTTGCGAGTATTGAAGGTCGGGCTTACATCGCACATCACGCTCGTTCTGGTGGCACTCACCTGCGCGGCGGCCGTGTTGCTGTGCGGATTTGCCTGGCTCGCCGCGGTGAAGGTCGATGATTTCTACCTGCGCCGGCAGGCCGATTTCGTCCGCCAGGGATTGGCAGAGCAGATCAACGCGCTTCCCCGGGAGCAGGAAAGCGTCGCCAAATGGGACGACGCCTTCCTTTATTCCAAGCAGCGGAACCATGAATGGTTGCTTGACAATGTCGGCCGCTGGACGAGCCAATATTTCGGACACGACAGAACCTATATCTTCGACGATAGCAATCGCCTGCTGTTTGCGTTTCGCGACGGGACGGACACCATGCCGCCGCGCCTCGGCAGCGACGACGGCGAGGAAATGACGGCCCTGGCCGGCGAGATGCGGGCGGCTCTCGTCGAGCGCAAAAGGACCGGTGACGAACCGCTTGGCCAGCTGGCCAGGGTACGCACGATCATGATCGGCAACAGACCGGCGATAACAAGCGCGCGCCCCATTCTGCCGAGTTCGACAAGGATGCAAATCGAGGCGGGTAAGGAATTCATCGCCGTCTCTGTCAAGTTCATCGACGGAAAAGCTGCTGAAAGCGTCGCCCATTATGCGCGGCTGGAAGGATTGCATTTTTCTCCTTCGAAGGGTGACGACGAGCGGGCGCAAGTGCCCGTCTTGTCCCATGACGGCGGGGTGGTCGGCTATCTCGTGTGGCAGCCGATCCGCCCAGGCTTCATGCTGCTTCAGCAGGTCGCGCCGGCGGGGCTCGGCTGTCTGGCCCTGCTGATCGCTGCGGTATTCTGGCTCGGACGGGGATTGCATCGCCCTTCGCTGACCCTGCTGGACAGTCAGGCCGAGCTCACCCACCACCGCAACCATCTGGAAGAGATGGTGGCGGACCGAACGGCCGAAATCGAAAGACAAAGGCAGGAGCTGGACCGCCTGCTGGTGCACGAACGCCAGGTGAATGCGCTGCAGCGCCAGTTCGTCGCCATGGCTTCGCACGAATTTCGAACGCCGCTTGCCATCATCGACGCGGCCGCCCAGCGGCTCTGCCGCTCGACGACCAACGTCAGCGGTGAGTATGTTCACGAAAAAGCCGGAGTGATCCGCAGCGCGGTGGTGCGCATGGTCGATCTCATGGAGAGCATCCTTGCCAGCGGCCGGCTCGAAACTGGACAGATCATACTGAAGCGGAGCGAGGGTGATCTGAAAGTCTTGCTCATCACCTGCTGCGATCGACAGCGCGAGCTTAGCCCTTCGCATGTCTTTCATCTCGATCTCGAGCTCATACCTGGCATATTGACCTTCGACCGAAGCGCGATGGAGCAGGTCTTCACCAATCTGATTTCGAACGCCGTCAAATATTCGCCCGATCAGCCTGATATTGATGTGCGCGCGCGGGTTGACGAGAAAATGGTGGAAATCACCATTACCGATAGCGGCATCGGCATGGACGCGGATGATCTGCCGAAACTGTTTCAACCTTATTATCGCGCCCGCAGCGCGACGGGCATTGCCGGAACCGGCCTTGGCCTCAACGTCGTCAAGCAGGTCGTCGAGCTCCACGGCGGCACCGTCGAGGTGACGAGCGAGCTTGGCAAGGGCACTACATTTGCCATTTCTCTGCCAATAGAATCTCTATTGTCGGATCAACAAGTCGCAGCTTAAGGAAGAGCTTATGGTTACAGTCCTGTGCATAGAAGACGAAGTCGAGATCCGGAATCTCCTCGTCGAAGAGTTGAACGAAGCTGGCTACAGGACGCTCGAGGCCTCGAACGGCGCCGAAGGCCTGGAAATGATCCTGTCGAAATGGCCGGATATCGTCATCAGCGACATTTCCATGCCTGTTATGGATGGGCATCAGCTTCTGGCGGAAATCCAGATCAATCATCCGGAGCTCTCCAACATTCCCTTCATCATGCTGACGGCGCTGACAGACCGGGAAAACACGCTCGCCGGCCTGCGGGCCGGGGCGGCGGATTATCTGACGAAGCCGCTCGACTTCGACCTGCTGCTTGCCAAGCTGGAGGGCTGCGTGACGCGGCTGGAGAACGATAAGGCGCTCAATCGGTCGTTTTGATGGGTGGGCGAGACCAGCGCGTCCGAAATCGTTGGCTGATTCTACCGGCGTGCTGTGTGGCACCCCCTCTGGCCTGCCGGCTATCTCCCCCACAAGGGTGGAGATCGGCAGGAGGCCTGACCTTCGCGCATCACTAACGTTGCGCAGTTTGCGGCGCTTATTGTTTGGGGAAGCCGGCGCTTCCAGCCAATCTCCCTCATTGTGGGAGAGATGGCCGGCAGGTCAGAGGGGAGTGTCCCACTGCATGACCTTTCGGTCGCTCTGATGTCCTCACCGTTTTTCCGAGGGATGTGTTGTAAGCTTTATCGTGCGGCCTTTCCCAACACGTCCCCCAACGCCGCAAACGCTCTCTCATCCAGCGTCTGCGACACATTGAACCGCATGAAATTCGTCGCCGATTGCGACAGGCTGAACGCATTGCCCGGCGCCAGCACGATCCGCTTTTGCAACGCCGCCCGCGCGACATCAGCTGCGTCGAGGCCGTCCGGCAGTCGGCACCAGAGGAACATGCCGGCCTGGGGCTCAAGCCAGGGTTTTATCCCCAAACTCTTTAGGCGCGCGGAGACTTCGCTCATGGCGCGCGCCAGCCGCTGCCTGAGCATTTCCATGTGTTTGCGGTAGCCGCCGTCGCTCAGGACGTTGAGCACCAGCTCGGCCATCATCCGGCCGCCGCCGAAGGAGGTGGCGATCTTGAGGTCGGTGAGGCCCTCGATCCATTCGGGCCTGGTGGCGATGAAGCCGCAGCGGGCGGAGGCCGAAAGCGTTTTGGAAAAGCTCCCGATCTGGATGACCCGCTCGAGCCCGTCGAAAGCGGCGAGGCGGGGCGCGGCCACATATTCGAAATCGGCGAAGATATCGTCCTCGACGATGGTGAGATCGAACTGGTCGGCGAATTTCAGGAGCCGGTGGGCCGTGACGGGAGAGAGTGTCGCGCCTGTGGGATTGTGGATGGCCGAATTGGTGATGTAGAGCCGGGGCCGATGTTCGGCGAGCGTCTGTGCGAAGAGTTCGAGATCGGGGCCTGACGGTGTATAGGGCACGCTGACGATCTTCGCCCGGTGGGCGCGCAGCAGTGCGTGAAAGTTGAAATAGCAGGGGTCGTCGACCAGCACCGTGTCGCCGGGTTCGAGCAGGAAACGGCAGAGAAGGTCGATGGCCTGCGTGCCGGACTCGGCGAGCAGGATCTGATCCGGCGAGGCCTCGATGCCACGCTCGCCCATGCGCCGCGAAATCAGCTGGCGCAGCGGCGGCAGACCGAGCGGCGAGCCGTAATCGGCAAGGGCCTTCCCCTCGGCGCGCGCAAGCGTTCTGAGCGCCCGGCGCACGCCCTCGCCGGGTAGCCAGGAGGGCGGCAGCCAGCCGCAGCCGGGCTTCAGATCGGCTTCATCCGCCTCCAGCGATTGCCGCGAAATCCAGAAGGGGTCGACGGCGCGGTCGAGCTTCGGTCCGGCCTCGGTCAGTGCGAAGGGGGCAGCCTGATTGGCGACATAGAAGCCGGAGCCCGGCCGGGACATGATCGCGCCCTCGGCGACCAGACGCTCATAGGCGTCGACGACGGTCGAAGTCGAGAGCTTCATGCTGGCTGCGAGGCCGCGCACCGAGGGCAGCCTTGCCCCCGGCGTCAGGCTGCGACCGGCAATGCGCTGCCGGATCGTCGTCATCACCATCTCGACGCGCGTGCGGCCCGTTATCTCTTCCTTCATCCGTACTGCCTTTTGAACCATAACAGTTTTGCAAAATCGTATCAGACCGTCACTGTCGGGGCTATCGGTGTTGGCGAATAAGACTGGACGGCCCGTTCTTGCGAATTCGATTCAACTAACGCGCCTCAGCTTATTGTTTATGCATGCCGTTCTCTCAAGGCCGCAGGGTTTCGACGGCATGCATCTCGGAAGGAATGCATGATGGAGCGAATGACGGCAGGGTGGGTCAATGGTTTGATCGGTGTGGTGATCTTCAGCGGTTCGCTGCCGGCGACGCGCGTGGCGGTGGCGCAATTCGATCCCGTCTTCCTGACCGTTGCGCGCGCGGCGATCGCCGGGCTGCTGGCGCTCTGCCTGCTGATCGTCTTTCGTGAGAGGCGGCCGGCCGGGCGCGATATCCTCTCGCTCGCCGTTGTCGCGCTCGGCGTCGTGGTGGGCTTTCCGCTGCTGACCGCGCTGGCGCTGCAGCATGTCACGTCAGCCCATTCGATCGTCTTCGTCGGTCTGCTGCCTCTTGCAACGGCCACCTTCGGCGTCATCCGCGGCGGCGAGCGGCCGAAGCCGGCCTTCTGGTTGTTCTCAATACTCGGCAGTACGCTCGTGGCGGGCTTTGCCCTGACGCAAGGCCTGACGGCCTCGCCGGTCGGCGACCTGCTGATGCTTGCGGCAATCCTTGCCTGCGGTCTCGGTTATGCCGAGGGCGGCAGGCTGTCGCGCACGCTCGGCGGCTGGCAGGTGATTTCCTGGGCGCTGGTCTTGTCGCTGCCGATCATGATCGCCGTCGCGTTCATCTACCGGCCGGCAAGTTTCGCCGGAATAGAAACGCCGGCGCTTGTCGGCCTTGCCTATGTCTCGCTGTTCTCGATGCTGATCGGCTTCATCTTCTGGTATCGCGGCCTCTCGCAGGGCGGCATCGCCGCCGTCGGCCAGTTGCAGCTGCTCCAGCCCTTCTTCGGTCTGGCGCTCGCCGCCACCCTGCTGCACGAGCCGGTGACGTGGGCCATGCTCGGCGTGACGGTTGCGGTCATTCTCTGCGTGATGGGCGCGCGGAAGTTCGCGAGGTAGTGGCTGCCTCAGGCCACAAAGCTGCCGCTCAATCGTCAGCAAATGGCCCTGTTATCGCCGCACCGAGCCCTTTTCAGCCTTCATCGTTGCGACCTCGCCAGCCTTTTGAGCGGCTGAGCGATCGACCGAGGCGGTCTTGCTGCCGTCCAAAATCACCGGAAAAGGAATGAAAATGATCACTCGTTATACATCCCTCGCAACGATGACGGCCGCGGTGCTCAGCCTGCTTGCTCTCAGCCCGGCATCTGCGACCGAGCTTGCCCAGGCACAACAGCAGCCGCCGGCACAGGGCCAGGCGCCCATGCAAGGACAGGGCGGTACCGGTGCGGCTTCCCCTGTCAGTGATCAGAAACTTGAGGCCTTTGCCGTTGCCTACGTGCAGGTCGATAAAGTCAGGCAGGAATATTCCGCCAAGATCGACGCTACGAAGGATCAGGCTTCGAAGCAGAAGCTGCAGGATGAAGCCAAGAAGCAGATGGTCGAAACCGTCCAGGCCTCTCCCGACATCTCCGTCGAGGAATATTCCTCGATCCTGACCGCCGCGCAAAGCGACCCGGCGCTCGCCAAGAAGGTTCTGGAAAAGATCGGCACCCCGCCGCCGGCGCAGCAGCAGCGATAGGCTGCCGTCTAAGGCGCAGTGCCCCGCCATTTGGCCGGGCGCTGCTTCGGCCCGGTCCGCAGCGCCGGTCGAAAACCTCGGCACGCAGTTTTCCAATCCTCGGGCGTGAAATGACCGAAATCGAAGTGGCGGACCGAGTTCCAAGCGCCCGCCCTAATCTCACGTGACCTCACTTGGCAGGCACGACGAGCGCCTCACCCTTGCGCACGATATAGGTCGCCAATTCCGATGCCTTGCCGCTGCCAACGTTCTTTGCCGAGTGCACCACGCCGGAGGGAATGAACAGGGACTGGCCGGCCTTCAGCGTTACCGGCTCCCTGCCTTCTAGCTTATATTCCAGCGTGCCCTCGAGCACGAAGGCGACCTCTTCGCCGGGATGCGAGTGGTTCGGTGCGAGCACGCCCGGAGCGATATCGACGCGCACCTGGACGACTTCGTGGCCCGGCACGTCGATATCGTTCTTGATGAGGTCGGTGCGCTCTATCGGCTGCTCCGCATGCGCTGCCGCCGCGCCGCCGAGAGCAAGGGCGAGCACCATGGCCTGGATCGTTTTCATTGTGTCATCCTTCCTGAATTGGTCGTTTCCGGCTCGTTGGCCGCGACGCCATTTCAGTCGATGATTGAACCAGGCATGTGTCGAAGAACCCGTATTTTTGTATGCTTGTGTATCTGCGAGTTACGCAAACCGCATCGCGGATCTCGCGCGCGCCTTCGCCGCCACTTCCTCGCGATCGCGAGGCGGTTGAGACGTCTCCATTGAATCGAGCATTTCGCGGGCGCAGGCAGCGATCGAGCTGACCGCGCGTTCGAACGCGGCCTCATTGCGCTTCGACGGCTTGGTCGTTCCACTGAGCTTGCGCACGAACTGGAGCGCGGCATCATGAATCTCTTCGTCCGTCGCCGGCGGATCGAAATTGAACAGGGGTTTTATGTTTCGGCACATGGCTTTGCTCACGGTCGTTTCTGCTTGCCGCTGAGGGGAGAGGGGCCTCGTATGAAAGGTAGTCGCATGGGCGTGAATTGCAACTGGCTTTCTGGGATGATAGAGGGGACACAATGTCCCCCTAGTTGCCCCAGCCGATTTGGAACCGATCAAATCGAAGCTCGCTCAACGGCCGGTTGGAGGGGTTTAGCCTTACCGAACGAAGAACGAGATGAAGCTCGGGGGAATAGTATTGTTCGAAAATAATCGGAGGCAATTCCGCCAATTTCAGACGGCTGTTGATGGCCCAGACTTTGTAGGAACAAGATCCAATCGTTTCCTCTCCGAAGCCGTCGAACCTAAGAGACGTCGTCCCGGAAACGGATTTTTTGCCATTGATGAAAAGCGTGGTGCCGGATTGCCAGTTCTTCTTCTCTGGTAGATCGTCCAACGCAATCGCATTCGCGTATTTCAGCTCATGCGTCCCGTTGGCAGTCACTCTCTTATCGACGAGCAAGGGGTGGAGATAGACAACCGATGCCGGCTGCAGCGAACGGTCACGCTCCATCAGTCGTTGTTCGGTGAGGACCGGGCCGTCCGGCTTGTAGAAGACGGAATAGAAAGGCTCTTCTCTGGTCAGCAGCACGCCCTGTTTGGTCTCATTGGCGGTCAAGCAATTGCCAAGGGCCGGCACCGCTAAAGTTATTCCGACCAGAAGCGACAGATTTCTTAGCAAGATCGACATCCCAGATATCTCTCATGTAAATCCGCTACCATGGTGCTTCGGTCAAATTGCTCCATCTTGTTCAAGCCGTCCCATCCACTCCGCTGTCTTCGTCCAGATCATGAACCGGCGGATACGCATTCTTATCCAATAATCCGCCAACTGCTACCGTCCACCACCGACACAGTGTTTGATAATTCCATCAGACCAAAGTAAAAAATTTCGTCAAAAAAGAGCTTATCGCCACCGCAAAAGCATCGCGATAATAAACTTCGCTTTCGGCTTCGCAGGAGGCGATCATGTTCATAAGTTCCCCGGAGGATTGTTGGTGCGCAGCTCGGTGCTTGTTTTTCTGCTCGTTGGATGGGCGGGCGCAGCGGTGGCCGATGAGAGCGGCTTCAACGAGGAAACGTTCGAATATTACGCCTCGATCATCCGTCAGTTGCAGGAGACGCACAGCCGTCTCATCGACAACTGCGCGAAGAAGGCAATCGCGAAGATGGATGGCGATATGAAGGCTGAGGTCGAGCGCGAGACATCTCAACCGGTTGGGCAGGCGACGAGGGAAGTTTGCTGCAGAATGGTCAAAGGGATCGCTTCGGGCGCGGTGACCTACGAGATCTATCGAGCTTGGTACGACACGCCGGAAGGGAACGTCAGGATCCCCGATTACCAGTGAGTATCTGGGCACTGGCTACTTCTCGCTGGAGACGCCGTGCTCCTCTCACCCTCGACAAGAGCTTCATGGCCGAGGTTGAAAGCAATGCCCAATCCAGGCGATCGTCCGGGCCATCCTCGCGCTCGGGGTGGGAGTGCAGCCCCTCATCCGGCTGCCGCCACCTTCTCCCCCTTTTTGACGGGGAGAAGGGACAAGGGGCGACCTCCCCGTTTCCACTCGCTCTCGAAGGGCACGTCCCCTCGCCCCGCAAGCGCGGGTCCGAAGGACGGGGTTGAGACGAGTGGCTCGACCCTGGTAAGGTTAGGGTGAGGGGCGGCCTTTGACACCTAGATCGAAAGCCCGCCGGCGATATTGATCTGCTCGCCATTGATATACCCCGCATGCGGGCCGGCGAGGAAGCAGATGGTTTGGGCGACTTCTTCAAGGGTCGCGATGCGGCGGATCGGGTGCAGGTCGAGGATGGCGTCGCGGTTCGGCAGTTCGCCGGCGACCTCTGCTGCCATGTCGGTCGGCATGATGCCGGGCTGGACGATGTTGACGGTGATGTTGCGCGGGCCGAGCTCGCGGGCGATGCCCTTGGCATAACCGACGAGCGCCCACTTGGTGCCGGCATAATCGGCAACGCCGGGGAAGGGCACGTAGGAGCCGAGCAGCGAGCCGACGAAGATGATGCGGCCGCCATCTGTCAGTCTCGGCGCTGCCGCCCGTGTGTTGGCGATCGTGCCGAGCACATTGACCTGCCATTGGCGGTTATATTTCTCCCCGTCGAGCGCAGGATCGTCGATATTCTGGCCCTGGATGGCAATGGCGGCATTGTTGACGAGGATATCGAGCCTGCCGAACTCTGCGATGACCCGGTCGATCAGCGGCTTGGCGGAGGCGAGGTCTGCCTGGTCGCTCTTGACCGCGATGGCGCGAACGCCCTTCGCCCTCAGCTTCTCCACTACCGCTGCAGCCTTGTCGGCCGAGGCGGCGTAGCTGATGGCGACATCAGCGCCGTGATCGGCGAAGGCTTCCGTGGTTGCGGCGCCGAGGCCGCGCGATCCGCCGGTCACCAGCACGACCTTGCCCTTGAGTATATCAGACATGAGAATCCGTCCTTCATAGTGGCGGCGCCTGAGTTCGTCAGGTCGCCGCCTGTTTCATAACGAATGTTACGATAATGATCGGTATGAAATTTGACATCTTACGTCAAGAGATTTAATAACGGCTATTATGAAATTGCCCGAGCCGAGCTGATGGGACGCCATCGCGAATTTGACGTGGGAAAAGCGCTCGATGCCGTCCTCTGCGTTTTCTGGCGCAAGGGTTACGAAGGCGCGTCCTATGCCGACCTGACCGAGGCGGCGGGAGTCGAAAGACCGGCGCTCTATTCCGCCTTCGGCAACAAGGAAGCGATGTTCCGCCAGGCGCTGGCGCGCTATTACGAGCGCCATCTGGATTATGTCCCGGCCGCGCTGGAGCTACCGACAGCGCGGGAGGTTGCCGCCCATATCCTCCGCAGCGCCGTCGATCTCAACACGCGCTTTGCCGACCACCGGGGCTGTCTCGTCATCAATGGCGTGCTGGCCGGATCGGATGAGGCCGAACCCATACGGCAGGCCCTGATCGAAGCGCGCGCTGCGAGCGAGGCACAGCTTCGCGAGCGCTTCGAAAGGGCGAAAGCCGAGGGCGACCTGCCGGAGACCGCCAAACCCGACGTGCTTGCGGCCTTCCTTATGGCGGTGCTGCACGGCATGGCGGTCCAGGCCAAAGCCGGCTTCACCCGAGATACGCTCGAGGCTGTCGCCGAGCAGGCGCTGTCGACGTGGCCGGTGGGGCGGTGAGCCGATGTGCGCAGCCCGAGAGGGCGGAGCCTCGAAGCACGCCCTTCAACGCTGCTCCAGGCATCCGTCAACCGAGCGCCTGTCGGCACTTTGCGCCTTCTGTTGACAGTTGGGTGGAAGAGAAAAGGCGCACCCATCTGAAAGCTGAGCTGGCCCATGCGTAATGGCTGATAAGGAAGGCTTGGGCCGCCGGCAAACTGGCAAAAAAATAGAGCATTTCCGGACGCAGAGAGAAACGGAAATGCTCTCCTAGTTCGGTGCGAAGCAATGTCGGCTTCGCACCTCTCGCATCTCGCCAGGTGGCTATTCGTCTGGCGCCGCCGACGCGGCGTTTTCCAGCGAGCTGCGGATCTGATCAATCTTGCCGTCGGCATCGCCGACCCCGAGAATGGTCTTGGCTTTATCCAGGACCGCCGGGCTGACCTGACCGGTTTTCGTTGCGGAAGCCAAGGCGTCCTCCAGCGCCTGATCGCCCAGCAGGGGATCGTCGGCCGCAGGCTCGATACCGTTGTCAATTTCATACTGGGCATAAGCCACGGCATAGGCCGATATGGCAGCCATGCGCGGGTCCGATGTATGCATCAACGCCCTGTAATTTCGTTTCAAGGAATTCAGGCCGGCAAGCTGCGCCGACAGGTTCTTCTCCTTGGTGCTGGTCGTTGCGGTGTCTGACTTGCCAGATTTGGACTTGCCCGGTGCCTCGGACGATTTGCCTCTCACGGCTGACGAGTTGGAATTGCCGTGGTTTGAACCGCTGTTGTGGCCGCCACCGTTTCCGTGGCCGCCGCCGTTACCGCCGCCGTTGCCACCACCATTGCCGCCGCCGTTCCCGCCGTCCTTTGCCAGTGCGCTCATGTCGAGCCCCGCAATCGTTGCCGGGCTTGCTGCAAGCGTCAGCGAAAGCACGGCCAGGGACGCTAAAGTTGTTATCCGCATCGTTTCCTCCAATGAGACCAGATGCCGTGCAACTGCACGACGAGATCTGACTTGGAGGATAGATTGCTATCGCGCTCTGCACATCGGACGGAGGTCTGGCGAAGGGCCCCGGCTATGGTCCCAGAAGAAGCATACGAGACTCGGCCTGCGGGCGGCCATGGTCGAAGCTCACGAAGGCGCGAGAACCGGTTCAGGGAAGACTATCGCGAGCTTTCCAGGTGGCTCTCGCTACGCAGAAGGTTCAGCCAGGCCTGCGACACTTTCTCTCCGGCTGTGCCCCCGAAGTGGCAATCGTCGTAGCGGTCGTCTCCATCGAGTAACGCGTCAGAATTGACGCCTTCTCGGATACCGTGGCCACTTCTTGATAGGGCCAGTTGCGCCCGTACGATCGCATTGTCGGGAATGTGCTCCTTGAAGCCGCCGTTGCTCGGTTCCAGGCATTTCGATGCGATCGAAATGTAAACGGGTGCTTCGACGCCGTGCTGACGCAATGTGTCGACCATCGACATGAAATGTTTTTGATAGGCTTCCCCGGTCGTGCCGTGAACGAGGTCTGCCTCTCCTTGCACCCAGAGGACGCTCGTTATCCGATAACCGGAATCGTGAAGCTGTTTCATTGTATCGACAAGCATAGAATTGAGGTCACCGCCTGTCGCCCATCGTGCGACCTCTGATCCGCCGTATGCGAGAGGTGCGAGGACGACGCTGTCGTTTTGTCCCGACGCGATCAATTTGTTCCCAAGAAGCGTCCAGTACTCTCCCTTGGTATTGGTCGAGCCAAGAAGCGGCGACGCCGCGATGAAGCACCGTTTGTCAAAGGCGTTTACAACGCGAGCGCCATAATCCGATCGGTGCCGTTGTCCACCGTAGTTGGCTGCGTTCGATTGGCCAAGAATGAGTAGGACAGCAGTTCGATCAGTTTGAGTCGGGCAGGTCACAGCGGTTTTTGATTCATCGGCAATGAGTCGTTCCTTATCGTCGAAAGTATAACGGCTTGGAGCTGCCGCCTGCTCTCCGGTTACCATTTTCTTCGCCGCGGAAAGTTGCGGCCAAGGAAAGATCTCATGTCTCGCGCTCGTGCCGCCGAGAAGGTACATGGCAATCAGGGCTGCCAGGCCGACTGATACTGTTTTACGCATGTTGTTACCTTTAAAACATCATTCGGACTATTCGAAGCTAGTCCAGCCACGAAAGTTCCTTTACACCTGCCACATCTGCTTGCTCGGGCATGCTCTTTGCAAAAAGAGTTCTTCGCGAAATCCGAGCCCGATCGTCGACTAGTCGCGTGGCGTCGCCAAAAACCTGCTCTAAACTATAGATCGGACCAGTGATTACAATCATCCGGATGGGTGAGAAATCGTGCTCCGCAGCATCAGCTTCATGGAGAAAATTCCCGTTGCTCGTCCACTGAAAGACGATCACAGATTGTGGCCCGAGGACAACGTGGGAGCAGAGCACCGGCTATTCGTCGCGGCCAACTGGTGGGGTCGACGCGGGAGGGTCGATCTGGGGGGCATCACCGCGGTCGTTGGCATTATTGCGCGCGACTGCATCTCCCGCGGGTCAGCCCGAGAGAGGAATGAAGAAGGAGAGTTGTTTGCCGCAAATCACGCCAGGCGTAAATCGAGCAGCGGGTGCAGCTTCTTCAGATTCGGCAGGGATTTTGCCTGCCACGGATGCTGATTAGTGCCTTTGACGATGAGCAGCAGGTCGTCCATCTTTCTGGCTTCGATGGTCAGCTTCGCCAGGAGGTTGATGCCCGAGGAGTTCAGGAATTCGAGGCCCGTCAGGTTGAACGTTACCTGTTTGTGTCCCTCACGGAGAAGGCCTGTTATCAATGAATAGATCGGCGCATAGGCGTCCGGTCCTGCCAGGCGGAAGACGCCATCGAAATACACCTCGTTTTTTTCCGCCCATACGCGGAAGCTTTCGTCGCTGATTTCCATTCTTCGCTCACCGATTGGAGGAGGGTGGCATCGCCACAGCTGCAGTCGTCGTCAGTATGATATGCTCGTCATTATTCTCTTCGAATGTCCATGCCATTCTCGCATCGTAATCGCTCAAAAGGGTGAGCAGGCCCAAACCGGAACCACTTTCCGGCGATATGGCGTTGGTTTCGATTTGCTCAAGAAGAAGTGCGCCGGGTTCCTTCGATTGAAGGCGCTGCAGGAGCTGCTGGAAGCGAGATGATGTCGCGCCGTCGATGGCATTCTTGACCCTGAACAGAAAGCTTCCATCGATAATGTCGGCTTCGATAAGGATCTCGCCAGGCTGTCGAAATTTGACGGCATTTTCGATCAGCTCGTTGCTGAGGTATCCGATATCATGATGCGCCTGCAGGTAATCTTTCCTCGACCGGGAATAGGGCAGCGCCATGATCTCCGCTATGAAGTCCGAAGTCATTCCTGAATGCTTCCATCCAAGCTGAAGCGGCCCATCACTCAATGTCAGGCGAGCGCCAGAATCCAGGCTTATCTCCGCCAAAGATTCGATGCCATATATTTTGGGCGCCATGTCTCACCTATGCCGTACTGCGAGAAGCGTGATGTCGTCGTAGATCTTCTGCGATCCGATGAAGTGCATCAGTGTCGTGACAATGCCGGAAACGACCTTCTCGGCGCTTTGACCCTTCAAGCGAAGCGCTTCGCTGCAGAGACGTTCGATGCCAAACATTTCCCCCGCGCCGTTCGCTGCTTCCGTTACGCCGTCGGTATGCAGGAGGATGAGGTCGCCTTTCTCGAACGTTATTTCACGAGTTTTGATGAATGCAGAAATATCGGCGTCCAAGCCGATCGGTATGCCGAGATCCATGGTGTCGACGCGTTGGATCTCACCGTTCGCCCGCACGATGACGACTTCCTCGTGCTGCCCGGACAAGATCATCTCCTTGCCGTCATAGTCGAGAAAGGCCAGGGTGAGATGCTTGTCTATTCTCGTCCTTACTAAGTTCTTGAACAGGGCGCTGTTTAGATCCGCCAGAAATTTGACGGCGTCGGTGTTCCCCGCCTCCTGAAGGGCGCGGGCGACAGACTGGACCATCAGCATCAACACGCCGCTTTCGAGCCCGTGACCGGTGACGTCGCCGATCCCGATCTTCAACCGCTTTCCGTTCTTCAAGACGTCGTAATAATCGCCGCCGACTTCTTCCGCAGGTCTCATATAGGCTGCGATCTCGATGTCCTGAAATTCCTCCAGCTCCTGTTGCAACGGAAGAACCATGAGCTGGATTCTTTCAGCGACGGCCACCTCTGTTCCGAGACGGCGATTTTCTCGCTGGAGCTGTGCATTCAACGCCGAGATCTCTTCCTTCTGATCTGCGATCTGGGCCGTTCGTTCTTCGACGAGTTGCTCGAGATTTTCGGTGTGATAGCTGATCTGTTCGGCCATCCGATTGAATGCTTCACCAGCTGCGCCGACTTCATCCTTGCTTGTTATCGCCACTCTGACCGAATAGTCCTGCGCCTGAATGCGCTTAGCGGCCCCCGCAAGTGCGCTGATCCCGCTCGTTATGCGTTTCGAAGCGGCAAACACAGCGATCGTCACAATCAGCAGCGACATCAAGATCGCCAGGATCTGATAGATCACGATCCGGTTGGTGGCTTCGGAAATTTTCGCCTGGGCGGCATAGAGCGAGGCGTCGATTTCTCGTTCCGGCACAACCACTCCCAGCAACATCGCCTCCTGCCGAACCGGGCCGCTGGACCAGAGATTCGTCGCAGGCAGTTTCTTGACGATGACGATATAGGGGACCTCGTTACCGTCCCGCTGTAGCAGCAGATGTTGAATGCCCTGTTCCCGGTCGAGGGCCAGTTTCGCTATCGCAGGCTGGGCGCTTCCTTTCAAGGAACGCTCCAGCCCGGTCACGCCGGTTCCGCTCGCACCGCTCGCAGAACGCAGCCCGAGCGTCTGTTCGCCTGTTCCGTTGATCGCAACCACGTTTCCGTCGGACATGGCCAGGAAGCCGAAGCCGGACTGGGCCACTTTCACATTTTCAACCGTCTGGGCGAGTTGGTCGAGCGTGATATCGGCGCCGGCTGTCCCGGCGACGTCCTTGCGGTCGGCGGTCCAGAGCGGATGAAAGAAACTGACGATTAGCTTGCCGGTAATTGCATCCGTATAGGGAGCCGTCTGCGTGATATCGTCCGCGACGGGTCGCGTTTTCATGTCCTTGGCCCATCCCTGCCAGGACTCATACAGGCCGGGAAAGAAGAAGTTCCAGAAATCAGCTTCGTTATGCCCGGGATAGAGGCGGTCGAAGGTCTGAGCCTGATCGGTATAGGGCGCCGTCCTGAAGATCGGTCGTTCCCTCGGTCCGATGTAATACATCTGCAGCTTTGAAGCGCCGTGCTGTAGCAGGCTCGGCGCAACGAGATCGAGAACCGCGCTTGTCTCTATATCGCGCCTGATTTCGGGCTTCGGCTGATGGTCCTCACCGAGCAAGTAACCCCAGACGCTGACGACGGAAGCGGAGCCGGGAGCGTTTTGCGACCATTTCCCCTTCTCATCGTAAGACAGACTGACACTGTCCGGCGATGTGCGGGCGATTGCCGCGCCGACATCGGAATTGCGCACGGGATTGTCGATCTGCGCCTGCAGCACGCCTGCCAAGGTGTCGACGTCGTTGTGAACCTGCCGCAGGAGCAGGTTCACCTGGGCTGCGGTCGAATCGGCATAGGTGCGGATATATTCCTGGCTTGCGGCTTCGAGGCCCTGGCCGACTTCCAGCGTTGCGTCACGCGACAGCCTCTGAACATTCCAAAGCGCCAGGCCGCCGCTGACCAATAAGTCGAAGAGAACGGCTCCACCGACGACCAGGATGAATTTCGCCCGAAACGAGCTCAGTCCAACCGGTCTTTTCGATGATCCCCTATCCATTATAGCGGCTTTCGACCAGAGGCTGCCCAGATCGGCCAGCCTGCATAACCCTTGGGGTGAAGAGCGGCAAAGACATGATCCTTGAACCCTTGCCGGAATTTGCGAATGAAATCCGGCGGGTCGCCGCGGCGCACCGCCATCTCACCCGCATAGACATTTTCCCACGCTTCGATGATATCTGCGAAATCCTGGGGGTCGCCGTCAAGGTTCGTCACCATGAAGCAGTCGACCTTGATGTCCTCGAAGCCGGCATTGAGGAGGAGATGGCGGCTTTTCGGGCCCATCTCGACGTCCATGTCGAAGTGCCTGAACAATTTTGCCACTTCCTCGTAGGTCCATCTTATCGAGTCGGCATGCGGCTCGCCCAAACAATGCGAATTCTTTTCATTTGTGATGTAGACACGGCCGCCGGGCTTGCAGATACGATAAAGCTCCCGCAGCAGCATCTCGGGGCGGTCGAAAATCTGTAGCGAGTGCCGGCAGGTTACAAAATCGAATTGATTGTCTCGAAGCAGCATCTGTGATGCATCGCCATAGGTGTACTCGATGCCATCCATGCCGAACTCGGCGGCGACCTTGCGGGCATAGTCGAGACTGCGCACGGAGTGGTCCAGTGCGACAAGGCGCGTCGGGTTGAATTCCCGTTGAACCAGAGCCGCAAAATCACCAATGCCACAACAGATATCGGCCATGACCTGACCGTTGCGCAGACCGTGGCGTGGTAAGAGTTCGCGTTCGTGCCGCCATGTCATTTTCGTCTGCGTGCGCAGAATGGGAATGAAGCTCTCGTCCTCGACAAAGCTTTGCCCGGGATAAAAGGCCGAATCATAGACTTCAACCGACAGGTTGGGTTGCGATGTCGTCAACGTCTCGAACAGCGAGGCAGACCACGCCATCACGCTCGACGTAATGATCCTGATCTGCCGTTCCGGCCTGGTTCGGCAGGCTGCCGCTACGACATCGGAGAGGGCGGCGAAGGCCGTCATATTGATGTGCGTCAGGCGTTTCACATTGAGGTAAACGATGCCGCTGTATCTTTCCAAACTTTGCCGCATCAGTTCGAGGGCATCGGCAATCTCGGCGGTGCTTTCGGGCCGCATCTTGCCGGACAACACGAGCTCCTGGTTTGTCGGATCAAACCGCACGGTGTAGGGCAGGGGAGGCAGGCTCATTGGAAATCCTCGGCCGAGGGGAAATCGGCAATGATTTCGATCCCGTCCTCGCCGTCTCTCTCGATGCGGATACCGGCGCCTAATATCGTCGCCAGATTACTGAGCAAGGCCTCATTGGGCTTGGTAACCAGGTGACCGGAGCCGTTGTCGAGGCCAGGCTCTGTTTCGCTTGATCCTACCTTGGTGTGTTTGCGGCGGAATTCCTCATCACAAGGAAAGGCAATTCTCAGCCGGTTGAACGTCGCGTTGCGTGAGAGGCTGAAACGTATCTTTCCCCGTTCGTTTGTCGCGCGGAAGGCGAGCTCTATGAGCTCGTTTGCAGCGACCGAAAGAAAGTTGGAATAGCGAGCCGGATCGCTATGACCCTGGCCGAGGATATCGGAGAGATATTCGGTAATCTCGTCGCAAAACTGCCATTGAGATTTGAACATCGCAACGTTCATTTCCAGTGATACCATCGGCACAAATGCGTGGTCGTCGAAGCGGGATGCTTCCTCTTCCAATATGTCCTCCGTTCGTCTGTCAGGAGCGTTGGATCTGCATGCATGTAGAAGCACGGCGAAAAGTTTCGAGCACTATCGTCGGGCGCGGTTTTTGAATGCTTCTGCCCCTTTGATGAATTCGTCAATTGCCTCGACGGGAAGCGGTCTGCTCAGCAGGTAGCCCTGAAGCCGGTCGCAGCCCACGCTGTGCAGCCATTCCGCCTGACCCGGCATTTCAACTCCCTCGGCTGTCACCTGCATGTCGAGGTCATGTGCAAGGTTTACGATGCAGCGGACGATTGCCTGACTTTTCAGATCGATTTCGAGATCAGTGATAAAGTATTTGTCGATCTTGATCGTGTCGAACGGAAATGTCTTGAGATAGCTCAGGGACGAATATTCCGTGCCGAAGTCGTCAAGCGAAATTCGTATGCCCAGCACATTGAGCGTGTTGAGCGTATCAATGTTGTTGACTGTCCGCTCGAGCAGTACGCTCTCGGTTATTTCGAGCTCCAGACGCTCGGGCGGCAGTCCGACCAGGTCCAGCGTCTGGGAAATCCGGTCGGTCAGGCCGCTTGTCAAGAATTCAGCCGCGGACACATTGACGGCGACGAGGTAGTTGTCCGGCCATTTCATCGCCTCGCGACATGACTGTTCCAACACCCACGCCCCAATATCCGGCATCATTCCGTCCGCCTCGGCCATTGGAATGAATACCGACGGTGGAATTTTTCCAAGCAGGGGGTGGTGCCATCTCAGCAACGCCTCGAAGCCGACAATGCAGCCGCCCTCGGCAATCGGCTGGTATTCGACATAGAATTGCTGTTGGTCGAGTGCCATGCGCAGACTGCGGCGAAGCAGTTCCCGCTGCTCCAGCAATTCTAGCATTGTTGGGTCATAGGCTTTTGCCCGACCACGCCCCTCTTTCTTGGCGGCGTAGAGTGCGAGGTCGGAAGCCTTCATCAGCTGTTCCGGACTCGTGCCGTCCGACGGAGCGGTGGATATGCCGATGCTGGTGCCGACAAAGAGCGCAATGCCGTCTATCGTGAAGGGTTTTTTGAACGCGGCAACCAGATCTTCGGCCAGGAGGTGCGCTTTGGCCGGATGTCCTCCGCCAAGGGAGATCACCGTGAATTCGTCGCCAGCCAATCGATAGGCCCTGTCATCGCTGGAGAGGCAGGCTTGGATACGCCTCGCAGCCGATTGAAGAAGCTGGTCGCCCGCCGCATGCCCGAGCGTGTCGTTTACGGGCTTGAAATCGTCGAGGTCGAGTTGCATCAATGAAAGAGTTTCGTTCGAGCTTGCAGTCTCTTGCAACAGCGCGCTCAGGTCCTCGCTGAACTGGCGCCGGTTCGGCAGTCCAGTCAGCGGATCATGTGTGGCGAGATGCAAAAGTGTTGCGCGCTCGTCGTCAACCTGTTCCTCGGATTGGAGCACGGCAAACAGATCACCGATCCGATAGATCGTCAGGTCATGTGATCCGCCGAGCGCGTCTGTTATTCGCAACGGCTGGGCGCTGTCACCCAGTGAACGGAAAGCCAGCATGACTGCTGATTTGTCCAGCTCCGGAAAATGCTCCCAGAAGGAGGTGGCTGGTTTTAAGGAGGTGGGCAGAGCATTGCCAAGCAAATTTTCAACGGGATTGAAATCGCGATCAAAGAACATAAGCCGGTCGACCGGGCCCCCCGAATCGATTGTCTCCGTTTTTTCGAGGGCCAAGCTGGCAGCAGGAATTTTCCGCATGTCGGAGGCTCTCCCTGATTGAATGTCCTACCAGATATTATAGCAACTTAACTGCCGCACAACTTGTGCACGTTAAGAAATACATTAGGCATTTCTGATTAACAATCCCCAACCTTTGCCAATGCACTCACCGCTGTGGACGCGCCTGCACTGATCTGACGGAGTCATTGGCCGCCACCTCAGAGTGGCGGCGGGGGTGACGAGAGAACGAATTGCCGCACGATTGTTCGTGCGCTGTGGCTCAGGCAATGGCAGCCCATAGTTCGCGCACCATCTGGCGCAGCGCCAGCGCCTCGGCCCATCTGTCCGTCGAGTCGTTGCCGTCTCTGGCGGTGATCGCATAGGGTTTGGGGCCCAATTCGCAGGTAAAGACCAGTTCGGCCTGATCGGCTGCGCGTGATCGCCAATGGCGAAAGCCGTAGTCCCACCACTGCAGGAAGAGATCGACCCAGGGCCGGTGATGCGCAAAGGAGATTTCGATCTGCACCTGTTCGCGTGAAGCGACGCGGCCGTGAAATGCATGGGCATTCTGCAGGATGCGCCTGATATGCGCGTGATTTTCCTCATCGACCGGAAAGGCGAATTCGCGCCCGACCAGGAAATGCGACAGATCGGCCAGCAACGGCAGATCGGGACGTCGATCGAGCAGATCGAGCGTGAAGAACAGGTCCGTCGTCATCCTGTCGCGATGGGTTTCGATGAATACCGGAATACCGGCATTTTCGGCGAGCCGCATCCAGCCATCGAGAATCGGCAGGCAATCCTCGATCCGGCGGGGGCGGATATCGGGCTGCAGGTTGATGTGGCTGACCGGAAAGGCCGCGGCAAGTTCCAGCGGCAGACGCAAATCCTCGATGCTGCGGGGAAAGCAGACCGCCTCGATCTTCAAGCCGGTGCCCCGAATGGCCTTGTTGAGGCGGATGACATCGTCGCGGTTGGTATAGTGCGCACTGATGCCGTCGAAGCCCGCTTCGCAGATCGCAGCGATATTGTCGTCGAGGCTCGGCTCGAACCCATCGGTGTGCCGGCGCTCCATGGCCCAGAGTGACTGGAAGATCAGGAGCTTCTGCATCATGCGGCCCGCGCGCTTTTCAGAAGGGTCTTGAGGTTCACGCCCGGATCGGCCAATGCCGCAGGCTCGGGACAGATACATGCGGCAATCAGCATTTCAGCAAGCTTGATATGCTTGGCCAGGCCGTTGCCGATGCCAAGACCCGCGGCGGCCACCAAACGCCCGTCATCGAGATAGAATTCGAGCTCTCCCTCTGGCGCCGATCGCCGGACGCTCTGATGCGCGGGCAGCGGCTGCCCCGCCACCTGGAGGCCGAGATCGTACTGGTCGGACCAGAACCAGGGAATGGCGGCGAAAGTCTCGGCGGCGCCGGCCATGTTCCGTGCTGCGGTCTCGGCCTGCGTTCTGGCATTGCGCCAGCTTTCATAGCGGATATGTCCTCCGCCGGGTTGAGCCACCGCGGCGCAATCGCCTGCGGCAAATATGTTGGGCGCGCTGGTGCGAAGACATGCGTCCGTCAGAATTCCGTTGCCCGTGGCCAGCCCCGATGCTTCCGCCAAAGTGGTTTCAGGCTGGACCCCGATGGCGCTGACGACGAGATCAGCGGGCAGGATGGTGCCATCGCTCAAGACGACACTGTCCTTGCCGATCTCCGCAACGCTCCGATCAAAGTAGAAGCGCACACCTTCGGCGGCATGTCGGGCATGCAGCTTGTCGGCAAAGCGGGCAGGGACGGCGCGGCCCAAAGGTTTCGGCGCGGCCTCGATCACATCGACCGTAACGTCCTGTGCGCGAAGGACGGATGCGAGTTCCATCCCGATCAGACCCGCGCCGATGATCGCGACGCGTCGGCCGGGCGCGACATTGGAGAATATCGCTTCGGCGTCGGCGTGGGTGCGAAAGTCGAGCGCGCGTTCCGCGCCGGCACATGGAAGCCGTCTCGGCCGTGCGCCGGTGGCCAGAAGCAGCTTTTCGTAATTCAATACCCGCCCGTCGCTCAAGGTTACGGTCGCGGCGGCGGCATCCAGCGTCGAGACAGAGCAGCCCTTGAGATAGGTGATTTCGGCCGCTTCCAATGCGTCTGGCGGGCAGATCAGCTTCATCTGGACCGTGCCGTCGAGAGTTTTCGACAGAGGTGGCCGTTCATAAGGCAGATGAGGCTCGGCTCCGACCAGCGTGACGGCTCCGGAATAACCCACCTCGCGCAGGGTGAAGGCCGCCCGGGTTCCGGACTCGCCTGCACCGATGATGACGATACCGTCCATTGCATTCTCCAGTAGAATGAGCAGCCGGCGTTCGTGAGGATGAGACGCCGGCCGGGGAGGATCAGTTCTTCTTGGCGGATTCCGCCGGGTTCTTTGGCCACTTAACCGATGGCCACCCGCACCTCTCCGTCGACGACCTCCGCCGGATAGGTCTTCAGGTTCTCGCAGGCCGGCAGCCTCAGCGCTTCACCGGTGCGGTAATCGAAAGCGCCGGAATGCTTCGGACATTCCACCTCGAAATCCATGACCAGTCCGTCGGCGAGGTGGATCGCCTCGTGTGTGCAGAGCCCGGCCGTGCAGTAGACGCTGTCATCCGGGCCCCGGTAAATCGCGTAGGTGCGTCCGCCATGATCGAAACGGATGGCGCCTTCCTGTTCGATGTCGTCAAGTCTGCCAGCTGAAACCCAGGTCATTCGGCGGCTCCTTCCGTTTCGAGGCGAGCCTTGCGGGCTTGAAGCTTTTCCTTTCGCCTGCGGTAGCGTTCCTGCATCTGCGCTTCGCCTTCGGGGGAGCCGTCGTGCCAGGTGCCGAACCACTTATCGAGCGGGATCAGGGCGTCGCCGTAATTCACCTCGAAATATTTGTGGTGGAGGTAATGAGCATAGGCATGACTATCGACCAATCTTTCCTTGCCGATCTCGACCTTGTCGAATCCGACATGGCCGGGAATTGCCCCGAAGCCGGCATAGTGCAGCTGATAGAGCATGATGACCGGGTTGGAGGGCAGGATCAGGTGGTAAAACGCCGTTCCCAGATAGAGCAGATGCTCGACCGGATGCATGGACAGCGATGACCAGGGCGAAGGGTTGACGGAGTTGTGGTGGACCGAATGCACCCATTTATAGAGAAAGGGTGTGTGGATGAGCCTGTGAATGCAGAAGAAGTGGAACTCGTGAATGATCGGAACCACGAGCGCGACGAGCGCGAGCGTCCATGGATTTTCCGCGAAGCCGAGCCAGGGTGCATAGCCGTTGGCATAGGCCCAGAGCATACCAGCCTCGATGGCGGTCCAGATCACGACGCCAGACAGGAAGGTGCGCAGAATATTGTCGAGGTTCTGGCTTTGGAACCAAAAGGCGCTGTTTTTCTGTTCGGCGGGGAACTTGCCATTGTACTTGAAGCGGTTTTCCTGGCGCTTCAGAACATAGAGATGCAGTTCGAAGGCGCCATAGAACAGGAACACGCAGATCGCATTCACAGCGTACAGCCAGGCGATCCAGCCGAGGCTCAGCGTCTGCATCGTGGCGACCGGGGGAATGATCCAGGTCCAATAGGCGAGCGCAGACACCGCAAAAATCAGGTTCCAGGGAAGGAAGTAGTGCGGCAACCATTTCAGGATTGCCATCAGTTGCGGGGGGAAGACGAAAAGCGGCGCGGTTTCGACCGGCTGGTTCGGCGCCCAATCGCCGCGCTTGTTACGCTTGCCGAAGTTCAGATCATCCATTGGCATCTCCTCCGGGCGCCGGATGTCTCGGTGCCGCACATATTCTTGGAAAAGGAGAGCGCCCCGCGCGCCTTGATCCGATGCGGCTCCTTACGCACCGGAACTTCTCCTGAGGCGAAAGTAGCAGGGGGCATTTCGAACGGCGAAGGCTTCTTTGATCTAATTAGATCAAAGCCCTTCCTTGGTGATGGTGATGAAGCGGATCGGAGTCCGGTCCGGCTCGATATCGGTCAAGCCGATGCGGCGCAGGATGTGGTCGAGCGCGCGTCGCGCCTGAGCTTCCGGCGCCTGGTCAAGTACCACATCCATGATGCCGTCCTTCAGGGCCGCGCGGGTATAGTCCGTCAATTCATGTCCAACGAAGAAGACGTTGCCGCCGCGCGGATGGCGGCGAAGCACTTCGATCAGGGCGGAATTAGCGCCGCCGGCATTGTAGAGGCCGGCAAGCCCGGGATACATCTCCAGGGCCGACCATAAGAAATCGGCGCTGGCGCGCTCTTCATCGCCACCGAATCCCAGCCATCCGAAATCGGAGGCGCCGGGATGATCGCGAAAATAGTCCGAAAAACCGCGGATCCGATCGCGATGCACCTGATAGATGGGATGGCAGATCGCAACCACAGG
Organism: Rhizobium sp. BK049; assembly: GCF_014193135.1. NCBI lineage: Bacteria > Pseudomonadati > Pseudomonadota > Alphaproteobacteria > Hyphomicrobiales > Rhizobiaceae > Rhizobium > Rhizobium sp. BK049. The sequence goes on from NZ_JACHYV010000012.1 coordinate 162,165, forward strand.
CCCGGCTCGAACGGCCATTCGGCTGATATAGAGCGCAGCCGTCCGGCCGGCGGCATTGTTGTCGATGCCGACGAACTCCCCGACACGTTCGGAAGCGCGGGTGACGACATGGACCACCGGCAGGCCTTGCGAATTCACCTTTTCTACCGCGGCGCTGATCAAGGGGCTGCTCGGCACGGCAAGGATCAAGCCGGCACGGGAAAGGTCGGTGGAGAGAATGCGGCGCGCAATCGCCTCCGGATTCATTTCGTCGGTGAAACTGCGATGCACGACGACCAAGGGATCAAGGGTTGCCGCAATCCTTTCGAAGGCGTGGGAAAGACGACGATAGAAGCTCGTTTCCGGACGAACCATCAGCACTTCTATCCGGAGCAGGCCGCGATGGGTGTCGGGAAGCTTGCGCGGGTAGTCCAGGTGACGCGCCGCGGATATGACCTTCTCGACCAGTTCCGGCCGAACGCCCCCGCGTCCGTTCAGGACCCGCTCGACCGTGGCCGTTCCAACGCCGGCGTGGCGGGCGATATCCCGATAATTCGGCTTGCTCACTTCCAAGTCCTTCGGATGCTAACGCGATGTGGTTGATCCTATGGGCAATCTGTCGTTCTTCATACACCTGAGCCCCAAGACTCACAGAGCTTGTAACGCGGGTGCAGCCGATCTATGGTTCTGCTGGTTCAGCATGAGATTGCAGGCAGTCATTCACCGTTAAACCGGACGCGGGAGATTTTGTCCGCCGGCCGGGTCGAAGGAGCTTAGCAATGAAAATTCTCATGGTTCTCACATCGCATGATCAACTGGGAAATACCGGCAAGAAAACCGGCTTTTGGCTTGAGGAGCTCGCGGCCCCTTACTTCGTCTTCCGTGACGCTGGGGCCGAGGTCGTGCTTGCGTCGCCGAAAGGAGGCCAGCCTCCGCTCGATCCGAAAAGCAATGAGCCGGCGTTTCAGACGGACGACACGAGGCGATTTGAAAAGGACCCGGCCGCGACGGCTGCGCTTGCCAATACGTTGAGGCTGTCCGACATCGACCAGGCCGATTATGACACGGTGTTCTTCCCTGGTGGCCATGGCCCGCTTTGGGACCTGACGAACGACCGCAATGCGCACGCGCTGATCGAGGAGACGCTTGCGGCGGGAAAGCCGCTGGCGCTCGTCTGCCACGCACCGGGAATCCTGACCAATGTCAAGGCGCCAGACGGCGGGCCGATCGCGAAGGGGCGGACGGTGACCGGCTTTACCAATTCCGAGGAGGCCGCCGTGCAGCTCGTCGAGGTCGTGCCCTATCTGCTCGAAGACGTGTTGAGGGGGCAGGGGGCGAAGTTTTCCGCGACTGAGGACTGGGCCGTGCATGTCGTCCAGGACGGGCTGCTGATCACCGGACAGAACCCGGCATCGTCGAAGCAGGCCGCACGGCTGCTGCTCAACGCAGTGGGGGAGCAGGCGGCTGCATGACGCGAACGGGGAAGCGTATTTGCGGTGCGGTGCAGTTCGGACGTGAGTGATTTTTTCTTAAAGAAAATTTCGGCTCACTGTCGGATCGGCGAAGACTTGTCCGTCCTTAGCTCGTTCATTCCGTCCAGACAAGGATCACCACTATGCCAAGCACCATACGACTGCACCGCGTTTTCGCCACGAGCCCGGAGAAGGTCTATCGCGCCTTCATCGAGGCAGATGCGCTCGCAAAATGGCTTCCGCCGAACGGCTTCCTCTGCACAGTGCATCACCTGGAGCCGGCCGTCGGCGGCACCTTCAGAATGTCTTTCCGTAACTTCACCACTGGCAATAGCCACGCCTTCGGCGGCGAATTTCGTGAGCTCGTCCCGGGCGAACGCGTGCGTTATACGGACAAGTTCGACGACCCGAACCTGCCGGGCGAAATGGAAGTCACGGTGACGCTGAAGAAAGTCTCGGTCGGCACTGAGGTGGATATCACCCAGGCCGGCGTGCCCGATCTCATCCCGCCCGAAGCCTGCTATCTCGGCTGGCAGGAGTCGCTACGCAATCTGGCTAGGGTCGTCGAGCCCGACATCAACGAATAATGCAATTGCGCGAAACTTGACGAGCGGCGGCGCGCAGGCGCTTGCCGCTTCTCCGCCCATCATTCCGCAGATATTCTGTGGAACGGGGGCGGAGAGGCGGAGCTTGCAGGGGCCGGGGGCGTGGTTCGGCCGCAGTCGGCCGAAGTTGCTAAGCGTGATCCGCGCTTTGCTTGAGCGAGCCGATCGTCTCGCGTGCGGGAAGCAGCGAAGACAGCCAGAGGGAATAGGTCAGGGATATACCCGTCGACCACAGGATCATCGGCAGTGTCATCACTTCGGAGATCAGTTTGGCCAGTTCCGGGGGATCGATCTCCCAGGAGAACAACGCGGCGGCCGGCTCCGGCTGACGGGTCTCCGTGCTTGCTTTCTGCATGTCTTCGAGCACGGACGCAGTGACGGCTTGTTCGGCTGCTGACGGGTTCTGAACTGGAACGATGGCGGTTTTTCCATTATTTTCGGCTTCGCCGGACATTGGGAGCTCCTTGTTTGGCTTCGTTGTAGAAAGCCGATCCCCAGCTAGAAGTTTCATGACATGTCGATGAAATGATCGGCGTGGACTCAGCCGTGCTGACCTGATCGATCGAGGAAGAGTGGAAACGCTCTGAAGCTTGAGCCTGCGCTTCACCAACGCCTCGCACCGGCGTCACACCCCGTTGCTCATTACGATCGACGTCTGCGATTTAAGCCTCGGCGATCGCCGTCGCGCGCGTGCCGCGCTGACAAGAGGCCTTCTCTCGTAGCGAATTCGAGGAGAAATTAACCGTCGCAAGAAAATCGTCTTTTATTTCATAGTATATATGTTAACACTTTATTAGGAGTGGGGAGTATTCCGGTTCTGGATTAAGAAAAATGGTGTTTGCCTCGACAATACCGGGGCGGCGACGTGTTCCTGCGTGTCGTCTTAGCCTTAATATTCTTAAATCGGTTCCAGATTACTTGTTTTGATTCATGGGGGTATTTTAATGGCTACGCAAAGCACCGGCGGTGGCAGCACGACTTCTTTCACCAATGCGCCACAGGCGAAGGATGACTCTTACATCTGGACGGAAGATCAGCTGCTCAGTCTTCAGCTCTACAATGCGGCCACCAAAACGATAACCCTTGACGTGATGTCGAATGATCTTGGCGGGAATGCCAAATCCCTCTTCTCGGTCGATGACGGAGATGGCAATCCAATTACAACTGATTATGAGCTTATTGCGAAAGACGTCGGAGCGAATGGGGCATCTGCCTGGGAGACGACCCTGCTCGGCAATTGGGTCAGGATCAACAATGGAAAGATTGAATACCGCATTAGCGATGGAAGCGGCATCGCGGGCTCGGGCGCGGATATCAATACGCTGTCTGCCGGTGAAATCCTCAAAGATAGTTTTGTCTATGCGATACGGCTCGGCAATGGCACGCTGAGCGAGGCCAATGTCTCGATCTCACTCACCGGCGCCAACGATGCGGCTGCGATCGTCGTCGATGCGACGGTGACCGACGACCGGGCAACGGTCGAGGCGGGGGCGGCCGGCAGTGGCGATCCGAGCGCCTCCGGCAAGCTGACGGTCAGCGACGTCGACGACGGCGAGGCGGTGTTTGCCGCCCCGGCATCGCTCGACGGCATCTATGG
>NZ_JACHYV010000013.1:0-159262 GCF_014193135.1 Rhizobium sp. BK049
AGTCTCTCTCCACGGCATCCACACCTCCCGATCAAAATCGAAAAGTGTAACCCATGTCTCCGGTACGAAACGTCACCTATCTCTCAGGTCGGGCAGTCCGCGACGTGACCCATAACGGACATCTCTCGATCAAAATAGGAGCGCATCATGTCGCAGGCAGAAGCAAGAATCCGTACGACTGGTCAGCAGGAGCCTGGCAGTCCGAAACATGAAGAATTGGTTCCGTCGCGCTACGCGGTACGGATCGGCGAAATCGAAGTGCTGATCATCAGCGATGGTGTGCTACCGCTTCCAACCTGCCGCGGGACGCTTTCGACTGGGCGCTGAACGTGGTCCTGGTGCGCAGCGGCGGCCAGACCATCCTCATCGACGCAGGCTTGGGGCTGGATCCGGACTTGAACTTGCCGCGCGCGGGTCAGTTGATCAAGCGACTGGAAGGCGCCGGCATCGATCTGGCATCCGTGACCGACGTGGTGCTGACGCACCTGCACATGGACCACATCGGCGGGCTGCTGGTCGAAGGGGTCAAGGACCGACTGCGCCCAGACCTCAGGATTCACGTGGCGGCTGCCGAGGCGAAGTTCTGGGAAGCGCCCGATTTCAGCCACGTGTCCATGCCGCCCGGCTTCCCTGACGCGCTTCGGGCGACGGCAATACGTTTCCTGAGCGAGTACGGCAGCCATCTCATGCTGTTCGACGAGCAATCCGAGGTGGCGCCTGGTGTGGTGGCCCAACGCACCGGCGGCCATACTCCCGGACATAGCGTGGTCCGCCTGACGTCCGGCGGCGACAGGTTGACATTCGCCGGCGATGCCGTGTTCGCGGTCGGGTTCGAGCACCCCGACTGGTACAATGGTTTCGAACATGATCCCGAAGAAGCGGCTCGTGTCCGCCGCGATCTTTTGCGGGAGCTGGCGGCGACCGGTGAACAGCTTGTGGCCACCCACCTGCCGTTCCCGTCCGTCGGCCGGGTGGCGGTGGACGGCGAAGCCTTCCGTTGGGTGCCGGTCTTCTGGGACTATTGAGCGCCGAACCAAAAGCGTTGCATAGAGCCGATCTATGCAACGCACTCTATCGCCACATGCCGCGCATGCGGGCGCCGACGTCGATGCGCACCTGGCGCGCTTGCGCCTGAGCGGCGGCTTCCGACTTCACCTGTGGCCAGCTGCAGGCCTCGAAAAACTGCAGCAGCGTCGCGGGAATGAAGCGGCTGCGCGAGGCATAGACGTGCCGGTCGCCCTGGGCGTTCTGCCCATAGGTGAAGAAGCGTTGCGGCACGACAAGGTCGAGACCGTCGCGGGCGCGCGTCATCGCCACATAGAGCAGCCGGCGCTCCTCCTCGATCTCGGCGGTGGTGCCGACCGCAAGATCGCTCGGAATGCAGCCGTCGACGACGTTCAGCATGAAGACTTTCGTCCATTCCTGGCCCTTTGCGGAATGGATGGTCGACAGGATGAGATAGTCCTCGTCGAGAAGCGGCACGCCGGCCTGATCGCTGGTCGCATCCGGCGGATCGAGCGTGAGCTCGGTGAGGAAACGTTCGCGGGAGGCATAACCCCCGGCGATCTGCTCCAACTGCAACAGATCGGCCTGCCGTGTCGAAGCGTCCTCGTGCAGCCGCTCCAGATGCGGCGCATACCATTGCCGCGCCAGCTCGATTTCCGCCGGCCAGCCGGCCTTGCCGGATCTCAGCTCCTGCAGCATCGAAACGAAGGCGGTCCAGTCCTCGCCGGAGCGTGGCGGGGGCGGCATACCGGCGAGAGCGGAGAGCGGACTCACATCCTCGGCCATCAGGTCGAGCGCCTTCTGCGCCGTCGACGGCCCGACACCCGGCAGGATCTGCATCAGCCGGAATCCCGCCACCCGATCGCGCGGATTTTGCGCAAAGCGAAGCGCGGCCAGCATGTCCTTGACATGCGCGCTATCAAGAAACTTCAAGCCACCGAACTTGACGAAGGGAATGTTGCGCCGGGTCAGCTCGACCTCCAGCGGCCCGCTGTGATGGGCGGCGCGGAAGAGCACGGCCTGCTGCTTGAGCTTCAGGCCTTCCTCGCGATTGTCGAGCACCTTGTCGGCGACATAACGCGCCTGCTCGGCCTCGTCCCGCACAGAAACCAGGCGCGGCCGCTCCGCCGATTGCCGCTCGGTCCAGAGATTCTTGGTGAAGCGCTCGGAGGCGAGATCGATGACGGCATTGGCAGCCGCCAGGATCGGCTGCGTCGAGCGGTAATTGCGGTCGAGGGTGACGATATCGGCGGCCGGGCTGAAGGCGGCGGGAAAATCAAGGATATTGCGCACCGTCGCCGCACGGAAGGAGTAGATCGACTGCGCATCGTCGCCGACGACGGTCAACCCCTGTCCCTGGGGCTTCAGAGCCAGCAGGATCGAGGCCTGCAGCCTGTTGGTGTCCTGATATTCATCGACGAGCACATGGTCAAAGCGGCTGCCGATATCCTCGGCAATCACGCTCTCGCCGACCATCTGCGCCCAGTAGAGCAGGAGGTCGTCGTAATCGAGCACGTTCTGAGCCTGCTTCGCCTCGACATAGCAGGCGAAAAGCTCACGCAGTTGTTGCTCCCACGCTGCGCACCAGGGAAAGGCGTCGCGCAGCACCTGATCGAGGGCGGTCTCCGAATTCACCGCCCTGCTATAGATGGCAAGGCAGGTGCCCTTGGACGGAAAGCGGCTTTCCGTCTTCGAGAAGCCGAGATCGTGCCGGATGAGGTTCATCAGATCGGCGCTGTCTTCGCGATCGTGAATGGTGAAATCGGCATCGAGGCCGATCTGCTGGGCATAATCGCGCAGCAGCCGCGCGCCGATGCCGTGGAAGGTGCCGGACCAGTTGAGCGCATCGGCCATGATGCCGGCATTCGAACCCAGCACATCACGGCAGATGCGCTCGACGCGCCGCGCCATCTCGGCGGCTGCCCGGCGCGAGAAGGTCATCAGCAGGATGCGGCGCGGATCGGCGCCCTTGACGATCAGATGGGCGACGCGATGTGCCAGCGTGTTCGTCTTGCCGGAGCCGGCGCCGGCAATGACCAGCAGCGGCCCGGCAATATGACTGCCGTCGGTGAGCGTGCCGTGCTCGACGGCCATGCGCTGCTGGGGATTGAGCTTTTCGAGATACATCCAGCCGTCCGGTCGGGCTCCCGCAGAATCACTGCGAGAAGATTAGATGTTCCTTGAATGTTCGCGATTTCAGCCGCTGTCAAGCGGCACGGGACCTCAATCGGGGAAATCCGGGCCGATCACGCGCCGCACCAGTTTCAGGCTGCGGTCCGGCTGGAGAATATAGGTTTCCTCCACACGCTGACCCGTCTCATTGTAGAACTGGTTGTAGACGGCGCTGCCGACCGGCGACTTGGTGAGTTTGGTACGCGGCTGGCCGCCATAGGTGATGCTGCCGGGAATGGGTTCGAGCGCGGCCGTATCGGCCGAGGAGCAGCCGGCCAGCAATGCCCCGGCAAACCAGGCGGGCAGAAACGCTTTCATTGCAGTCATCCCTGTTCAGACTGCCGATAGATATGGAAGCGCGGCCTCTTTCGCCAAGGGCTGCCCGATGCGCCGTCGCCTGCTGTGGCGCTGAGGGAACCAAAGCGCCCTCCAGGTGTTGAAATGCCGGACCTGAACGCTGGAGACCATCATGCAGACGCTTCTTCGCCTCTGGGCGTCCACTCTGATCATCGGCTGCGGCGTCTTTGCCGGCCCAGCCTATGCCTCGCTCGAAACCGGCATGGATTATTCCGCTTTGCCGAAGGATCAGATCGCCCTTAACGAATATACCGGCAGCGTCGATTGTGAGCCGGCAGAACCGCACTACCTGCCGTCCTTCATCCGCGCGGCTGACGGCACGATCATCGGTGTGGGATATATCGCGATGGAGAATGAGGCCGGCGCGGATTGCTGAAACCGATCCGCTCGAACGAGGCTCGCCTGCGTTTCCGGATGACGAGCCTCTGACCGTCATCATGACGGCTGGATGTTTTCTATCGAAACAGCCGGCTCTGGCGCAACGCCCTTTGCGCCCAAACCCGGCGCCGGCTCGCTGCAGGGTTAAGTGAAAATTAAACAATGTATCGTACCGGCACAGTTTACTGACCAAACCGAAAACGGCCGGACGCCCTGCCGCGTCAATGCAGCTTCAGCTTCGCCTCTTCGGCCGCTGCCAGGAACTCGGCTCTAGCCTCCTCCATACTTTTGCGGCCGTCGAGCGCCGCCCGGCAGGTGCTGCGGGCCTTGATGTAATGAAGCCCGCGCGAACTCGGCCAGAAATCTGCCAGGCATTTCAGGGCATCGAACGGCCCGTTGACCGTTCGCGCATCGGCTCCCTCGAAACCGACGGTGACCGGGCTGTTCCATCGTTCAGTTGCCATCGATACTCCTCCACGATTGTCGATAGAAACAGGGTGCAGCGCCCTCCATCCCAGGACAGACACCGCCATGGTAGGCATTCTAGCGCGATTTTTGCCGTCAACAATGGTGAATCGTTTGTTGCTGATAAGGCGGAATGCCAGCTTGAGTAAGGCGGATCGCCGGGGTGTGCACGCCAAGAGGAATTTCGAGCAGTCGATGAGAAGTTGCATGGCACCCGAGCCTGCCAACGCTACCATGCTCGGAAAGCTGAGGGCTCGACAGGGGTTAGATCGAAAATTGATCCGGACTGCTTTTCTCGGCGCGGCGCTGGTTATGCCGGCTCTCGCTCACGGCGCAGATGTGTCCGCTGAAGACGCTTTCTTCTCGCGTCTCTCCATTGAGGCCATCCCAAGACTGCAGCGGGCGACTCTCAGTCGGTACGGTGAACGGACGGCGATAGATCTCGCCGCCCTTTTCATGGCAGAGAATGCTCTTCGCTGGTATATTGAAGGCATCGATGGTGGAGTTTCCCCGCGACCCCACACGCAAATTCCACGCGAAGACCTGGTGGTAACCGGAGAGATTCATGAACTGTTGCAGCTCTCCCCGTTCATACCTCATTATCTCGAGGCAACCGAAATTCCCGATTGCACTATATGGCTGTTCAGTTCGTGCGAATGGCTGCCCCTTACCCTAACCCTTACCTGGGTCAAGCCGCTCGTCTCGACCCGTCCTGCGGATCCCCGTAAACGGGGCGAGGGGACGGCCACGCGAGAGCTTGGCGAGGGACGGAGAGGTCGCGGCTTGGTGCCTTCGCCTCGCGAGCGGGGTCCGAAGGACGGGTCGAGACCGGTGGCTCGACCCCGGTCGGTGCCGGCAGCCGGATGAGGGGCCGCTGGGCGCGTAAGAAAATGATGTCTGAAAGAAAACTGGTGCTGCCGAGTGGGATTGAACCACCGACCTCACCCTTACCAAGGGTGTGCTCTACCACTGAGCTACGGCAGCAGGACCAGATCCGCGTGGAGCCGGGCGGCTCAATTGCGGGAACGGGGCGGCTATTGCCACAGCTTGACGACAAGCGCAAGCCGCAAAATCCAACTTCGCGTGGATAGAGATGCAAGGGACTTTTGGATCGGCGCGAATTCGGCTAATTCTGTTGACATGAACGACAAGACCGAAGCCGGCCAGAAGAGCCGTAAAGAGGCGATCGAGGCACAGGCGAAACTGCGCCGCGAGCGCGCCGCCGAAAAGCTCAGGGAAAATCTTTCCAGACGCAAACAGCAGGTGCGTGCCCGCCGTTCCGGCCAGGCCGACGAAACTAACGGGCTGCCCGCCGCAAAAATGGACGAATCGTAATGTTCCGTCCCGGACGAATTGAAGCCTCTTCATAAATCCCCTAAACACCTCACTCCTTCTTTCAAGGCAGAACTTTCAGGAAGTAAGCGCACATGGATCGTATCAGAATTGTCGGCGGTAATGAGCTGAATGGCATCATTCCGATTTCCGGCGCCAAGAATGCCGCACTGCCGCTGATGATCGCCTCGCTTCTGACCAGTGACACGCTGACGCTGGAAAACGTGCCGCACTTGGCAGACGTCGAGCTTCTGATGCGCATCCTCGGCAATCACGGCGTCGATGTCGCCGTCAACGGCCGCCGCGAGCGCCAGGAGGATTCCTACGCCCGCACGATCCATTTCACCTGCCGCACCATCGTCGATACCACAGCCTCCTACGAACTGGTCTCGAAGATGCGCGCCTCATTCTGGGTTATTGGGCCGCTCTTGGCGCGTGAGGGCCATTGCCGCGTTTCGCTGCCGGGCGGTTGCGCCATCGGCACGCGCCCCGTCGATCTCTTCATCGATGGCCTGACGGCACTCGGTGCGACCATGGAGATCGATGCCGGCTATATCAATGCCCGGGCGCCCGACGGCGGGCTGATCGGTGCGCGCTACACCTTCCCGAAGGTCTCAGTCGGCGCCACCCATGTGTTGATGATGGCCGCGACCCTTGCCCGCGGCACCACTGTCATCGGCAACGCCGCCCGTGAACCCGAAGTCGCCGACCTCGCCAACTGCCTGAATGCCATGGGCGCCAAGATATCAGGCGCCGGCACCTCGACCATCACCATCGAAGGCGTCACCTCGCTGTCGGGCGCGCGTCATCGCGTCCTGCCGGACCGCATCGAGACCGGCACCTACGCCATGGCCGTCGCCATGGCCGGCGGTGACGTCGTGCTCGAAAATACCGATGTGGCGCTGCTCGAGACCGCGCTGGAAACCTTGCGCCGGACTGGCGCTGACATCTCCGCGACCAATAACGGCATGCGCATCAGGCGCAACGGCGCCGGCATCAAGCCGGTCGATATTGTCACCGATCCTTTCCCGGGCTTCCCCACGGATCTGCAGGCACAGTTCATGGCGCTGATGACCCGCTCCTCCGGCATCTCGCATGTCACCGAGACGATCTTCGAAAACCGCTTCATGCACGTGCAGGAGCTTGCCCGGCTCGGCGCCAGGATCACGCTCTCCGGCCAGACCGCGAAGATCGAGGGTGTCAAGCGCCTGCGCGGCGCGCCCGTCATGGCGACCGATTTGCGCGCCTCCGTCTCGCTCGTCATCGCCGGCCTCGCCGCCGAGGGCGAAACCACAGTCTCCCGCGTTTACCACCTCGACCGCGGCTTCGAGCGGCTCGAAGCGAAGCTGACCCGCTGCGGCGCCGTCGTCGAGCGCATCAGCGAATAAGAGAGACCTTCATTCCGGTTGCGTAATCGGTCGCAGCATCTTATTTCCCTTGTCTGACGCATCGCCATTCCGGCGATGCCCGTTAAATAGCAAAAGCATGATGTCGTCCGAAAACTGCTCGCACTTTTCGGCATCCTGCTCTGGGGATTGAGCCTGAATGACCGACCTGAAGCTTGTTGCGCTTGATGACGAGGACCTCGCGATCATTTCTGCGCATATGCAGGATAGCGTCTTCAAGGTCGGCGACATCGACTGGTCGCCGCGGGGTGCCCAGTTCGCGCTTGCCGCCAATCGTTTCGTCTGGGAAAGTGCGGCGCGCAAGCGCAAGGGTTTCGAGCGCCGCCGCGCCGCCCTGGTGTTCAAGCGCGTGCTTGCCGTCCGTTCGCTCGGCGTCGATCGCGGCAAACGCGATGAGGTGCTGTCGCTGCTGGCGCTGCGTTTCGAGAAGAAGGGCGAGGGGCCGGATGGCACGATCGAGCTGGCGCTGTCTGGAACGGCCTCGATTGCGCTCGATGTCGAATGTATCGAGGTCCAGATGGCCGATATCGGCGGCGCATGGCAGGCGGCTTCCAAACCCCGCCACCCCTAAAGGGCTTGATGCCTGAAGTTTGAACATCGCGGTTCGAGTTGAGAAGGAATATAGCTCTTGGCAATCTGGCTGGATCAGGCATCGGAAGGTTTCGAGCAGCATTTTGCCGCCTTTCTGACGACGAAGCGCGAAGTGTCCGAGGATGTGAATGCCATCGCCCGCGCCATCATCGATGATGTCAGGGCGCGCGGCGATGTGGCGCTGGCCGAATATTCGCAGAAATTCGACGGCATCGATTTTGCCACCGTGCCGATGCGCGTCACGCCTGAGGAGATTGACGCCGCAATCGAGGCGGTGCCTGCCGAAGTGCTGGGCGCGCTGAAGCTCGCGGCCTTGCGCATCGAGAGCCACCATCGCCGTCAGCTGCCGAAGGATGATATCTACGAGGACGACATGGGCGTCGGTCTCGGCTCGCGCTGGACGGCGATCGAGGCGGTCGGGCTCTATGTTCCGGGCGGCACCGCGAGCTATCCGAGCTCGGTGCTGATGAATGCGGTGCCGGCCAAGGTCGCCGGGGTCGACCGCATCGTCATCGCCGTTCCCGCCACCGGCGGTGCCGTCAATCCGGCGGTGCTCGCCGCCGCCAGGCTTGCCGGCGTCACCGAGATCTACCGTGTCGGCGGCGCTCAGGCGATCGCCGCTCTCGCTTATGGCACCGAGGCGATCGCGCCGGTCGCAAAGATCACCGGCCCCGGCAATGCCTATGTCGCCGCCGCCAAGCGCCACGTCTTCGGCACCGTCGGCATCGATATGATCGCTGGCCCCTCCGAGGTGCTGGTGATTGCCGACAAGGACAACAATCCCGATTGGATCGCTGCCGACCTTTTGGCGCAGGCCGAGCACGATGCCAGCGCCCAGGCGATCCTCATCACCGACGATGCCCTATTCGGCAAGGCGGTGGAGCAGGCGGTCGAACGCCAGCTGAAGACGTTGAACCGCGCCGAGACGGCAGCGGCAAGTTGGCGCGATTTTGGCGCGGTCATCCTCGTTGCCGATCTGAAGCAGGCCATTCCGCTTGCCAATCGCATCGCAGCCGAACATCTCGAGCTCGCCGTCGCCGATCCCGACCGGCTGCTCGACGGCATCCGCAATGCCGGCGCGATCTTCGTCGGCGCTCATACGCCCGAGGTCATCGGCGATTATGTCGGCGGTTCGAACCATGTGCTGCCGACGGCGCGTTCGGCCCGCTTTTCCTCCGGTCTATCAGTGCTCGATTTCGTCAAGCGCACCTCGATCCTGCGCCTTGGGCCGGGTGAGTTGCGCACCCTGGGCCCGGCGGCGATCGCGCTTGCGGTCTCCGAAGGCCTCGATGCCCATGCGCGGTCGGTCGCGATCCGCCTCAACCTCGATTAGGTGAGGGGATGGCGGCGGGCGAATTCCGGCTTTGCGACGTCGTCCTGGACGATACGATCGGCCGTTCGACGCCCGATGTCGAGCATGAGCGCGCCGTCGCCATCTTCGATCTGATCGAGGAGAACAGCTTCGAGCCGCTCGGCCATTCCGGCGGCCCTTATCGGCTGAACATCTCGCTGGTCGATTCGAAGCTGGTCTTCGCCATCAAGACGGAAGAAGGCGGCGATGTCGCCACCCACATCCTGTCGCTTACCCCCTTCCGGCGGATCGTCAAGGATTACTTCATGATCTGCGAAAGCTATTACGAAGCGATCCGATCGGCGACGCCAAGCCGTATCGAGGCGATCGACATGGGCCGGCGGGGCATCCACAATGAAGGCTCGCAGACGCTGAAGGACAGGCTGGCCGGCAAGATCGAGGTCGATTTCGACACCGCCCGGCGGCTTTTCACGCTGGTCTGCGTGCTCTACTGGCGTGGATGAGGGCGATGGAGCTTGCCGGCGATGTCGAAGACGCGAAGAGGCCGGGCGCGATCCTCTTCATGTGCGGTCTGAACGCCATCCGCTCGCCGATGGCCGAAGCGATCGCCCGTAGCATTCTGCCGTCCAATACCTATATAAGGTCGGCCGGCGTTCGCGCCGGCGAGCGCGATCCCTTCGTCGATGTCGTGCTCGAGGAAATCGGGCTTTCCCTTGGGCGCCGCCAGCCGCAGACGCTTGATGAACTCGAGGACGATTATTTCGATCTGATCATCACGCTTTCGCCGCAGGCCCATCATGCGGCGCTGGAACTGACGCGGTCGAACGCGGTCGACGTCGTCTATTGGCCGACCATGGATCCGACGGTCGTCAGCGGGACGCGCGAACAGATATTGGACAGCTATCGCGAGGTCCGCGACCACCTGGCCGGTCTCATCGAAAGCCGGCTGCTCAGACGAAATGGCATTGCCGCGCAATCGGCATGAAAACAAATAAAGGAAAGCCTGATCAACAAGGTTCACAAACCTGCGTTGATTGTGTAGTTTCCGCCCAAATTTTAAAGGCGCGCTCTGCGCTGCCTCTGCAACACACAGGAAGAAAACCACTATATGCCGAAAGAAGAAGTCCTCGAATTCCCGGGAATCGTCACCGAACTTCTGCCGAATGCGACGTTTCGCGTGAAGCTTGAAAACGAACACGAGATCATCGCCCATACCGCTGGCCGCATGCGCAAGAACCGCATCCGCGTTCTGGCGGGCGACAAGGTGCTTGTGGAAATGACGCCCTACGATTTGACCAAGGGCCGCATCACCTATCGTTTCAAGTAAGTCTGCCCGCTCCCGTCCGCCGATGGTCGAGGTTTCATGGCGCTGAAATACAAGCTCATTCTGGCCTCGGGCTCGCCCCGTCGCGTCGACCTGCTCAACCAGGCCGGCATCGAGCCTTCGCGCCTGATGCCGATGGATATCGACGAGACGCCGAAGAAGTCGGAGCACCCGCGTTCGCTCGCCCGAAGGCTGTCGGCCGAGAAGGCCGAGGCCGCACTTGCCGCCATCAAGGGTGATATCACCTGGAAGGGCAGCTATATCCTCTCCGCCGATACGGTGGTCGCCGTGGGTCGGCGCATTCTCGGCAAGGCTGAATTCGCCGACGAGGCGCTGAGCTCGCTGCACCTCCTCTCGGGACGCAACCATCTCGTCTATACCGGCGTTTGCCTGGTGACGCCCGAACGCAAGATCCGCCAGAAGATCGTCGAGACCAAGGTGCGCTTCAAGCGGCTGTCCGGCTTCGAGATCGAGAACTACCTGGCCTCCGGCCAGTGGCGCGGCAAGGCGGGCGCCTACGGCATCCAGGGTCTTGCAGGCACCTTCGTGCAGAAGATGGTGGGCTCCTACACCAATGTCGTCGGCCTGCCGCTTTATGAAACCATTCTGCTTCTGACCGGCGAGGGCTTCGATGTGCATAGCCGGTGGCCCGAGGGCTGACCGACGGCCGATGCTTAAAGCGCGTCACGATCTTTCAGATCCGCGCGTCGCGTTTTAACACTTGTTTTTATGCATGTCGTTGTCGCAAAACCGCTGACACTTTTGCGCGACATGCTTTAGGACGGACCGATCATGCCCGAAGACAAGAAAGCCGCCGCCAAGGTCGAACCGTTGCGCAAGACGCGCCCTTGCCCGGAATGCGGCAAACCATCAAACCGCGAACATTACCCCTTCTGCTCCAACCGCTGCCGCGAGCTCGATCTCTCCCGCTGGCTGACCGGCTCTTATGCCATTCCGGTGGCCGACGACGAAACGAAGGCCGATTATCCTGACGAGGAAAACTAGGAGATTTCCTCTCCGAAGTTCTTATTTTTCCACATGAATCCGCAAAACCGTCAAGACAGTCAAAAAAGAGTCATTTGACGCTTGCCATGGCCGAACAAGATGCTATAACCCCGCTCGCTTCCGGGGCGAACCAAGGCCCCGCGGTTCTTTTCATCTAGAACACCGTAGCGAAGCGGGTTGGCCCAGGTAGCTCAGTTGGTAGAGCAGCGGATTGAAAATCCGCGTGTCGGTGGTTCGATTCCGCCCCTGGGCACCATCACGATAATCAGCATTGATATTGTTTGATTTTTCCAGCCTAAGTGTCCTGATATTATGCATGAACGAAAATCTTTGTTCACGCGGCATGCCGAATTTAGCTTTCGTCGTCGCCCTTCGAAATCAGCTCGATCGCACCTTTCGCAAGCCGCCTCTGATTGGCGGCTTTAGGCTCTGGAGATTGCATTGCCGCGCGGGCCGCAGACCCTTCGGGCTGGACGCCAAGACCTACTGCGACAAGACCGCTCCAATCTATCGGCGTGAATTTGGGAATGAATTGCGCCCCGAGCGATGCGCCGATCAGGACGCTGCTTACTGGCCCTGACCAGCCCCTTAATTGTGAAATGCGAGCGGGGCTTCCGGCAATCGCTCCACGAACATGTTTCTACAAACGACAAACGTCGGCCCGCGACCGTTTGTCGAGGTTATCGGATGTCCGCGGCTCATCACGCGACCTCCATCGCTCTCTGGAATATGACCGGCTGCTGGTCGCGCGGAATGCGGTGTTGGCCGCGCGCCATCGGATGTTTGGGGAAGCCGCCTTTTGTCAGGCCAAGGCAGACGATGTCGACGAGCTGCTGGCGGGCGCGGTGCTTGAACCACGTGTCACGGCTGAGGTAATCGCCACCATTGCCCCATGCTGCCAGCACAGGCGTGTTCTGGTGACTGGCAATGATAAGGGCGCGATCGATGAAGTTGTCGCAGCGCGGACCGATCGAGTCCTTGACCTTCATCAACTCCTTCGGGGATGGCGAGCGCCAGGCGTGAAGGTTGACGATCAGGATGCCGCCATAGCCCCAGAGCTTGGCAAACCAGATGAGCACGAGCACCGTCGGATCATTGCGTCGGTGATCGGCGTCGGAGGGGTTGAGCATGCAAACGACGAGGAAGGGCTTGCCCCCATCCCAAACGCGGCGCAGCTCGTCACGGTACAGGGTGCAGTCGGAGATGGCAGCGCTCATCCGCATCTCGGTTTTGAAGAGATCGAGGCTCATCGGCGCTGCTTCCCGGTGATGACGAAGACGGTGCCGCTCTGCATGTTCAGCTGGACCGGATCGCCGCGTCCGATGCGGGTGAAGAGCGCCTCGAGGTCGCCCTCGGCGGTATCCGCAGCTGAGCGATACTGATGCACCGACTTGTACAACGCGCTTAATACCTATCTGATAGTGATCGCCCCGTAACTACGCCGCGGGGCAATCGGTTGAATAGTCTCTGGAGCGGTTTTTCGACCTTCTCGTGAATGCGCCAGCAGAACAGCAGGGAGACCGCGACACCGATCGCGATGATGATATCGGGCGGCAAGGGATAGAATATCCACAGCGTCAGCAGTGCCGAAATCGGGACGGTGTGAAAGAGATAGAGCGCGTAGGAGGCCTCTCCGAGGTAAGCCCAGACGCTCTTTCCGACATTGATCTGCATCGTGCCGAAAACAATCAATCCGGCAGGAATGCCATAAACTGCCACGCGCTGCAAAGCATCCTGACCGATCAGGAAGTCCAGCGTATCGCCGTGGGGTGCCATGCCGAGCGAGCCGGCGGCGAGAATTGCGATTACGCCAACTGGTATGCCCCATCTCGCGCCTTTGACTGCCGGCGCGTACACCAAGGCGGCACCTATCATGAATTCGAGGATGATGGGGTTGCCGAGGAATTGGAACACCGGCGCTGTCGATCGGAACGTCAGCGACACCGCGAAGATCCCGAGGATCGCCGGCAAGTAACGCCGGTCGAGGAGGACAAGCGTCGCCGCCCCATAGAAGAGCATTTCGAAACAGAGCGTCCATGCGGCAGGCAGGACGGGCGCTGCCATCTGATCGAACGCCGGCCACAGGGTTAGCGTCGCGATTGTCTCCCGCCAGCCGAAGCCGGATTTTGCGGCGATGAATGCTGCCGGGATAGATGCGAGATAGTACATCGGGAGGATGCGACGAATTCGTTTCCACGCGAATTGCTGCCATGTCAGGCCGCGCGCTGTCCGGGTGATGATGACCCCGGAAATGACGAAGAAAATATCGACGCCGGCGGTGCCTGCAACCTGGATCATCGGCGGGAAAATCCCGCTTGATCCGGTGGCTTGGTAGGCCGTCAGCGCCGCATGCAGGTAGACGACCATCAATGCGGCGATGAAACGCAGTACCTGTAGCGACCAGATCATGATTGTCCGTCAACCCCTCGATCACCAAGCCTAGCGAGAAAAGAGCATTCACAAGCCGTCACGCAGTGGTCGTGGCGCGTTTGCCGCGCATGGGCAGAAACGGAACCACCCTGGGGACGCGCTCGGCATATGATCGGTAGTCTGGAAATGCCGCCCGGAGAACCGTCTCTTCGTTAATCATCCGGCGAAGTTGCAGGCACCAATGCACGATTCCGAGAAATACCGTCCACGGAGAAAAGCTGAACAGGATCATCCCGATAACGAATATCTCCTCGGTCAGATAGAGCGGGTGGCGGACGATGGAATATGGCCCCGTTGTGACCAGAGCTCTTGCACCCGGTGCTATGCTGAAACTGCGGCCGAGGATCGCAAGCATATATGCCGATGAAAGGCAGCCAATGATCATCAAAACCGTTGCGGCAAGACGCACAGTATCTGGCAATACCATTGGCGGCGGCAGGAAGGCGATCAGCAGGAAGAGGAAGGTGCCTGCCATCGCCGTCAGGTATGGTTCAACGCCGCGCGCAGACCGCACTTGGGGCATTCTCGTTAGGGTCACGACACACATCATGCCGATAAATAAGATCGCAGCGATTTCAGCTATTAGGAATACGACGCCCCTGGACGGATAGTCGCCGGTTGTCATCATCCGTGTGATCTTCGTCCACACACCTAGTATTGAATAGGAGCAGATTCCAATACGGCCGATAATGTCTGCAATAATCAAGTGTCGATTGCTCATTGGTACCCCCGCGTTGTTTGAACGCATCTTCGCACGGTTGCGAGAAATGGCAATCGCAACTGATTAAATCGGTAAATACCAACTATTGGGGATGTGACTTACACCGGCGTCCGTCAATGCAAGGACACGCGATGCTCCAGCAGCCGATCAATGCAGGCCCGGATCCGGATGCCTCGGATGATTTCGGCATGAGTAGAAAGGCACGCGAGGGCGGCCAGGATGATCAACGCGGTTCCGAGGAGCGCGGTAGGCAACGGCAGTGACCAGTCGACATAACCGGGGAGTGACGTCCCGCTGCGACCTGCTTCAGCTGTGCTTGCAGCCGCATTGGCAAGCACCAACCCGATCAGCGCAATATGAGCATGAACGAAGCGTGCCCTAAGAAACCGTTTCGGATGAAAAGAAAGATAGACGCCGAAAATCGCCATCGATGCAAACGCCGCGAGAAGCTCCCACGCTCCCATCCCCGCCACGCTAAGTAACATAAGGGGTAGGCGCAACACCGGCAGCAAAGTCAGGTAAAGCGCCCAAGCAAACGGGCGTGATGGATACATCGCCAGCAGTAGCATGCTGGCGGCAAATATTGCGCCGATGGCATAGACCAAAGCAGGTCCGAGACGAACAACAGTCAGAACCAAGACACGCATTCGCTTTTCTCCTTCGGCAGGCATCGTGGTTCTGGGCAGAATATTCGCAGCTGCTTGAGCAGGGCTTACCGCTCGATCGGCGCCCGCATGAATGACTCCGGCTGCGGAGATTTGCAATCTTCTGCAAAACTTATCCACCTTAACGAGGCGATTTCATGAACATCGACGACACGGCGCTGCGGCTGTCGCAGTCCGCGGCGTTCGGAACCTGATCGCGGCTTAACCTCAGCCACGCGGGCACCCTAGCATTTCACATAAAGCGTGTAGGTCCGGGCAGGGCGGCCGAGACTATCTGTGCCGTTCTTGGAAAACATTCGCCGGCGCGATCACAGGCACGCATCTACTCGATACTCGCCAAAACCTCGGAGATAATCGAGAATTTCGTGGCCTGCCAGCGTCTGTAGTCGAGGACGAATCTCGCGGAAATCCAGCAATCTCCGCTCATTTGGGTAGCCTGCCATCCCAGCAATCCTTGGGTTCGCGCGGCCGCCAGCAATCTGCTGGCGTGACTGCGGGAAATGACGTATTCGGCTGCGGTCAATTGAGCGGAGACATCGCCCACCCAGGTTCGTTCACCTACGACCGGTGGCAATGGCACACGCGACATGAGGTCGTGCAATATGTTGCTTCCGGATTCGGACCTCACGAACAGCGCAATGCTTTCGGGCGGGCTGTACCAATCCGGATGGTTAAACAGTCGACGTGCAATACGCGGCTGAGCGCGATACAGAATTGTCTCATCCGCTTCCGACCACCGACAGCGATCTCCCGCATCCATGCCGTCGAGCGAACGAAGGTGCCCCTCGAACCATTGCCGGATCAAGGCTTCAGCATAGGCGCTCGCTTGTAACGGTTTGGCGCGCCGATCCGTCGTCTCCACCGGCTCAAATAATTTGTAATACGCCATCTCCTTCATATGTGAGACGACGGTGTTGTGGCTGGCGATGTGGTTCTCAACGAGAAACTTTGCGAGGTTGGAAGCGGTCAAAGGGGGGCAGGACGGGTTGAGTTTCCGCTCAAAATGCAACGCCAATGCCGCCTGGCTGAGCAGCCACTTCTGCAGATCGGCCACATAACGCACTATTCTGGGAGCTCTGCGATGAATTGCCAGTAACTCGGATGCGGATTCGCGCAGAGCTGCAGCAAAGGAGGCGTCCGCCATGAGATCTTCAACACTGTAGCTGCGGCATCTATTCTGCAGTGAGGCTGAACGTAAAGGTACCGACATTTAAAACCGAAGTGTAAGCGATGCTGGCGCGGAACAATAAAAATAGCGAACAGACAAAAGTCACGGCTAGGCCAGCGACTGGCCGACCTTATCCAAAATTTGCGCACAATTCGAGCAGGCTTTTCTTGTAGATGTTTGATTCCAAAACGGGACGTCTCTTTCGGCCGAAACAAAGGACGCCATCGGCCGAGTTCTTCATGGAGACCTGCAGCCCCGCTCTCTCAGGATCGGCGATTGAATGTTGCGAGCATCGCCGCGCCGACCAGACCGGATAGCAGAGATCCCAGCAGGATGCCCATCTTCACGTGGTCCTGGACGTCGGGATCGTTGAATGCAAGCAGCCCGATGAAAAGGCTCATGGTGAAGCCTATGCCGCAGAGGGCGGCCACACCGGTCATCTGCCCCCAGCTCGCCTTTGCCGGGAGGTCGGTGAGACCAAGTTTGACGAGCAGGAAGACGGTGCCGAGAACGCCGACCAGTTTTCCAAGCAACAGGCCTGCCGCTACGCCGAGCGTCAATGGCTCCGTCAGCGTGGCTGCCGAGACGCCGGAGAAGGAGACACCGGCATTGGCGAAGCCGAAGATCGGAACGACGATGAAGGCAACGGGTTTGTGGAGGACGTGCTCGAGATGGTGCAACGGCGACTGGTCGTGGCTTGCTTCGGGTGTTCCCGGCGTCACCTTCAGCGGAATCGCAAGAGCGAGAAGAACGCCGGCCAGTGTTGCGTGGATGCCGGATGCGAAGACGAGCACCCAGAGCACGGCGCCGAGCAGCAGATAGGGCCAGAGCTTCAGAATACGGGCACGGTTCATGCCGTAAAGCGCCGCGAGCACCGCCGCGGCCCCGGCAAGCGCCAGAAGATTGAGATCGTTGGTGTAGAACAGCGCAATCACCACGACCGCCCCCAGGTCGTCGATGATCGCCAGTGCCGCTAGGAAGATCTTCAACGAGGCAGGCACGCGCGGGCCCAACAGCGAGATGACGCCGAGCGCGAACGCGATGTCCGTCGCCGTCGGTATCGCCCAGCCACGCAGGGCGGCCGGGTTTTCCCGGTTGAACAAGATATAGAAGAGGGCGGGGAACAGCATGCCTCCCAGTGCCGCCGCACCCGGCAGAATGCGGCGGCTCCAGCTGGAGAGTTGGCCGTCCAGCATTTCGCGCTTGATCTCGAGCCCGACGAGGAGAAAGAACAGCGCCATCAGCGCGTCATTGATCCAGTGCAGCAGGCTGAGCGGCCCCAGATAGATGTGAAGTGCGTGGAAGTAACCCTCTGCAAGCGGTGAGTTCGCCGTCACGATTGCCGCCAACGCGACTGCCATCAACACGAGACCGCCCGAAGCTTCGCTATCCAGGAACTGGCGAAGGGTGGATCGGATGAGACCTGGAGAGATAGGCTGCGACACCGGTCAGCGCTCCCTGTGTTTTGGAAGGTTGATCTTCAGTCTCCGTCGATTTCGGGAAAGCCCGCGGCGCACGCAGCACACGCCATCGCCTGTAAGATAAAGGGGTCGCGTCGCCATTTCCAGCGAAATCGGCCCCGATCCACCGCAGGCGGCGCAGGTCCGGTTGGACCTGCCGCTCGCCTTGCTTCTCACTGGAATGAGTAATCAGCCGGCACCATCTGCGTTTCTATCGCGAAGGTGACGATGTCGCCGAGTTCGGGGATTGCAAAATCCAGTCCCCAATCGCTGCGGCGGATGCTGCCGGTCGCCGAGAAACCGATCTTCGGGACGCCCATCATTGGGTGCTTCGCCATTGAGCCGTTGAAGGTGACGTCGAGTTTTGCCGGGTGCGTCTCGCCGCGCAAGGTCAGGAGGCCTTCGACGGTGCCGGTCTTCTCGCCCGTCACATGGATCGCCTTGGAAACGAAGGTGATCGGCTTGGCTGCAAGGAAGCTCTCGTCTCCGCCGATCTCCGCATCGAAGTTGACCTTGGTAGGCCATGGATAATCAGTGCGGACCGAAAGCGGATCGATGGTGACCAAAAGCGTGGAGGCTTCAGGTTTTTCGGGCTTCCAGTCGAGCCGCGCATCGACCCCGGTAAAGCGCGCGGTGTAGTGGGACAGGCCGGAATGGTCGAATGACCAATTGAAGCTCGAATGCGAGGGATCGGTCTTGTAGGCCCCACCCGGCGCAAGATCGGTTGCGGTGGCAAGGGCAGCGAAGGTCGTGCTCAAGGTAAGAGCAAGGGCGAGTGCAGTTGTGCGAAGCATTGATGGTTCCTCGGATGGGAAATGATGAGGTTGTCGGCTCACGCAGCCTTGTCGCGGCGGATCGTCTGGAGGCGCTCCCAGACGCGGTTGGACCGGGGGATGTCGAGATCGAAGACTGTCTCGAACGTGTCGCCGAGATGGGCGGCGCTCGTAATGGGCTCCTCGCTGAGGCTGTTCGCCGTCACGCGGCGCAGACGGTCGTTCTGGAGGGCGACGTAGCCGTCCGCCGTATGCCGCAACACCGCGAGCGCATTGGTGAAAGGAGAGCCGGGATCTTGCATCAGCCAGCCATGTGTTGCGGCCATCGCGGCTTCGTCGCTGTGGTCGAGCCGGAAATCGAAGCTTTTCGCGATGCCGAGAACATGATTATTGAAACGCAGCCAGCTCCCGTCGGCCGGCATGATGGAGAAATCGAAGCCGCGTTGGCTGATCGGCCCGGCCACAAGCGGCACCGGCTCGATGATGGCGTCCGCTATGCCGACCTCGGCGAGATAGGGACGGTCGAGATCGACACGCAGCGTCAGATGATTGCCGATGGCGATGTCGCCAAGCTTTTCCCGGTCGACCGCGCCGCAAAGGCGCGTCACACGGAAGCCCAGTGCAGCAAGCGCGGCGCCGAAGAGGCCGTTCATCTCATAACACCAGCCGCCCCGCCGCCTTTCGACCATCTTGGCGAATGCCGCAGCCGGGGTGATCGAGGAGGGCCATCCCATGAAGGCGTCCAGTGCCTCCCATGTAAAACTCATGAGATGGGCGCGATGCAACTGCGACAAGCTGTCTATGTCGAGGCGCGAAGGCCGCTCGACCCCGATCCGAGCCAAATAGGCATCGAGTTGCGCGGTTGTCAGGGTCACTGCGTTTTCGTTGGAAGTTGCATGTGTCATCGTTCGGTCTCCTTTCAAGTGGACCGTTGCTCATTATCGAGACGTGTTTGCGTTGGTTCAGGCGACCTTGCGATCGTCCTCGGGTGGGAAGGTCAGGCCGAAGCCCCTGGCGATCGAGGCGATCTGCTCGGGCGTTTCCGGCTTGCAGAGTTCGACGATCGGAAAGAAGCTTTCGAACCCGCCCGGCGTGACGACGACCATGAGGCGGCCCTCCGTCTGCCCCACATTGCGGAACCGGTGCGGCACACCGCGCGGCAAGGCGATAGAGCCCCCTTCCGTGAGTTCGACATAATCGCCGGCGCACCAGAAGCCGAAGCGGCCGGCAAGAACGCGGAACAACTCGTCCTCGCGTTCATGCACGTGCAGTGGCGGACCTTCGCCAGGCAGCACGCACGCTTCGAACAGGCCGAGCGAACCGCCGGTATTGCCCGCCATAATACGGATGACATGCTTGCCGAAGGCCATTGCCGGCATCCCATGCCCCGGCGGCGAAACCGCCGCATGATCAAACTTCTCCATTTCTCTTTCTCCAAATTCGTGCCGCATCGACCGCCGGCGGTTTCGCCCTGGGGCGAAACGCAGAAATCCGTGCCCGCTCCGGTATACGGGGCGGGCGCGATTGTCATTCGCCCGGCGGCACGGGGCCGCCGAACACCGGAGGTGTGATGGTAGTCGAGGCCGTTGAGCCGGTACGTCGCTTCTATAGCGCAGCGAAAAAACCGGCGTTCCTAAATGAATGTGCAAGCCGTACCGGGAATCCTAAAAGTTTGCTAAGGAGGGTTGGGCAAGCAATGGGGGCGGCAGTGAGGCTTGACGACAGGCTCCTCGATTTTTTCAACAGGCCGCTGATGTGCATCATCGCGGTGGCTGACGAGACCGGCCGTCCTTCGGCGGGACGCGGCGTCGGCTTCCATCTTCTGGAAGACCGAGAAACGATCGACGTCATCTTTTCAGCCTGGCAGTGGCCGCGGCTCGAAATCGGTATCCGGCAGACCGGGCGGATCGCCGCCACCTTCGTAACCCCTTCGGATTATGTAAGTTTCCAGCTGAAGGGGAGCGCCGGCATGCGAGAGATCCAGAGTTCCGACCTCGATCGCGCCGATCACTTCATCACCGCGGCGACGAACGAGCTCGAATCGCTCGGCGTCCCCCGGCATCTCATCTCGCCATGGCTGACGGCGCGTGAGGCGCGGGTCGCCCGGCTGGTGATCAGTGAAATATATGTCCAGACGCCCGGCCCGCTCGCCGGCATGCTGGCGGGCAACCATGTTGGCGCGCGGTCCCAATGAATCTGCGGCTTTCCGATCTTTCCGCCTGCTTCGAGGGTGTCATTCCCTCCATCATCGCCACGGCATCGGCCGACGGCATGCCGAACATATCCTATCTTTCCCATGTGGTGCGGGTCGATGAGGAGCATGTCGCACTCTCCAACCAGTTCTTCGCCAAGACGGCGGCGAATATACGCGCCAATCCAAAGGTCACGCTGATCCTGGTGGACGGGTTCTCCGGCGATCAGTTCCTGCTCGACATTGGTTTCGTTCGTTCGGTCGATGCCGGCCCGCTGTTCGACAAGATCGCCCGCCAGCTCAAGGCGAGCAGCGCGCAAATCGGCATGTCGGATGTCATGCGGCTGAGGAGCGCCGATATTTTCCGGGTGTACGGAATTGAGAAGGTTCCCTCGCCGGTGGAAACAGCTTCGCCGCCGAGCAGCCGGGCGCCTGTCAGCCTCCCTGATCTTTCCAAGGCGATCAAGGCGATCGAGCGACAGTCGGAGGCCGATGAGATCATCGACAACCTGCTCACCGGCGTCAAGCACGTGTTGGGATACGGCAACGCGCTCGTGCTCATCCACGACAACCATCGCGGCTGTCTGATCACGACAGGCAGCATCGGCTACGAGCGCTCGGGCCTCGGATCGGAAATCGCAGGCGGCGATGGATTGATCGGGGCTGCGGCAGCGGGTGGACAGACGATCAAGGTCAGTGACATGAGCCGTGTGCGCCGGTTTGGCGAAGCGATCGGCCTGGAGGCGGAAGGGGCTGAAAACGCGACGCGCACGATCGCTTTTCCGCATTTGCCGGCGGCGATGAGCCAGATTGCAGTTCCCATGATCGCCGGCGGCACGGTGACGGGCGTGCTCTTCATCGAGAGTCCGGAGCGGCTCGCTTTTCGCGAAGAGGACGAGGCTGCTCTCGAGATACTGGCGGGACAGGCGGCCGGCGCTCTGAGAGCCAGCGAGCGGGCAGCGGCTGTCGCCGAACAGAGACCTGCGATCAGCACGCCTGAGCCTGCTGCGGCCGGCCAAGAAATCCGCGTCGTCCATCACCGCTTCGATGACAGCGTCTTTATCGATGGCACTTACATCGTGAAGGGCGTTGCCGGCACTCTGCTGCGCCTCATGCTCGATTGGCATCTGAGCGACGGCAGAAGCGAGTTCACCAACCGGGAAATGCGGTTGACGGCCGGCGCACGCATGCCGGAGATCAAGGACAATCTCGAGACCCGGCTCTTGCTGTTGCGCCGTCGGCTCGAAGAAAAGCAGGCGCCCATCCGCCTCGCCCGCGTCGGCAGGGGCCGTGTCAGGCTAGAGGCGGAAGGACCGCTGGTCCTTGAAGCCGTCACAGGTGAATACCCATAAGCTGAGTCATTTCCCCATTTTCAGCACGGACGAGTTCGAGCTTCGACATCTCATCCAAAGACATGCGAGAGGGCCGGTTTGCGGTGCCGCCTCCAACATTGTGTCATCGCCCGCAGCCGGCGTCTTGAAAAGGCCGATCACCAATTCGTGTTCGTCATGGCTGTAACAAGCGGGATCGTCGGCTCGAAAGAGGGATTACGCGGCCGATGATCGGTACGCGGACCTTTCAAGAGGAGACCATCCATGAACCGTTCCACTCTGACCCTTGCCCTCGCAGGCTCGCTTGCCACTGCGATTTCATCCGCTGCCCTCGCCGCACCGCTGCCGGCGGAGAAAATGGTGGGCAAGGAGAAATGCTATGGCATCGCGCTCAAGGGTCACAATGATTGTGCCGCCGGTGCCGGCACGACCTGCGCAGGTACATCGACGATGGATTATCAGGGGAACGCCTGGAAGGCAGTCCCAGCCGGCACCTGCACCAGCATGAATGTCAAGGGGCACATGGGTAAGCTCGAGCCGACCAAAGGCTGACCCCTAAAGGGAGGCCCGATGCTCGGGCCTCCATCTTTTCTCGCCAAACCGGGAGAATGCGATGACTGCTTCGACAACCCGACCTGTCCTGCTGCCTGCACGGGGCGGCCTCGGCCTAAAGCCCGAGCATTATGAGACTATTCTGGCCGATCTGCCGGATGTCGGCTTCTTTGAGGTCCATGCCGAGAACTACATGGGCGCAGGTGGACCGCCGCATCGCTATCTCCAGGCCATCACGGAACACTATCCGCTGTCGCTGCACGGTGTCGGTTTGTCGATCGGCTCGCCGCGTGGGCTCGACAAGGCGCATCTGAATCGACTTCGCAGCTTGATCGACCGCTATCGGCCGCAGAGCTTTTCCGAACATCTGGCCTGGTCGACGCATGAAACGGGATTTCTCAACGATTTGTTGCCGCTACCCTACACGGAAGAAACGCTGGCACGCGTCGTCGACCATGTCGATGAAACGCAACAGGCGCTCGGGCGACAATTGCTGCTGGAAAACCCTTCCACCTATATACTGTTCGCCGACAGTACGATCGATGAAGTGGATTTTCTCGGGGCGATCGCGCAGCGGACGGGCTGTGGCCTTCTGCTCGACGTCAACAATGTGATGGTCTCGGCGGTGAACCACCGGCTCGATGCCGCCACCTATATAGATCGTTTTCCGGTCGAGCTCGTCGGCGAGATTCACCTCGCCGGCTACGACGAAACCGTCGACTCCACCGGCGACCGGCTGCTGATCGACGCACACGCGACGGCAGTGAAGAGCGATGTATTGGCGCTCTACGCACATACCCTCGCGCGCACCGGCGCAATCCCGACGCTAATTGAATGGGACAATAATGTTCCGGATTTCGCCACGCTGTATTCAGAGGCGAAACGCGCGGATGCGATGCTCGCCGCCGAAACGTTTCGCCGCGGCGGGCGCCGGACCCGGGCGGCGTAACGATGGATTTCGCAACCCGCCAAACTGCCTTCGCCGATGCCTTGCTGCATGCCGACCGGCCGGTGCCCGACGGCGTCATCAACGCACGCGGCAAACCCGACACGGTGCGGTTTGCCGTCTACCGCAACAATGTGTTCGTCGGGCTCACAAAGGCATTAGCGCAACGCTATCCGGTGACGGAGAGGCTCGTTGGTTCGGAATTCTTTCTGGCCATGGCGCGCGCCTATGCCCAGGATCACAAGCCGTGCTCACCGCTGATCATGCAATATGGCGACGATTTCCCGGATTTCATCGCAGCTTTTGAACCTGCAAGAGCGCTTGCTTACCTGCCCGATATCGCCAGGCTCGAGGCGGCCTTGACAGACGCTTACCACGCCGCCGACAGGGCGCCTCTCGATCTTGCGGCATTCAAAGCCGTGACGCCGGAGATGCTTTCGGACTTGCGGCTCGTCCCGCACCCATCGGCGCACCTGATCCAGTCGATTTTTCCGATTGGTTCGATCTGGAGCGCACATCAAGAGGAGATGGTTTCGCCGGTCTCCGATTGGCGTGGGCAAGCGGTCCTCGTCGCACGACCGGAAATGTCGGTCAATATTCATGTCCTGCCACCGCGGGACGCCATCTTTGCAGCCGCCTTGTTCAACGCCGCCACTCTTGGCGAGGCGGCAAAGGCGGCGTTTGCAGCT
The DNA here is from genome assembly GCF_014193135.1 of Rhizobium sp. BK049. Lineage (NCBI taxonomy): Bacteria > Pseudomonadati > Pseudomonadota > Alphaproteobacteria > Hyphomicrobiales > Rhizobiaceae > Rhizobium > Rhizobium sp. BK049. The sequence continues at coordinate 24,274 of NZ_JACHYV010000013.1, forward strand.
GCCCCCGGATTCGATTTCGGAACGGCGCTGGTCGGTCTTGTCGGTCTCGGCGCGTTCAGCGCCCTTCAACAGTATAAAGGAAACTCCACATGAAAACCGAAGTGGCCCCTTCGCACGGCTTTGGTGCTGCCGCTGCCTCCTTCGTCACACGCGCTGAAGCGCTGCTCGCTTCCGTTCCCAAGTCGTTGCCGCTGCTGGCATTGCGTTTTGCGCTGGCTATTCCTTTCTTCAAGTCGGGGCTGACGAAATGGGACGGCTTCCTGACGCTTTCATCGGGCGCACGATATCTTTTCGAGGAGGAGTTCAAGCTTCATATCTTCGGTAGCGCAGTTGCCTACCCGTTTCCTCTGACGATGGCGACGGCCGCCGGAATTGGAGAATTGGTCCTGCCAATTCTGCTGATCCTCGGCCTGGCCACACGCTTTGCTGCTCTCGGTCTGCTGCTGATGACGGCGATTATCCAGCTCACCATCCCGGATGGCTGGGCGAATTTTCATTTGCCCTGGGCGGCAATGGCGCTGGCATTAGTCGTGTTCGGTGGCGGCAAGATCGCGGTTGATCCGTTTGTCTTGCCGCGCCCCAAATGACGCGGCGACCAGACGCCTCATTTTCCCGAGGAGGTGCTCAGCTGGCATGAGGGCCTGCGCCGGACGGGAAGAGACAGTCATGAGATGTCTTCTCCGGCACGAAAGTGCCGGCAGGCTGGCGCACATCGCCCGGAAAGGCTTTAGCCGGCTTCGTCGAGGGACCTTGCCGCTTCAAGCAGAAGCTGCTTCATTTTCTCGCGAACCGTCTGAGCGCTGATAGCGACGTCTGCATATTGCAGGTCGCTGAGAATCTTTCTGAAGACGTTCTCGTCTCCTGACTCCAGCAACCCGGCGGAAATGACTTCGTCGAAATAGACGTCGAAGTCGGTTCGTCCGATGAGCTCGGCCGCCCAGCGTGCCAGCATCCGGTCGCGCCTCGCCTGGATATGGAACGAACGCTCAAGCTTCAGGATGTACTCTTTCTCGAGTGCTTCTTCACGCTCGTCGATGATGCCCATCATCGATCCTCCCGCTGAATGGCCGTCAGGCGTTCGAATGTGTCGCATTCGCTGCGCAAGTAAATTCTTGCTTCGGAAACTGCCTGCATGAAGGCCGCTCGCGCCATTTTAGCAGATAATTGTGTAGATCCAAAAGGTTAGAGCGGCATGCGTCTCGCCTGTAGGCACTTAAAACAGGAAGAGCGACCCCAGAGACAGAACGAGTGCGGGGAACATGACGACGGTTCCGAGTTTTAGAAAGGTCCAGGCGCCGATATGCAGGCCTTCGCGGCGCAGGGCAGACAGCCACAAGATCGTCGCTAGCGAGCCTGTCACCGACAGATTGGGGCCAAGATCGACGCCGATCAGCACGGCGCCGGCAATCTTGTCGGAGACACCGGCGGCCTGCACCACGCTGCCGGCAAGCAGGCCGGCCGGAAGATTGTTCACGAGGTTGCAGATTACGCCGACGAGCAGGCCCGCCACGCCGATCGCCTGCGATTGCGAGAACGAGGCAAGCGCAGCCAGCTGATCGGAGAGAATGTTCGTCAAGCCGGTGTGATCGAGCGCTTCGACGATGACGAACAGGCCGGCGACTAGCGGCAGAACGCTCCAGCTGATGCCCTTCATCGTCTCGGCCGGGCTTTGCCGCGTCAGCATCAGAACGATCGCGGTGGTGATCGTGCCGGCAACAAAGGTCGGCACGCCGAGATCCACATGCATGGCCGACGCCGCGATCAGGACAATGGCCGTCAACAGGATTCCCCATCCCGCCAGGCGGGCGCTGCGGGAGAGGGGCGGCCGCTGCGTGTCGGCGGCAAGAGTGTCTTCTGCAAGGGCGCGGCGCTGCGTCCAGTAGAGGCAGAGGAACGTGGCGACGATCGAAATGATCGACGGCAGCATGAATGTCGACAGCCAGCGGGACAGCGGCGGCATATCACCGCCGGCAAAGATCACCAGATTGGCGGGGTTTGAAATCGGCAGGACGAAGCTCGCGGCATTGGCGATGAAGGCGCAGATCAACAGATAGGGCATCGGATCCTTCACCCGCGCCGTCCGGCAGGCGGCATAGACGGCGGGCGTCAGCACCACGGCCGTCGCATCGTTGGAAAGAAAGACGGTGACAACCACGCCGACAAGATAGACGAGCACGAAGAGACGCCGGGGTGATTCTTGGGCGTAGGCGATTGCAATGGCGGCGATCCAGTCGAACAGGCCTTCGCGGCGAGCAAGTTCGGAGAGCAGCATCATGCCGATCAGAAAGAGATAAACGTCGCCGCCCTTGGCAACGCCCGCCAGAGCATCATGGGGTCCGAGCAGGCGGAAGGCGAGCAGGAGCAGGGCGCCGAAGACGGCCCAGATCGCTTCCGGCCACCGAAAAGGGCGGACGACGACGCCCATCGCAGTGAGGCCGGCGATCCCCCAGGTCATGGCATGTTCGGTCATTTGCAAATCGCGTTCGGTTGGGGCGCGGCAGAACAGCCGCCAAGGTTGATGCAAGAGCTTTTCGGCGATCGAATACATGTTTGGCCGGGCAGTGACAAATCCGTTTATCCTGAAAAGCCGCAAATGCAAAAAGCAGCAGCTCAATCGGCCAACGGAACAATCACAGCAGGATCTGGTTTAACTCGCACCACGTATCTCCGGCGGAGGTGACGATGTGGGCAGTTCTGATTGGTGCCGCTCTCATAATCGGTGGCCTTGTTTTTCTCTTGCGGCCGACGCTTCGCCGAAAGCCGAGTGATCCGCACCTGATGCCGCAAGGCGGCGCCACGCTCGAACCTCGGCGCCAAGGCCTGAGATTTCTCAGCTTGGCGCGGAACTGGCCGGCGCTGGTTGTCATTGCGGTCGGTGCTGTTTTTCTGGTTTTCGGGAGCTACTGGTGACAGAAGACAGTGTTGGCCCACTCCGCACCGCTCTCTCCCATCAAGATTCCCGATTTGCCGCCAGTATATCGCAAGCTTGTGCGGACGCCTTGAGAAGGCCTGCGGCCAGGGCGCCGAAGGCCTCGACAGCTTTCGGTAGCACATGTTCCGGCTCGTCACTGGCAGCGATCCAGAGGGCGGCATTGAGCGCGGCGCCGTTGAGCAGCCGGGCGGCTGCTTCCGCGTCGACCGGCTTGAGGGCGTCCTGGGCGATAAGGCGCTCGATTGTCTGCCTGGTTGCCTGAAGACAGCTGCTTTGACTCGGCCATTGTGAAGGATCACCGAGGACAGCAGGCCCATCGAGCAGGACGATGCGCTGGACTTCCGGATCAAGCGCCATTTCGATATAGGCGGCGCCCTCGGCGAGCAGGCCCTGCCAGTCATCGCCCGCACGGGTGCCGATCTCCTTTGCGCGCGACGCCATTTCCGTGTCGATCTGATCGACAACGGCCGCAAGCAGCCCGCGCTTGTCTCCGAAGTTGTGATAAAGCGCTCCCCGGGTCAGGCCGGCTTCGGCAGTCAGCTCATCCATCGAAGCGGCCGCGTACCCTTTTTCGGCAAAGGCTTTTCGCGCGGCCGCGATCAGCTTCACGCGATTTTCCTCCATCGTCTCGCTGCGTTTCCTTGCCATCTCATCTCCAATCTCACATACGAAACGTATATGAACTTGACATACGATGCGTATGCGGTTTACTACACATACGCACCGTATATCAAATGACGAGGCGGTGTCCAATCAACGATAAGGAAGCGAGATCGACAATGACCCGACGCGAAGCAATATTTCCGGCAGACAGGCATGCTCTTTACGAGAAACACGGCTATTCGGCCGCCATTCGAACCGGCGATCTTCTGTTCGTCTCCGGCCAGGTCGGCAGCCGTTCCGATGGAACACCTGAACCGGACTTTCAGCGCCAGGTCCGGCTGGCTTACGAAAACCTCAAGGTGACGCTGGAGGCTGCAGGCTGTACCTTTGACGACATAGTAGATGTGACGACGTTCCATACCGATCCCGAGAACCAGTTTGAAACGATCATGGCCGTCAAGCAGGAGTTTTTCAGCAAGCCGCCCTATCCGAACTGGACCGCGATCGGCGTGAACTGGCTGGCGGGCTTCGATTTCGAGATCAAGGTCATCGCCCGCATTCCGGCATGATGATCCTGCAGAGCATCCCGTTCGGTCGGCGCCTTGTCCTCTACCGAGCGAAGAGCTCGGGAATAATCATGCGCGCGTTGCCATCGCCCTCGTCCTGATCGTCATCTTCTTCTCGGCGACGGCGCCATATTTCGCGACGCCGGAGAATTTCCTGAAAATCTTCGTTCAGATTGCCATCAACACCGTGCTTGCCTCGGGCATGACCTTTGTCATCCTGGTCGGCGGCATCGACCTTTCGGTGGGCTCGCTGTTGGCCCTTTGCACGGTCATCGGCGCGACGATCATGATCGACCCCAGGTTCTCTCCCTGGCAGGCGATCGTGCTCGCTTCGCTCGCCTCGATGGGCACCGGCGCGCTCCTTGGCGCCATCAACGGCTGGGTCTGCGAAAAGTGGAAGCTGCCGTCCTTCATCGTCACGCTCGGCATGCTGAATGTCGCCAGCGGCCCGGCACGCGTCGTCAGCGACAACTCCACCATCACCGGCCTGCCGCAGCCCTTCGTCGATTTCGGAAATCTGATCTTCTGGGGCATCTTCCCGTCGATCTTTCTGATTGCGATCGTCGTCGTCCTCGTCGGCTGGTTCGTGTTGCGTTACACCGTGCTCGGGCGTTTCGTCTTCGCGATCGGCACCAATGAAGAGGCTGTGCGGCTGTCGGGGCACGAGCCGAAAAGCTATAAGATCGCGGTGTTCACCATCTCGGGCCTGACCGCCGGCATCGCCGCCATGGTCTATCTGCTCCGCCTCAATGTCGGCAGTCCGGTTGCAGGCATCGGCTATGAATTGAACGCGATCGCTGCGGTCATCATCGGCGGCACCAGCCTCTCGGGCGGCAAAGGCTCGATCGTTGGAACGCTGGTCGGTGCCTGCATTCTGCAGGTGCTGTCGACGGGATTGCAGTTGCTGGGCGCCGACGACAACATCAAGCCGATCGTCATCGGCGCTGTCATCGTGCTTGCCGTTATCCTGGACAGCTATCGCGGCCGGCTGATGCGGATACTCGAAACGCGGTGACCGATCGCTAGGCGTGGGCCTCCGAGGTCTCATGGCGGCGTACGAAGTTGAGGCAGGCCGTCAAACTCCTGCCACATGCCCCTTCATTAATTCGCAGCGGCTGCGTATGTCTTAGATCGCAATTGATTTAAGGATAATGCTGCTGCAGCTCTTGGCGCATCTGAGAAGATGCGCTGCGCTGCGGTAACCGCGTCGATGGAGATCCGATGCCCGCAATCCTGCGAAAGAAAGTTCACGGCGTATCCACGCGGGCTGAGGTCATCGACGGTGCAGAGGATATCGGCCTCGCCTATCAAGTGTTTTCCGATACGGTGATCGAAGACGTCGTCGTCAAGAACTCACCTCGTGGCTTCAAGTTTCACAATGGCAGCAACCTCGTCGTCAGGCGCTGCGAAACCGAGAATGTCAAGGGCGACGGCATCTATCTGACGAAGACGAAGAACGTTCTTCTGGAAAACAACCGCATGGGGGCGGCTCCGGGCGAGGGCGCGGACTGCTGCCAGTTCGCCTATCAGAACAGCGACGACAATATCAGTTCGGACGTCGTGATCCGCGGCAACCTCTTCCTGCAGTCGCCGACGAGCACCTCGAACAAAGGGGCCCTGGTCTGCGACAAAACCCGGAAATATCTCGTCGAGTATAATTTCATCGGCGGCAAGAACTTCTCCTTTTCATCGATCGGCGACGATGCCGTGGTGCGCAGCAACATCATGCGCGACGGCAGGATGAACGACTATTCCTTCGGCTACGGCGTCGGCGACAAGGCTGATCATGCCGGCCATCACGTCTATGACAACTGGATCGAGAACAACAATCGCGGGATCAGCCTGAGCGGCTTTTCCGACCAGGAGCTGGCCTTTCGCAAGGATATCGACATCCACGACAACGTCATCAGCGGATGCGACATTGCCTTCTTCGCCAATCGGCCATGGTCGGGGAGTTTCCGGCGCAATATCTTCATGCGATGCGGGCAGGACATGGTTCTGTCGGGAAAGGGTAAAGCCACCGCCGGCGAGATCGACGGCAATTATCATAATGACGGCAGCTTCTTGAACCTTGTGGCGCCGCCGCTCCGTTTCAACTCTGACGGCAAGGCTTCCGTCGCCTCGGGGGAATGGACATCAGAGCCCGATGAGTTCGTGATCCAGTGGCGTGACAAAGGACTGGATATCCCAGGCGCTAATCGGCCATCCATCACCGTCGAGCCCGGCATGGAATTGTCTTGCGTGCTGTTGGCCCGCAAGGGCCGCAACTGGATGCTGGCAATTGCCGAGACCGCCTATGACGCGTTCACGCCGCGTGCATGGGAGGAAAAGAAGCTGCCGTGGCAGAAGCGGTATCTCTCGATTTAAGCCAAGTGCTGCCTGCCATGCCGGGCCTGGAACCGAAGACCGGTTTTTGCCGTTGATTGCCAATGTTCCGTCGGTCCGGGAGGGCAGGACAGTCATGGCACGTCAGACGTTCTGGAAAGGATATCTCAAGCTCTCGCTCGTCACCGCCTCCGTCTCGCTGACGCCGGCGACGACCGAAGGCAACAAGGTGCGTTTTCACGTCCTCAATCGCGAGACAAAAAACCGTGTCGAAAGCCGTTATGTCGATAGCGTTACCCATAAACCGGTGGCTGACCGGGACCAGGTGAAGGGTTACCCTCGCGACGAGGACGACTATATCATTCTTGAGGACGAGGAGATCGAGGAAGTCGGGCTCGAAAGCACTCGGACCATCGATATCGAGAGTTTCGTCCCGCGCGGCTCGATCGATTGGATCTGGTACGACAAGGCGCATTTTCTGGCGCCGGAGGACAAGGTCGGCGTGGAAGCCTTCTGCGTCATCCGCGAAGCGATGAAGGCAAACGACGTCGTCGGCATTGCCCGCCTGGTTCTCTATCGCCGCGAGCGTGCCGTGCTCCTGGAGCCGCAAGGCAAGGGCATCGTGCTCTGGACCCTGCGTTACGGCGATGAGGTGCGCAAACCCTCGACCGAAATCGACGACAAGGCGGATATCGACGGCAAGCTGCTGACGCTGATGAAGCGGCTGGTGAAGGAAGAGACGAAGGATTGGGGCCCGACCATGGTGCAGGACCCGATCCAGAAGCAGCTGAAATCGATGATCCGCAACAAGCAGAAGAGCCTGAAGAAGGCGGCGCCCGCCAAGAAAACCGCACCGGTAAAGTCGACCGGCAACGTCATCAACATCATGGATGCGCTGAAGAAGAGCCTGACGGCGGAAGGCGGGCGGAAGCCGCGCTAGATTGGGGGCTTCTTCTACCGCTTCTTCTTTTCCAACGGCTTCGCCGCGGCGAAAAATCCGTCCCAGGGATCTTGCGGCAAGGCGTCGAGCCGGGTTGGCGTATTATCAACGGTGAAATAGGCCGGCCCGACGTCGGCCGTGAGTTCGCTCCATTCCAGCGGCATCGAGACTGCGGCGCCCGGCCGTGCCCGTGTCGAATAGGGCGCGACCGCCGTATTGCCGCGACCGTTGCGGAGATAGTCGATGAAGATCTTCCCCTTTCGCTTGGCCTTCGTCGCCGTCGCCAGATAGCGGTCGGGATCGTCGGCGGACATGCTGTCGGCAAGCCACTTGGCGAACCCCTTCACCTCGGCCCAGCCGGCCTTCGGCGTGAGCGGGGTCACCACATGCAGTCCCTTGCCGCCCGAGGTCTTGACGAAGGCGGCGAGGCCTTCGGCCTCCAGCCGCTCCTTCAATTGGTAAGCAGCGGCGATCACATCTGCCCACGCCACCTCGTCATCGGGATCGAGGTCCATGGTGATCATATCGGGCTTTTCCCAATTGCCGGTCGTTGCGCCCCAGGGGTGGATTTCAAGCGTGGCCGATTGCACCAGCGCCACGATGCCGTCGAAATCGGTAATTCTGAGCAGCTTCTCCCCCTGCTTGTCCTTAGGGTCGGTAATCTCCTGGATATGCGGGTTCATGCCCTTCCAGGCGTGCTTCTGGAAAAACCGCTGTCGGCCGTTGATCCCGTCCGGCAGGCGCAGGAGCGCCAGCGGCCGGTTGACGACATAAGGCGCCATGAAGCGCCAGACCTGGGCGTAGTAATTCGCCAGCCCTTCCTTGGTAACACCCTCGTCCGGCCAGTAGATGCGGTCGGGATGGGTGAGTGTCACAGCCGATTTCGGCAGGGCAGGGGCCATGGTCTTTTCCGTCTCACGCGTCACGTCCTTCGCAGGCTTGTCTTCCCGCAAGCCGCGGAAAGCCGCATGGCGCAGATTGCCATCGGCCGACCAGGCGCGGAACTCAACCTCGCCGACCATCTGCGGCTTCACATAGATCAGCCCGCGCCGCTCCTCTGATGTCAGCTTGTCGTCGAATGAATTCTCGTTCTGCGTCAGACGAGACAGTTTCTCATAGAGCATCTGCGCAGTTGCCGCCGTATATCCGGTGCCGACGCGCCCGACATGTTTGAGTTCGCCGTCCTCATAATAGCCCATCGCCAGCGAGCCGATCGCATTCTTCATCGAGGTCGACGGCACGTAGCCGCCGATGACGAACTCCTGCCGGTGCGAACATTTCGATTTGATCCAATCGCCTTTGCGTCCCGAGTTGTATTTGCTGCCGCGCAGTTTGGAAATCACTCCTTCGAGGCTGAGCCGGCAGGCATGGTCGAGCACCAGGCCGCCGCTTTCGTTGAAATGCCCGCTGTAGCGCAGCTTATCATTATCACCGGGCAGCACGCTTTCGAGCAGCTGCTTGCGATCGGTGAGCGCTGCATTCAGCAGATTATATCCGTCGAGGTGAAGAAGATCGAAGGCATAGAAGACGAAGCGATCATCGCGGCCTTCACTCAGATCGTGCTGAAGTGCCGAGAAGTCCGAGGCGCCGCTATCGCGCTCGACGACGATTTCGCCGTCGATCACCGCCGATTTCACGGGCAGGGCGGCAAAGGCCCCGAGCACCTCCCTGCCGAATTTGTCCGTCCAGTCGAGACCGCTGCGGGTCAACATCTTGACCTCGCCGTTCTCGACCCTGACCTGCAGACGGTAGCCGTCGAACTTTATTTCGTGGATCCAGCGATCGCCAGCCGGGGGCTTCGGTTTCAATTTGGCAAGCGCCGGCTCGATGAAATCGGGCATGGCGCCCTTGCGCGCACCCTTCGGCCACTCCCGTTCTCGCGGTGCTGGGGATTTGTCATTCGACGCCGGTTTCTTGGCGGCGGCCGGCCTGCCGTCTTTCGACTTGGACTTCCAAGTCGCGTCCGGATTTTCCGCCACCTCTTCGAGTTGGCGGCCGGTCTTTGCCGATTCCGGCCGCTCTTCGAGAATGTCGCCGTCGCGGCGCGCCTCGGCGTCATCTCCCTTGATCAACAGCCAGTTCTCCCGCTTTTCCCCGGGGCGCCCATGCATGCGCACGAGGTGCCAGCGACCCTTCAGCTTCTCGCCGTCGAGCTCGAATTCCATATGGCCCTCGCGATAGTCCTTCTGCGCATCGCCGAGCGGCGTCCACGTGCCGCGATCCCAGACGATGACAGTGCCGCCGCCATATTGTCCCTTTGGAATGATGCCTTCGAAATCGCCGTAGGACAGCGGGTGGTCTTCAACGTGTACGGCAAGACGCTTGTCCTCCGGGTTGAGACTCGGGCCTTTGGTGACAGCCCAGCTCTTCAGCACGCCATCCATCTCCAGCCTGAAGTCGTAGTGCAGCCTCGTTGCGTCATGCTTCTGAATGACGAAACTGTTGCCGCTCGCGCGGCCTTTGAGGCCGCGCGGCTCCGGAGTGAGTTTGAAATTGCGCTTCGCCTGATAGGTCTCGAGGGCCATCTCAGCCTGCCTTCTTCCTTTGGCTGTCGCCGCGCCCCGGAGCCTTCTTTTTTGCCGGAGCCTTCTGCGCCGCCTTGCCGCTCAGCTTGGCGCTTTGGCGCAGCGCCTCCATCAGGTCGACGACCTTGCCTTCGGGCGCCGGTTTCTTCTTGGGTGGCGCCCGGCCTTCGATCTTCGCCTTCACCAGTTCGACGAGTGCCGCTTCGTAGCGATCCTCATAGGCGCTCGGGTCGAAGCTGCCACGCCTGGTTTCGATGATGTGACCGGCGAGTTCGAGCATTTCCTTGTCGAACTTGATGTCGGGAATGTCTTTGAAGACCGCGTCAGCCGAGCGCACCTCATAGTCGAAGTTCAGCATAGTGGCGATGATGTGGCCATCATTAGGCCGGATCAGCAACGTTCGATTCCGCCGGAAAAGCACGGCTTCGGCGAGCGCCGCGACCTTGCTGTCGCGCATACTGCGGACGATCAGCGACAGCGCTTCTTCATCATGTTCGCCGACGGGCGCGAGGTAATAGGGACGATCGAAATAGAGCTTGTCGATATCGTCATAGCCGATGAAAGCTTTGACGTTGAGCACCTTGTGACTTTCCGGCATGATCTCCGCGATCTCGTCGCCTTCTATGACGATATAGTCGCCACTCTCCATCTGGTAGCCCTTCACCTGATCGTCCCGCTCGACCGGTTTGCCGGACTCGCTGTCGACGAATTGCCGTTCCACCCGATGGCCGGTCCTGCGGTTGATGATGTTGAAGGAAACGCGGTCGGAGGAGGAGATGGCGGTATAGAGCCCTACAGCGCAAGCAAGGTCGCCCACCTTCAGATGACCTTTCCAGCTTGCCCGCGCGGTCATGCCATCCTCCGCTGAAAATCACAGACGACCGTTGCTCTTGTCGGTTTCGAGCTCCTGGAACGCCCATCCGCCATCGGGCGAGGGATATGCAAGCAACGCGTCGCCGTCGCCGATTTTCTGACGTGACGCAGCATCCTTGGCGTGGACAATCGCTTCCTCGGCCGTCGCATAGGTTTCCGACAGCGTGTCGCCGAGCTTGTAAGCCCAGCCATTGTCATGCGGCACAACCTGATAGGTGATATCGGCCATTTCGGATCTCCTCTTTGCAGTTCGATGGGGAGTTATGATGTCGGCTGAAAACCGCGCACAGTTTTCGGCACTACCCCTGGTTCCGATTTGGTTTGCGCCTTTCGTCAAGCGCGATGATTTTCTCCAGGGAGGCGATGTCCTCACTGGTGACGACGGGGACCGGATCGGACGCGATCGCCTCCAGCACCTCCTGCGAGATGGCGCCGTTGCGGATCGCCCATTCCAGCGTCTCGCGCGTTTCCCGCTCGGCCTTCAGCTGTGCATAGAGCGCGACGATCAGCCGGTCGCGGGCGTCCATCCGCCGGTCCTGACGATGCATGTTGCGGGCATGCGGCATCGCTGTGCACCTTTGTCACTGATCTCGTTCAGGTGTAATCAACCGATGACGGATCGAAAGGTTCCGTTAGCAGGCGTTGCGGCGCCGTTGCGGGCCGCGGCGCAACTCGCTATCTCTGCGAGGCTATTCTCAGAGGATTTCTTCATGGCCGATCTCAAGGCACGCCCCCGTCCGACCGGCGCCATCGCCACCCTCGGCCGCAGCGGCTTTCCGCATGTCACGTCCACCACCAAGGGTGAGATCGATATCGTCACCGCCCCCTCTCAGCCGGGCTTCAGCCCGCTCGATCTGCTCTATGCCTCGCTCTCGGCTTGTCTCGTGCTCAGCGCCCGCATTGCAGCCAGTCAGATGGGGGTTCTCGACAGGATCAGCGAGATCACGGCCGATGTCACCGGTGAGAAGGCGGCGGAAGGGCTCTCACGTGTTGCGAAATTCAACATCGTCTTCTCGATCAAGGGCGATGTCGATGAAGAGACCCGCCGCAAGATCGTCGACGCCGCCGAAGACGAGATCTGCACAGTCAGCAACACCATCCGCGGCACTCCCGAATTCTCGACCGTCATATCGAAACAAGACTGATCTTCACAAACATTATAGACAATTGCGGCCGGAGGATTGCGCGAGTTATGTCCGGCTTCTATGCTCGGGGCATCGAAGCAACTGTGCCGGCCATCATGCAGCCCAAGCCTCTGTCGATGTCTGACCAGCCCGTCGTCGCCATCATCGGCGGTGGTGTCTCCGGCGCGGGCGTCGCCTATCATCTCGCCCGTGCAAACGTTGGCGAGCGTCCTGTAATCATGGTCTTCGAGCCGCGGGCGGAGCTCGGCCGCGGTCTTGCCTATGACACGGACGACCCGACCCATCGCATCAATGTTCCCGCCGCCAAGATGAGCCTGCAGCCCGATGATCTGGGCGAGTTCCAGGCCTGGATCGAAGCCCGCGACGCCGTCGCGGACGATCCCGGGGCGAGGCAACCGGACGGCATGCTCTTCCCCCGGCGCCGGCTCTTCGGCGAATATGTCGCCTCCCTTTTGAAGCCATTGCTGGAAGAAGGTGTCGTGCTCCACAACCGCGCCCGCGTGACCGGTCTCCAGCGCCGGGGCGGCCGCTGGTCGATCCAGGACGACAAAGGCGGGGTCGCCGAGGCCGATATAGTTGCGATCGCCACCAGCCATCCGCCGCCTGCAGCGCCCGGCCGGCTTGCCGCCAGCTTGGCGGCCCATCCCCGCTTCGTCGCCGACACCACCAAGCCGGGCGCGCTCGGCGTGATCGGCCGGCATGACCGGGTGCTGGTCATCGGCAATGGCCTGACCGCCGCCGATGTCATCGCCTCGCTCGCTGAACGCGGACATCGCGGTCCGGTGACGGCAATCTCGCGCCGCGGTCTTCGCTCGCGCGGGCATGCACCGATGCCGCAGCCGCTCTTCGGCGAGTTCATCTCCGATGCGGCGCATTCCGCCGTTTCACTGTTGAGAAGAATCCGCGCCGCCATAAGAGCTGCGGAAGCGCAGGGCATAAGCTGGCATGGCGTGATCGATCAGGTGCGGGCGCAGGGACACGATCTCTGGCAGGCGCTGCCGATTGCCGAACGGCGCCGTATTGTCCGACATCTGCGCCCCTATTGGGATGTGCATCGGTTCCGCATCGCGCCGCAGGTGGAAGCCGTGCTCGACGCGGCGATTGCCGCCGGCCGTCTGGAGATCGTTGCCGGGTCGGTCGCCGATGCGCGCATTGAAGGTGAGCTTGTTCTTTGCACCCTGCAGCCGCGCTATCAACGTCAGCCGTTGGAGCGGAGCTATGACGCCGTCGTCGTCACCACCGGCCCGGCGCATGGCGGCATTCTCGAAACCCAGCCTTGGCTCGCGGCGCTTGCCGCAAACGGCCACCTGTCACTTGATCCCACAGGCCTCGGCCTTGCCTGCACCGAGCAGTCGGAGGCGATCGGCCCCTCGGGCAAGGCGGAGTCTTCGTTATTGATCTCCGGCCCGTTGGCCCGCGGCACTTTCGGCGAACTGATGGGTCTGCCGCAGGTGACCGAGCATGCCTTCTTTGTTGCAGGGGAAATCGCCGCAAAGCTGCGGCAGGCCGCGACGAACACCCACCCGGCCTGATTTTCCGTTCTGATGTCGTTCTTCGACTGTCGCCGGCGGTCGACTTCTGCTACGCACTCGGCAGTCAATGGCCCGCCGCCGGTCTGCGGGAAATCAGAAATATCGAGATCATGTCGCAGACTGCTTCCACCTTCTCCGAAGCCTCGCCTTCCAATCGTCTGGCGCTTGCCGCGCTTGTTGTCGGCGGGGCGGCGATCGGCGGTTCGCCGATCTTCGTTCGCCTGTCTGAAGTCGGGCCGATGGCTACTGCCTTCTGGCGTGTGGCGCTGGCGCTGATCCCGATCTTCATCGTCTCGTTCATGAAGAAGGATACGGGGCCGAAACCGCAAAGCCTCTCCGATTACGGTCTGCTGGCTCTTCCGGGCCTGATGCTGGCGCTTGACCTTGCCGCCTGGCATCTTTCGCTCACCATGACGTCGGTGGCCAACGCGACGCTGCTTGCAAACCTCGCGCCTGTTTTCGTCACGCTGATCGCCGTTCTGTTTTTTAAGGCGCGAACCAGCGGCGTCTTCCTGCTCGGGCTGGTCCTGGCGCTCGCCGGTGTCGTTACCTTAAAAGGCGGACCGGCAGGGCTCGGCCACGGGGACTTGGGCGGCGACGGCACCGCGATGATCGCCGCTTTCTTCTATGCCTGCTATATCCTGGCGATTGGCAGGCTGCGCAGCCGGTTCGATACGATCCGCATCATGCTGTGGAGCACGGCATCGGCTGCCGTCTGCATCTTCCCGATAGCCTTCTTCTTCGAAGGGCAGATGCTGCCGGCGACCCTCTACGGTTGGTCGATCCTCTTCGGCCTCGCCTTTATCAGTCATGCCGGCGGGCAGGTGGCGATCACCTATGCGCTGGCCTATCTGCCGCCCGCCTTTTCATCGCTGACGCTGCTGTTGCAGCCGGTCGTCGCCGCAATCCTCGCCTGGGCGCTGCTCGACGAGTCGATCGGGATGATGCAGGCGCTGGGTGCTGCGGTGGTGCTCGCCGGCATCATGGTTGCCCGAACGGCTCGCTCGTCGGTTTGACCGCCTGCTGCTCCAGCGGGGATGGATCATCCCCCATTCTCTGGAGAAGCCACTTCTGAATGATCGGCACATCGGCGTCGCCGAGATCATGGCCGCCGGGGATGACGTCGGAATCGACGGTCGCGCCCGAACTCTTCAGCCTTTCCTCCAGCTCGCTCGCATATTTGCCGTAGGCATCGGTCTTGCCGCTGATGACGAGCAGGTCCGTGCCCTTCAGATCGGCATGCGGATAGTCGCTGAGCACCGGCATGGAGCGCAGCAGCACCGCCTTGTGAACGAGGTTCGGGTGCAGGTAGAGCAGCGAGTTCAACAGGTTGGCGCCGTTGGAATAGCCGACATAGACGATCTTCTTGGGATCGAGGCCATAGGATTTGACGGCGCCTTCGATAAAGGCCGCAAAGGCTTCGGCCTCCGTCTTGATGTCGTTCTGGTCGAAGGAGAAGGGGGTGATGCGCTTGTACCAGCGCGGAAAACCTTCTTCCGTCGCACGGCCACGGACGCCGAGCAGGGTCGCGCGCGGCGCCGCCTTGTTGAGGAGCGGCATCAGAGTCGTCTCATTGCCGCCCGAGCCGTGCAGCAGCACGAAGACACTGCCATCGGGATTCGGCGGCGTATAGAAGCGATGGACGAACGGCAGCTCGCGGTAATTGATGCGCGGCTGGCCGGGCATCGAAAATTGCGGCAGAACCACCTTGAGCTCGTCGAGACTGGTGATCGCTCCCGGCGGCGCGAAGAGCTTGGTGCCGAGGGCTGCGTGCTCTTCGTCAACAGTCATGCCGGGCTTGTCGGTTGCAAGCTCCACCAGCGTGCCGCCGGGCTCGCGGGCATAGAGCGAGCGGAAATACTTGCGGTCGTGCATGTTGGTAGGCGAAGCATCGGTCTTCTCCAACGCCATGGAAACCGAACGCAGCGCCTCCTCATCGGCGGCCCGAAAGGCGACATGATCGACGGTGCCGGTTCCCGGCGCGCCGGACCAGAAGCCGCGTGCATCGCGCACATCGATGACGTCGCCCGATTGTGATACCAGCCTGTCAATCGTGCCGCGGTTGGCCTGGAATCGGTAACCGAAATGGCGCTCGAGGAAGCTGCGGCTCTCGGCCGGCTTTTCCGTCAGCATGGTTGCGCCGCGCACCCGCTTGACGGCATGCTCGACCGGGATCGAGGCGCCATCCCAGACAGCAGGCGATGTGAGGTTCTTTGCGCCCGTGAGCTTGAGGATGATATTATCGGGGTCTTTCAACCTGAGAACAGGCTCACCGAATTCATCGGTCGGTCCCTCCGAACGCAGGCCGAAGTTCATGGCGCGCGTCAGCCAATAGCCGATGCTCGCCGGATCGATCGCCAGTGAAATTTCGCTGATCTGGCCGTAACCCGCCCGACCGGGCGCGCCGTCTTCCCATATGAGGAAGCTGACGAGCGAACCCGGCGTACCTGCCGAATCGCCGTAGAAGAGATGGAGCTGAGTCGCATCCTCGTAGCCGGCCGTTTGCTTGACGAGGCGCATGCCGAGAAAGCCGGCGTAAAAATCCACGTTTGCCTGCACCTTTCGGGTGATGGCTGTAACGTGATGTATGCCTGATACCATCGAGAGCAGTCCTGATTGAAGCGGCGTCGTCAGGAGCGCGAGTATGAGAGCTGCGACAGTCATACCGTTGCCAATGACCACCGCTTAGTTTTGTTCCGCGCAAAGCGCAAGCGAATCGCCGCGCTGCAGCAGTTCCAAATGATCGACATCTTCGAGCGCCTCTTCCAGTTGCTGCAGGGTCGGCGGCTTTACCATATAGGCGCGCGCGCCGAGATTTCTGGCCCGCTGCATGTCGCTCTCATCGCTTGAGGTGCTGAGAATGCAGACGGGAATCCGTTTCAGACGGGCGTCGGCCGAAAGCGCGTTCAGCACCTCGAAACCATCCATAATCGGCATGTTGATGTCGAGCAGCATCAGGTCGATCTGCGGCACATCGGCGATGCCGGCGCGCTCTTCGAGCAGCCGCATCGCCTCGCGGCCGTTGGTGGCGACATGAAGGTTGAAGGTCACCCTCTCCCGCCGCATCAGCTTGATCTTCAGGATCTGGATGTCGGCGGGGCTATCTTCGACCAGCAGTACCTCGGCAAGCCTGCCGGAACCTTCACCCGGCTGCTCCGCCGGCTTCAGACTGGGCGGAACGGCTGATGCGGCGGGCGGTGCGGGCCGTGCCTCGGCAAGCGGCATCTCGACGATGAAGGTGGCGCCTGGTCCCTTGTCCGGTTCGCACCAGATGGCGCCGCCATGCAGCTGCGCGATGCGGCGGCAGATGGCAAGGCCGAGTCCGGTGCCCTCGATGCCGCGGCCGACGAGCCGTTTGAACGGCTGAAAGATCAGCTCGCGGTGCTGGGGATCGATGCCGGGTCCGTTGTCACGCACCGTCAGGCGGCAGCTACCCCCTCGCGCTTCGCTCGAGATTTGAACCTCCGGAACCTTTTGATCGCAGTAGCGGATGGCATTCGACACCAGGTTCTGCAGAAGCTGGGTCAGCAGCGTCGCATCACCCATCACTTCCGGCAGCACACCGCGAATGACGACGGCCCCGCGGCTCTCCATCTGCTGGCGCAGATTGTCTTCCACCTGGTTGAGTACATCGGACAGGGAGACCGGCGTCAGCTGCGGTCCGCCATAGGCTTCGAGCTTGGTGAAGTTCGAGACCTTGACGATCAGGTCTTCCATATGGTCGGCGGCGCTCAAGACATAATCGAGCAGCTCGCGGTCTTCGGCCGGAAGCACTGCAGAACCGTGCAGGATCCGGCTGAAGGACTTGATCGTCCTCAACGGCTCCTTCAGGTCATGCGCCATGGCGCGTGTGAAGATCTCAAGCGATTGCCGCTTCTGCTCCAGCTGGGCTTCCAGCATGCCGTGCATGATGGCGTTCTGGATGCAGCGATGCAGCGTTTCGGGTGAAAGGGAATCCTTGGTGAGATAGTCGCGCGCGCCGCTCTTCATCACTTCGACGGCGACGGTTTCGCTGCCTTGGCCGGTCAGCATGATGA
Organism: Rhizobium sp. BK049; assembly: GCF_014193135.1. Classification (NCBI taxonomy): domain Bacteria; kingdom Pseudomonadati; phylum Pseudomonadota; class Alphaproteobacteria; order Hyphomicrobiales; family Rhizobiaceae; genus Rhizobium; species Rhizobium sp. BK049. The sequence continues at coordinate 41,752 of NZ_JACHYV010000013.1, forward strand.
CGTTGGCGACGGGATCGTCCTCCAAAATATCGGCAAGAACACCGAGCCCGTCGCGCCCCGGCAGCGAATAGTCGAGCAGGATGCAGTTCGGCCGTTTCCGGCTGTTGAGTGCGCGGCCCTCTTCACCCGTCTCCGCCTCGAGGACGGTATAGGCCGTGCTGGAGACGCGGCCCAGAATGCGCCGATAGACCTCGCGGTCGTCGATGTTGTCGTCGATGATGAGAATGCAGCAGTCTTCCGCCAAACCGTCAGTCCTCGAGCGGCAGGATCGCGATTTCGAACCAATATTCCTTTAACCGCTGGATCGCGGCGAAGAGACCGTCGAGATCGACCGGCTTCTGCACATAGGTGTTGGCGCCGAGCGCGTAGCAGCCTTCGATGTCGCGTTCATCGTCTGACGTCGTCAGGATCACCACCGGGATTTTGCGCCAGCCGTCGTTCGACTTGATCGCTTCCAGCGTCTTGCGGCCGTCGAGTCCCGGCATGTTGAGATCGAGCAGGATCAGCCCTGGTTTCGGCACCATCACGCCGAGCATGTCGAGTGCTTCCTGACCCGAGGCGGCCCAGCGGATCGAGTTGCGCAGGTTGGTGCGTTTGAAGGCCCGCATCGTCGCTTCGAAATCGTCTTCACTGTCTTCGACGATCAAAATCGGTTGCGTGTCACGCTGCTGCATTCTGCCCCTCGCGTTTTCTTCCCAGGGTGAAATAGAACGTAGTGCCGACGCCGACCTCGGACTCCAGCCAGATATCGCCGTTGTGCCGCGCGATGATCTTGCGGACGAAGGTAAGGCCTGCTCCGGTTCCGTCGTCGGAATCCTGCGACTTTTCGAGCCGTTTGAAAATGCGGAAAATATCCTCATGGAATTCCTGGGGTATTCCCTTGCCGTTATCCCTAACGAAAAACACGTTGCGGGCAACCGTGCCGTCCTTGCCGACGAACCGCTCGAGATAGCCGATCGAGACCAGCGGCGCCGGCTTGTCGTTGTACTTGATCGCATTGGTGATGAGATTGCGGAACACTTCGGTCAGCCGCGGCGCGTCGCAGACCACGTCAGGGAGCCGGCCGTCGGTCACGACCCTGGCATGCCGCTCTTCCAGCAGCAGCTCCATCGTCGCGACCACGTCCTTGACGATCAGGCTGATATCGGTGCGTTTGACTGCCAGCTGCTGCCGCCCGAGCCGGGAGAAGTAGAGCAGGTCGTTGACGAGCTTCTCCATCCGCTGGCTGAGACGCACGAGCCGGTTCAGCCGGCGCACGCCGTCCGCGTCGAGCTTGTCCTCATAATCCTCGAGGAGGAAACGCGAGTGGTTGTGCAGGCCGCGCAGCGGTTCCTTCAGGTCATGCGAGGCAATATAGGCGAATTCGTCGAGGTCGTGGTTGCTGCGCTCGAGTTCGGCCGTATATGCCTCGAGCTGGGCGAGCGTCGTCTTCATCCGTTCTTCCTGCCGCACGCGCTCGCTGATATCTCGTACGATGCCGACGAATGTCTTGGTCTCGCCGCTGACGACAACGCTGATGGATACTTCGATCGGGAAGACGATGCCGTTCTTGCGCCGCCCGGAGACCATGCGCGTCGTGCCGATGATGCGCTCCTCGCCGGTCTGGCGATAGTGGGCGAGATAGCCGTCATGCTCGGAATGATAAGGCTCAGGCATCAGCATCTTGATGTTCCGGCCGATTGTTTCCTGCGGTGAATAGCCGAACATGCTTTCGGCTGCCGGATTGAAACTCTTGATCGTTCCGCGCCCGTCGATGACGAGGACGGCATCGGGCGTGCTGCGCGCCAGCGCGCCGAAGCGAACGCGTTCGGCTTCCAGGTTGTTGTTGTTGCGCAGGAAATAGAAGACGAGAATGGCGATCAGCCAGAGCGTGGCGGCGGTGATGGTGCGATTGGCGATCTCCTGCCAGAATGCCGCCTCGTCATGCCTGACGGCGAAGAAGCCGAGCATGAGGAGCACGGTGCAGGCAAAGGCGAAGAACAGCGGCGCATTCCTGTTGCCGAACCAGAGCGCCGTCAGCACCAGCGGCACGTAGAGAATGCCGTTGGCAAGGCCGAGCGGCGTATAGAGATCGACGACGAGGCCGGTGAAGCAGACTGCCGCCGGAATCCAGAGCGGAATCTGCGCCCGGTTTGCCGGCTGCATCCACCAGGAGCGGGCAAGCAGGCCCGCGCCGAAAAGCACCATGCCGACCGCCGTGTGCAACGCCATCGCCGCATAGGGACCCCAGCGGTAGCCCTGTTCGGCATCGGTGAGATAGCCGGCGAGCGCGATCATGCCGAGCGTGACGACGACATAGCTCGTCAGCTCCTGCACGACCTGGTTTTTCGACTTCTCCACATGAAGCGAGAGCAGCAGCGAAAGATTGGCAATGAGAAAGATCAGCGCCGTATTGGGGCCCATGCCGCCGCCGATCTCGGCGATGAAATCGGGAGGAATCACCAGGCGGGTGATCAACTGGTCGACGTTATGGACGGCCCGCCCAACCGTAGCGATTTCCACCAGTCGGGCCGCCGCGATCACCGCTGCGATTCCTGTCATGATCGTTGCCGCTATCCGAGAGCGGCGGCCATCAAGCATCGAGGCCGCAAGCCCAAGGCCGGATAGTATGAAGCAGACCCCGGTGTTGAAGGCCATTGACGGAAAGCCGGGGAAGAGCGAAATGATGAGCTTGATCTGCAACAGCCAGCCGGCAAGGGCGCTCACTCCGAGAAGGAACAGCAGGCAGCCGACTGCAATTGCAAAGGCACGGTAGCGCCGTCGCCTCCGCTGGTCCTGCAGGTCCACGTTGCCCTTATCCTGCACCCGTGTATCCTCTCTCGGTTCGCGCGGCCATTTTTTCCGAAATCGAGGAATACTCAATAGGCAGCAGCCGCCGCCGTCGCGCTTTTTCCGAAATGATTTTTCGATCGGACAGATCGAATTTTCGTGAAATCGCGATATCGTGACGTCGGAAGACAACGAGGTTCATTCGAACAATACCCAGATCACGGTGCCGGATGCCTACGATAGTTTACGTCGACGACAGCAGGGATGATCTCTTCTATCTCGACTATATCCGCAAGAAGCAGCATATAGACGTCGATCTATTTTGTTTCTCGACCGCCGAGACGGCGCTGGAGGCGCTGAAGCAGCGCGTGGCCGAAGGCTGGGCTCCGCCGGAGCTGCTGGTCGCCGATCTCTATATGCCCCTCGACAGCGGCATCAGCCTGGTAAGCACGCTGCGCAGCGATGACCGGTTCAGAACAATGCGTCTCGCTGTCTGCAGCGGGTCGGATGCCGATGAGGATCGCATGCGTGCTTTCGAAGCCGGTGCCGATTTTTACCTTGAGAAGCCGCTTGACCTCGCAGCGATCCTTCTCAATCTGGAAGTGTAGGAAACAGCGGAAGCCGAATGGTGCGTTTCCTGGCGTTGGTCCTGGCGACGTGACGAACCGCAATTGACAAGGCCGAGTGCGCATCCCAAGATGCAACCGAAACGAAACGGACGGAACGTAAAATAAGCGCTGAGAGAGCCGATTGACCCGTGTTCGCCGCCACGAACTTCCAGCCAACCCCTTAGCTGAATGGGCCTGTCGGCTCTCTCGCGCTTACGTCTGGCACTGCCTTCTCGCATTCATGGATGTTGAACGCGGAAGATTTACGACACCCAGGTAAGAATTACTGCCCCTCAGTATATCTGCCCGTGCATCACCTGTAGTTGAGATAATTGATGATATCCGCCTTGTATACCGAAAGTCCCCGTTTCGATATCTCTCATCAACCGTCTCGCAATTTTTGTAGCTGTTCGCGTTTAAGACGTATATCCCAAGATTTGGGGATCGGGGGCATGGCGGGAGGAGAGGAAGAGTGGGAATGAACAATGCCGCGGCAACTCCTTTTCATGCCGGACCGGAGCTGAGCCGAGCGATCAACCGCACCGATTTTTTCCGCCTGCTGAAAGCGGCGGCGCAGCATTACCACTTCGATAATTTCGCGCTTGCCCGGATTTCCGAGGCTTCGGCTCCATTCGGCGAACGCGATATCGTCATCACCAATGTCGCCGAGCGACGGGTTGGCCTGTTCATTGCGACGTTGAGGGAGGCGCTCGGGACCACCCGCGCAAAAAGCGCTCAGTTTCTGGCAACGCCCGTCCATGGCCGGAGCGCGCAGCCGGACACCTATCCCTCCGATCTGCTTTTCAACGAGTTCCGCAGCGGCGTCTTCCTCTTCATTCCGCTGTTCACGCCCGAAGGGCGGCGATATTGTCTCGTGCTGAGCGGCGAGCGTGAAGAGCCGGACCAGGGCGAGATTGCCGACATGCTTCTTGATGCCATGCGCATTTTCGACAAGCTCTACGAGGAAATCCTGACGCAGGAAATGTCCGGGCGGTTGACCCAGCGCGAAGCGGAAATCGTCAAATGGACCAGCGAAGGCAAGACCTCGGCCGAAATCGCCATCATCCTCGGTCTGTCTGAACATACGGTCAATTCGCATATCACTGCGGCCGCGCGCAAGCTCGATGCCGTGAACCGCGTCCACATGGTGGCGATCGCCCTGAGGAATGGTTTGGTTTCGTGAAAATCGGCTTCGGGACTGGGGAAATTGAAATGATCACCAAAACGGTCCGACAGAACGCCGTCAAGGTTCTCTTCGTCGACGACGAGTTCATCGAATTCCGCGCGCTCAAAAAGAAGATCGCCGATCTCTCCGAGCCGGCGGTCGAAGTCGAATATTCGCCGTCGATCGGAGACGCATTGGAAAAGATCCGCGCGGCGCGCTTCGATCTCATCCTGCTCGACAATCGCCTTCTGCCCAATGCCGATTTCCGCGAGACGGTGCCGGAGCTGCGCGGCATCGGCTATACCGGCCCGATCGGCGTCGTCTCGACCGACATATCGGGCGGCTATTTCCAGGAATTTCCGGATTACGGCGTCGACTTTCGCATCGGCAAAGACGAAATCGACGTCCAGACGCTGCAGCACATCATCCGCGAATATGTGCACTACGATGTGCCGGATTTCTGGAAGGACGATTACAGCATTTGAGCCGCGCAAAACAGCGCGAAGGCTTGGAAGCACGTCGGCCGAATCTGAGATCGCGGTGCGCTTCAAGCACGGCAAATGAGGCTGAGCGATTGCAATATGTGCCTCAGCCGGCGGGAAGGCGGATGGTGAAGTGGCTGCCGTTTTCGTCGGAATGCTCGAGACGGATATCGCCGCCAAGCACCTTCAGAAGTTCCTGCGCCGTCGTCAGGCCGAGGCCGGCGCCAGGGGCTGCCCCCGCCTTCGGTAATTTCCAGAACGGCTCGAAGATGCGCTCTCGATAAGCGGGATCGATGCCAGTGCCGTTATCGGAAATCCGGATGGCCCAGTTCGCCCGCTGTTGCTCCGCCGTCACGGCCACATGCGGCGGCGATGAGCTCCGATAGGTGAGGGCGTTGGACATGAGCTGCCTGAGCACCAAGCCGAACAGCGCCGGGTCGGTGCGGATGGAGGGGAGGTCCCGACTGGCGAACGTCGCGTCGAGAGCCCCCGTCTCCTCGATGAGTTCGCTCCAAATTTTTTCGGCCAAGACCTTCAGGTCGACCTCTTCCAGCGTCACCTGCGGCGCGCCACCGGCAAGGCTCATCAGTGCCTTGGTGAGACGCTGGGCCGCCTGCACCTTTTCCAGGATCATCTTGAGGCTCTGAAGCTGCTCGCTGTCGAGTGTCTCCTCAAGATCGTCGAGCAGCAGCTCGGCATACATGGCGATATGGCGCAGCGGCGATTGCAGGTCGTGCGAGGCGATTGCAAGAAAGCGCTTAATGCGTTCTTCGTTGTCGCCGGCAATATTGGTTTCAAGCGGTTTCGTCGGGTTGGGTGACATCGCGCGGTTTCCCCGATCTCTGATGCATCGTCGCGCTCTCTTTTTCAGCCGCGCGATGGACGCTGTAATAGCTTGAATTGCTGCATAATTTTATCCTGGCAATAGGCAACAATAAAAAGAGAGCGCCGGCTCTGCAACCGGCGCCCTCTTCAAGGATACGTTAACAACCCGTTTTCAGCTCGCCGACTTGCGCGAGCGACCCTCTTCCGGCGGGATGATTTCGGCTGCCGCATCGGTCGCCGTTGCCGCCTTGGCGTGGCGGCGGCGCCAGTCGCCGAGGAACAGCAGGATCGGTGCGGCAATGAAGATCGACGAGGCGCCGGCCACAAGAATGCCGAAGACCATCGGGATCGCAAAGCTGGAGACGGCGCTGCCGCCCCAGATCGCCATCGGCACCAGGGCGAGGAAGGCCGTCGCATTGGTGTAGAGGCTTCGCGCAAGAGTTTCGTTGATCGACTTGTCGATAATCTCGCGCAACGGCATCGACTTGTAGAGCCGCATGTTTTCGCGCATTCGGTCGTAAACAACGACCTTGTCGTTCACCGAATAGCCGACGAGCGTCAGGATGGCTGCGATGGCCGTGAGGTTGAAGTCGAGACCGGTGATTGCGAAGAAGCCGATTGCCTTGGTGACGTCGAGCACCAGCGTAACGATGGCGCCGACGGCAAACGGCCATTCGAACCGCGCCCAGATATAGAGCAGCATCGCGATGCTGGCGATCACGACCGACAGGATGCCGGCCGAGGCAAGCTCGCCGCTGACCTTCGGACCGATGACGTCGGTGCCTTCGACGGTAGCGCTCGGATCGATCTTGGCGACTTCGGCCTTCAGCTTGGTCACCGCCGCCGTCTGTGCCTCTTCGCCGCCTTCCTGCCGCTGCGCGCGAACGAGAATGCTGTTGTTGTCGCCGAAGGTCTGCAGCGTGATTTCGCCGAGGCCGAGACTATCGAGACCCTCGCGGAACTTTGCCAGATCGGCCGCCTCCTTCGTCTTGACCGACATCTGGATGCCGCCGCGGAAATCGACGCCGTAGTTCAGGCCGGGATGGATGAAGAGCACGACCGATGCGATCGAAAGCAGCGCCGAAACGGTGACGCCGAAGAAGCGCGCCTTCATGAACTGGATGTGCTTGTCATACGGGCTGAAGGGGATCAACGGCCGGATGTTCAGCACCTTGAACTTTCGGCGGCGGGTAATCTCGATCATCGCGACGCGAACGAACGCGACGGAGGTGAACATCGAGATGATCAGGCCAAGCGCCATGGTCACCGCAAAGCCGCGAACCGGCCCGGAACCGAACCAGAACAGGATCGCCGCAGCGATCAGGGCCGTCATGTTGCCGTCGATAATGGTCGAATAGGCTCGATTGAAGCCCGTATCGATGGCGGCAAAGGCACCCTTGCCCTTGCGGGTCTCTTCGCGAATACGTTCATTGATAAGGACGTTCGCATCGACCGCAAGGCCGATGCCGAGAACGACGCCTGCAATGCCGGGCAGTGTCAGCGTCGCGCCGACCAGCGTGAGCGCCGAGAAGGTCAGGATCGTGTGGATCAGCAGCGCCACGTTCGCCAGGATGCCCCAGGTGCCGTAGAGCACGAAGATGAAGGCTGCAACAAGGGCGAAACCGACGATGCCGGAATAGATGCCCATCTTGATGGCGTCGGCGCCGAGATCGGCGCCGACCGTGCGCTCCTCGATAACGGTCAGCTTGGCGGGCAGGGCGCCGGCGCGCAGCATGGCGGCAAGCGTCGTGGCGCTGTCTGCCGAGAAGTTGCCGGAGATCTGGCCGGAGCCGCCGGTGATCGGCTCGCGGATAACGGGGGCGCTCAGCACCTTGTTGTCGAGAACGATGGCAAAGGGATTGCCGACATTCTGGCGGGTGATCTCTGCAAAGCGCGTGGCGCCGGCGCTGTCGAAGCGGAAGCTGACGATGGGCTCGCGCGTGTTAGGATCGAAGCTGACGCGGGCATCCGATAGGCGGTCGCCCGATATTTCGACACGGTCGAGAACCGGATAGGATCTGCCTTCGTCGTCCTGCAGCATGGTGACGCCGGGGCCGGGCTGATTGTTCGGCGCCAGCATGTGGAAGGACATCTTTGCCGTGGAGCCGAGAAGTTCGCGCAGGCGCGACGGATCTTGCGCGCCGGGAAGCTGGACGAGCACGCGGTTGCCGCCGATGCGCTGGATGGTCGGCTCGGAGACGCCGACCTGGTCGACACGCTGGCGGATGACTTCAAGGCTCTGCTGGACGGCGTTGTCGACATTGGCGGAGATGCCGGCCGGCGAGAAGCCGACGGTGATGGTCGCTCCGTTTGCGGTGACGTTGAGATCCGCCTGACCGGCGCTGAGGCCGGTGCTGATCGGGTTGGCAAGCGTCTTAAGATCGGTGACTGCCGCGTCGCTCTGCGCGGCATCGGCGAGCGTCACGACGATCTGGTTCTGGCTGCGCACGACGGCCTTCGGCTGGATGCCCTTTTCGCGCAGGACGCGGCGGGCGTCCTGCAGCAGCGATTGCAGCCGCTCCTTGGTCAGATCAGCTTCGTCGACTTCCAGAACGAGGTGCGAACCGCCGCGAAGGTCGAGGCCGAGCGATACCTGCTCATGCGGCAGCCAGGCCGGAATTCGCTGGAGCACGGATTGCGGCAGGGCGTTCGGCAGGGCGATCAATAGCCCGATCACGATGATCACCGTATAGGTGAACACCAGCCATGGTGAATTACGCATGTTGTATTCCTTAGATAATCGAGGGCCGGCGCCCGGGCGCTGGCGGCATGTCGTCAATGGTCGGATGCGCCCCTCGGCGCAAGCCTCAGGCGATGATCGGGGGCGCGCGCGCCTGATGGGTCCTGGAAACTGCCTGATGAAGCGGAGGCTCGAATGCCGCAAGAGGAGCGGCCATGTCCCAGCCGGTAAAGTCGACAGCAGGGGCGGCGGCAGGGGCCGGCGGTCCGGCGTCGTAGGCGGTCTGTTTCGGCGCAAGCCTGCGCTCGGCGGCAAGCACGCCGCGCACGGCATCGCGCGCGCTCAGTTGCGGCGGCTGCGGATCGCGGCCGGAAGAAGAAAGCGTATTGACGGCGGTCGCCGGCGCAATGATGAGATTGCCGCCGAAAAGCAGGCCGATATAGGCAAGAATGGCAAAGAGGAGGGAAAAGGCGATACGTCTCGTCAGACGGTGCTGGTCCAGCTCCATCTCCTCCGTCCCGGCGATGTCACTCCCGTATCGGCTCAAAAGCGCGGCAATCTCTCATTGTCGTTCCGGCGGAGCAGTGCCCGTCGGGATGATTGTAGCAGGCTCCTGCCTGTCTTCATAGGAAACACTCTCATGATGCACTTGAGCGAGCCGGTCAACCATGCCAAGGGCGATTTCGCGTTCGCCCATGATGACGGTGTCGGCGCCGTATTGTTTCAACTCGTCGACCTCGGCGTCGGAATGGGCGCGGGCGACGATAAGGATCGAGGGATTGACGCTGCGCGCCTGCTCGGCGATGCGGCAGGCCTCGAAGGCGTTCGGGATGGCGATGGCGAGGCTGCGTGCAGACGAAAGATTGGCGAGATCGAGCGTTTCCCGCGCCACTGCATTGCCCAGGTAGGCTTCGATCCCCTGCGCTTTCAATTCGCCGATGCGCTTGTCGGAATCCTCGATGACGAGGAAGGGCGTGCCTGACGATTTGAGATTTTGTCCGACGATCCTGCCGACTCGGCCGTAACCGATGAGGATTGCGTGGCCGGTAAGCGCGGTCGGACGCACGTCGTCGTCCTCGGGCGGCGTCTGTTCCTGAACGGCACCCACATCGGCGGCGGAAGCCGGCTCGGCCACGGTTTCCTCGCGCCTTGCACCGTCGAGAAGAGGCCGCGCGCGGTCGCAGAGGAAGAACAGCAGTGGATTGACGATGATCGAGATGATGGCGCCGGCAAGGATCAGGTCGCGGCCCTCCTCCGGCAAAAGCCCGAGCTCGACGCCGAGAGCGGCGAGAATGAAGGAGAACTCGCCAATCTGACCGAGGCTTGCCGAAATCGTCAGCGCCGTGCCGGGCGGCTTCTTGAAGGCGAGCACGATCAGAAAGGCGGCGACGGATTTGCCGATGACGATGATGAAGACGGTGGCGAGGATCGGCAGCGGTCTGTCGATCAGGATGTTCGGATCGAACAGCATGCCGACCGAGACGAAGAAGAGCACGGCGAAGGCGTCGCGCAGCGGCAGGCTTTCCTGGGCTGCGCGGTGGCTGAGCTCGCTTTCGGCAAGCACCATGCCGGCAAAGAAGGCGCCAAGCGCCAGGGACACGCCGAAGAGTTTGGCCGCGCCGAAGGCGACGCCGAGGGCGATGGCCAACACACCGAGCCGGAAGAGCTCGCGCGAGCCGGCATGGGCAATGCGATGCATCGTCCAGGGAATGAGCTTGCGGCCGAAGACGAGCATCAGAGCCACGAAGAGTGCTACCTTGACCAGCGTCATGGCGATCATGCCGCCGATGCCGAGATCGAGGTCGAACAGGCTGTTCAGCCCCGCCGACAGCGGCTCGACGGGACCATGGCCGTCGCCGCCGATGCTGGCTGCAGCCGGGATCAGCACCAGCGCCAGCACCATGGCGAGGTCTTCGACGATCAGCCAGCCGACGGCGATCCTGCCGCGCTCCGTCTCTATGAGCCGGCGCTCCTGCAGAGCCTTGAGGAGCACGACGGTAGAGGCAACTGAAAGCGCCAGGCCGAAAACCAGGCTGCCGCCGGTCGGCCAGCCCATCAATGCACCGAGGCCCCAGCCGAGCAAGGTGGCAAAACCGATCTGCACGACCGCGCCAGGCAGCGCGATGCCGCGCACCGACAGCAGGTCCTTGAGGGAGAAATGCAGCCCGACGCCGAACATCAGCAGGATGACGCCGATTTCGGCAAGCTCCGGCGCGAGGCTCTGGTCGGCCACGTAACCCGGAGTATGTGGCCCCACCAGCACACCGGCAATCAGATAGCCGACGAGCGGCGGCATGCGCAGCCGATGAGCAAGCGCGCCGAAGATGAAAGCCAGCACCAGGCCGCCGACGATTGTCGAAATCAAGGGCGTATCGTGCGGCATCGCTTCTCCCGATCTGGAAATTTCGTTCGTATTATGACATATATGATCTATATCAACCAATATGGGTACTTTGAGATTATGGGTCAAGGCGCGAGAGAAACAATTCTAAGCCCCGCTCTCTGCCGGGCTGCACGCGGTCTGCTCGACTGGACCCAGAACGAGCTCGCCGAGAAGGCGGCCGTCTCGCGCAGCACCATCCGTGATTACGAGGGACGCCACCACGATATCCACCGTGCGACCGAAGCGCAGTTGCGCCTCGCCTTCGAGGAAGGCGGCGTCAGGTTCGTTGAGGTAGAAGGCGCCGGCACCGGCCTCTGCCTGCCCAATCGACCAGGCTGAAGCCCTCAGGGCGCCAGGCAGGCGGCAGAAACCTTGTAAACGTAAAGCGTCTTTCGCTTGTAGTAGCCTGCGGCAGGCAGCCAGCTCTTCAGCAGCTCGGGCGTTTCAGTGGCGCAGATTAGCGGCGTGTCCGTCAGGAAAAGCACCTTGCCGGCGATGTCGGCGGGCAGGGCGAATTCCTGCTCATAATAGCTCTCCGGCAGGCCTGCGGGTGCGCGCGCATAGATTCTGTAAGATGCATCCCGCAGCGTATAGAAGAGATCAGCGACCATGTCGCGGTTGTCGGTGACGATGATGTCGGTGCCCGCCTGAGCTGCAAGGGCTCCCGCCTCGCGGCTGACCTCGGCGCGCCCGAGATAGCGCTTCATCAATTCGTCGCCGTTCGGCAGCAGCAATTGCTGCGGAAAGATGGTCGCCAGCGGAAAGAGCAGGCTTGCGATGCCGTTGATGGTGAGCGACAGCCTCAGCCCCTTCGGCCACATCCGGTAAAGCAGCCAGACGGCAAGAATGGTCCCCGCGACGTAGGCGGTCACGGCCCAGTTGGCATAGGCTTTGGCAACGGTCGCCTGCAGGGTGATCAGCACCACCACCGGCATCGACAGCCAGATCAGCATCTTTTCGCGGTCGTCGCTTCGGCCCTTGATCATGCGATAGACCGCCCACAGCATTGCGAAGAAGATGATCGGCCCGACGACGCCGAATTGGGCGGAGAAGAATTCGAGCCCGCGGCGCAGATTGATGCCGAGATCGCTCCAGTGGGCGATATCCTGCGTGTGGCGCACCGTCGTATTGTCGTGTTGCAGGTTCCACCAGAGGTTCGGCGAGGCGACGACAGCGGCAACCGCGACCGCGATGATGAAGTCCCGGACAGCGATGCGCGCCGCGGGAATGAGGAGGAGGGCGATCGCGCCGCCTGGTACGACGAACAGAACGGCATATTTCGTCAAAAAGGCAAGGCCGACGGCGAGACCCATGACGAGCGCCAGTGCCACAGAGCGCCGCTGCGTCAGGCTGAAATAGGCGAGCAGGGCGACGGCGATGAAGAACAGCAGGATCACGTCGGTCGAGAAGAAAACCGAAGAGAGCGCCACGCCGGGAAGCGTGATGTAGGTGGCGCCCGTCCAGCCTTCGATCTCCGGCCCGACGAAGCGCCTTGCCAGCTTCATCAGCACCAGCGCCACCACCATGTGGATCAGCGGCCCGAGCAGCCTGATGAAATAGATGGCGCTGGAGCCGGAAAGCTCCGTCATGGCCCGGATCACCCAGGCGATCATCGGCGGTTTTGAATAGTAGCCGAGATCGAGATTCTGCGACCAGAACCAGTACTGGGCTTCGTCGACAAACAGGTCTGTGGCATCGAAATACAGTGTGACGACGCGCCAGAGCGTGAAGCCGAGAACGATGAGAAGACCAGATCTGGGAGACATGAACCGAGTGTTCCGCTGACGTGAAAGGCGCGAGTGCGATTACACCAAAGGCACCGGACTGCCAACGGGGATTGGATCGGCTTGAAGCCAGAGAGGCTTCAGAACACCCGAAGCATCCCGATATCGCGATTTGCGGCAAGGAAATCGAGGCGGGCGATGGCGGCAAGTATGCCGATTGCGATCAAACAGGAACCCAATCCGAGAACAATCATTGCTCTGTCCTTGTCGACGTCATGTCTTGGTTGTCGACCGGCCTATAACACGGAGCTTGCGTGTGCCTTGTAGCAGCCGTGCAACTCCGCGGAAGTATTTCCTGCGAACTGCCTTGAATTGCTCCAAAAGCCTGTTCCTGAAAAGACTTATTAACCTTCGGGCAAGGAATTAACCATAAACATTGGGTTACACGTCGGAATGGGAAGATGTGCTCGTTCCCAGCAGGCATGACGCCGTACCGCCGTACCGGGTCGATCCGGTATCCATCTCTTCAGACAGCTTCGAAACATAGCTGATCAGGGGCTTTACCTGCCGGTCGTCGCCGGTGGTGAAGACCGGCTCCGCGCTTGCGTTGATCGAATGCTGCAAAAGTTTTTGCCGGGCATTCGCCTGGAAAGTGGGTCGGGGACAGGCGTTGAGGCAGGACATGCCATCAGATCAGGGTCGTGGAGCGCAGGCAGGCAGCTTGCGTGATCGCCTGCGTTTTGCCGGTCTCGATGCCGATCAGTGCGAACTGGTGCGCCGTAACCGGCCGGCCCTCGAAGCGCATCTGAAAGCGGGACTGCGCGATCTCTTCCACAGGTTCCAGTCCTATCCCGACGCTGCGCGCAACTTCGAGAGCGACAGACAGGTCGATCGTCTGCATGATCTGCAGTCCTCACATTGGGACGTGCTGACGGATGCCCGCTTCGACAGCCTCTATGCCGAGCGCGTCAAGGTTCTCTCCGACACCGAAAGCAAGATGGGCCTCGACCCGCGTTGGCACGTAGCTGGCCACGGCGTCGTGCTGGAGCATGTTCTTTCCGGCCTCGCCGAAGAGATTGCCGGCCGCCCCCTGCTGCCCTCGGCCAGGCGCCGCGCCCGCGAAATTTCCGAGCTGATGACTGCGATCATCCGCATCGTCATCGTCGATGTCGAAATCGCCGTTTCGCTCCGCTTCAATGCGCTACGCGCTGCCCAGAGCCGCGCGCTTGCCGATCAGCGCGCCGAAAGTGAAGCGGAGATCGCCCGGATATTCGGCGACGTCATCGAAGGCCTTGCCGCCCGCGACCTGACGCGGCGCGCGCCTGTCGACGCCGACGGTGCCTATGCCGGGATCGCCGCCGCCCTGAACGGCGCCTTGGATGGCCTCCAGGCAGAATTCGCCGCCATGACCGAACGCACTGATAGGGCCGAGACGGCGACCGCTTCGCTTGCTGGCCAGTCGCGGCAGTTCGCCGGCACGGCGTCCGGCCAGGCCGAGCGGCTGCAGCTTTCCGCCGCTGTCCTTGCCGGCATTGCCGGAAGCGTGCGCGACGGCGCCGCCGACAGCCGCGCCGCCGAACAGGCGGCCGCCTCTACCCGCGCTGCGGTCGAGCAAAGCGGCGAGGTCGTCGGCCGCGCGATCAGCGCCATGGCCGATATCGAGCAGTCGGCCGAGAAGATCGGCCAGATCATCGGCGCGATCGACGAGATCGCCTTTCAGACCAATCTTCTGGCGCTGAATGCCGGCATCGAGGCGGCTCGCGCCGGCGATTCCGGCCGCGGCTTTGCGGTCGTCGCCCAGGAAGTTCGTGCGCTTGCCCAGCGCTCGGCCGACGCCGCCCGCGAGATCAAGACGCTGGTGACGACGACCAAGGCGCAGGTCGACGCCGGCGTGCAGATGGTCGGACGAACGCAGGACTCGATCGGCAGCATCGTGCGGCAGGTCACCGACATCAACGCCGCCATATCGGGCATCGCCACCAGGACCGGCGAGCATGCCGCAAGCCTCGACGGCGTGGCGGCCGACGTCAAAGGACTTGGCGCAGAGGTGGCGGACAACGCCGGTTTGGCCGAACGTTCCGCTGAAGGCGCCGACCACCTCCATACCGTCATTCTTGAGCTCGGCCAGACGATTCGCGAATTCCGCATAGCCCGCGAAAATGTGCATTCCGGGCGCTTGGGCTCGGTTCGCGCTGCGCCGTCCCGCACGATCGAAGCGGCCGGCCGTCCTGCGGTCGAAGACGAATATGAAAATGACGATTTTGGCCTTCCGCAGGCGCTCGCGAGCGTCAGAGGTGGGCGGAATGTTTACTAACCTATCGGATGATCGCCGCAGCTCATCTTTTCGGGCCGGGGACAAGGGGACAAGGACAAGCTGATGGTAGCAAAGAAGAGTGGCAAGAGGCTGAATTTGACAGCGGTGCTGGATCTCAACGAGGCTTCCGCCTTGCGTGAAAAACTCATCTCCCTCAGGGGCAGCGGTCTTTCGATCGACGCATCGGGCGTCGAGCGGATCGGGGCTCTTTGCGCTCAGGTCCTGATGTCCGCCGAGAAGACCTGGGAGCAGGACAAGCAGCCGTTCACCTTCTCCAAGGTGTCCGACGCATTTCACAAAACCATGCAGCTGGTTGGCGTCAATATTGACCACCTGCTTGCCAAGGAGATTCGGCAATGAAGAAAAAAGTGCTTACCGTGGATGATTCCCGCACCATCCGAAACATGCTGCTCGTGACGCTGAACAATGCCGGTTTCGAGACCATCCAGGCGGAAGACGGCGTCGAGGGCCTCGAGGTTCTCGAAGAATCCAATCCTGACGTGATCGTGACCGACATCAACATGCCGCGCCTCGACGGGTTCGGCTTCATCGAAGGTGTGCGCCGCAACGAGAAATATCGGGCGATCCCGATCCTGGTCCTGACCACCGAGAGCGACGCGGAAAAGAAGAACCGCGCCCGCCAGGCCGGCGCCACCGGATGGATCGTCAAGCCTTTCGACCCGGCCAAGCTGATCGATGCAATTGAGCGCGTAACCGCTTAAACCCAGGATTTGCTCCTATGGATATGAACGAAATCAAAGAGATCTTTTTCCAGGAGTGCGAGGAACAGCTCGCCGAGCTGGAATCCGGTCTTCTGAAAATGAACGATGGCGATCGCGATCCGGAAACCGTCAATGCGGTGTTCCGTGCCGTGCATTCGATCAAGGGGGGCGCCGGCGCCTTCGGCCTTGATGATCTGGTTGCCTTCGCCCATGTATTCGAGACCACTCTCGATTGCGTTCGTTCCAACAAGCTCGAGCCGACCCAGGACGTCCTGAAGGTGATGCTGAAGTCGGCCGACGTGCTCGCCGACCTGACCAATGCTGCGCGCGACGGCGGCAGCGTCGATGAAAGCCGCAGCCGCGGCCTCGTCAAGGAGCTGGAGGCTCTGGCCAATGGCGAGCTACCGTCTCCTTCGGCCGAGACGCCTGCACCCAAGGCCGCCGCAAAGGCCGCACCGGCGCCAGCCCCCAAGCCGACCGACGACAGCGGCTTCCAGCCAATCCCCTTTTCCTTCGACGATTTCGTCGACGAGGACGGCGCAGAGACCGGCTTGCCGGCCTACGAGATCACCTTCAAGCCGCGCCACGAACTCTATTCGAAGGGTAACGACGCCACCCTGCTGCTGCGCGACCTTTCGCGCCTCGGCGAAATGACGATCTACTGCAATATGGATGAGCTGCCGGGTCTCGAGGAGCTCGATCCGGAGGCGGCCTATTTCTTCTGGAACGTCACGCTCAAGACCGACAAGGGCGAGGATGCCATCCGCGCCGTCTTCGAATTCGCCGAGTGGGATTGCGAGCTGACGGTGAAG
Source organism: Rhizobium sp. BK049 (assembly GCF_014193135.1). Classification (NCBI taxonomy): domain Bacteria; kingdom Pseudomonadati; phylum Pseudomonadota; class Alphaproteobacteria; order Hyphomicrobiales; family Rhizobiaceae; genus Rhizobium; species Rhizobium sp. BK049. Next base: position 58,236 of record NZ_JACHYV010000013.1, read on the forward strand.
CCGGTCGAGGAGACCCGTGACGCCGCTTCGGGCAACGAGGAACTGCCGATGGTGCCGGTTCCCTTCGACCTGTCGATCCTGGACGAGACCGAGGCAACGGAGAGCGTTTCCGCTGCACGGTCCGAAGCCACGGCCGCTGCCGTCGCCGCCGCCGAGACCGCTTCCAACGTCACGCAGATGGCGGCAGCCGCCGCCCGCGTCGAGAAGAAGGAATCAGCCGCCGCCGCAGCCGCCGCGGCCAATGCCGCCGCCCAGAACAACGCCGCCGGCGCCGGCCAGACAATCCGCGTCGATCTCGACCGCGTCGACCGCCTGATCAACCTCGTCGGCGAGCTGGTTATCAACCAGGCGATGCTGTCGCAGAGCGTCATCGAGAACGACACGACCGGCACCTCCTCGATCAACATGGGCCTGGAAGAGCTGCAGCAGCTGACCCGCGAGATCCAGGACTCGGTGATGGCGATCCGCGCGCAGCCGGTAAAGCCGGTCTTCCAGCGCATGTCGCGTATCGTCCGCGAAATTGCCGACATGACCGGCAAGTCGATCCGCCTCATTACCGAAGGTGAAAACACCGAAGTCGACAAGACGGTTATCGACAAGCTGGCCGAGCCGCTCACCCACATGATCCGCAATGCCGTCGACCACGGCATCGAAACGCCGGAAAAGCGCGCCGCCGCCGGCAAGAACACGGAAGGCACGGTCCGCCTCACCGCCAAGCACCGTTCGGGACGCATCCTGATCGAGCTTGCCGACGACGGCGCCGGCATCAACCGCGAAAAGGTCCGCCAGAAGGCGATCGACAATGATCTCATCCCGGCCGATGCCAACCTGTCGGACGAGGAAATCGACAACCTGATCTTCCTGCCGGGCTTCTCGACGGCCGACAAGATCTCCGACATTTCAGGCCGCGGCGTCGGCATGGACGTCGTCAAGCGTTCGATCCAGGCGCTCGGCGGCCGCATCAACATCACGTCCAAGCCGGGCCACGGCTCGGTCTTCACCATGAGCCTGCCGCTGACGCTCGCCGTCCTCGACGGCATGGTGGTCACCGTCGCGGGCCAGACGCTGGTCGTGCCGCTGACGGCGATCGTCGAAACCCTGCAGCCGGAAGCTTCCGCAATCCATTCCTTCGGTGCGAACCACCGGCTGATCTCGATCCGCAATTCCTTCTGCCCGCTGGTCGATGTCGGCCGCATCCTGAACTTCCGCGCGACCCAGGCCAATCCGGTCGAGGGCGTGGCGCTGCTGGTGGAATCGGAAGGCGGCGGTCAGCGTGCCCTGATGGTCGATGCCATCCAGGGTCAGCGCCAGGTGGTCATCAAGAGCCTGGAAGCGAACTACACTCATGTGCCCGGCATCGCCGCCGCCACCATTCTCGGCGACGGCCGCGTGGCTCTCATCCTAGATGTCGACGCGGTTGTCGGCGCCTCGCGCGGCCAGTCGCTCAAAGCGGAAATGTCGTTAGCAGCGGTAGGGTAAGGGAATGTCGTACGCTGTAAAAAGTCTGAACCAGGGGGATCGCGAGCTGATCGCGTTCCGCATCGGAGATCAGGAATTTTGCGTGAACATCATGTCGGTTCGCGAAATCCGGGGCTGGACCCCGGCGACCGCGATGCCGCACTCGCCTGCCTATATGCTGGGGGTCATCAACCTGCGCGGCGCGGTGCTGCCAATCATTGATCTTGCCGCTCGTCTCGGCATGAAGCCCGCCGATCCCACAGCCCGCCATGTCATCATCGTCGCCCAGGTCCGCCGCAAAGTCGTCGGCCTGCTGGTCGACGCCGTCTCCGACATTCTGACGGTCACCGACGAGATCATTCAGCCGACGCCCGAAATCTCTTCCGACCTCGAGCGCCAATTTGCCCGGGGAATTCTCGCCATCGACAAGCGCATGATCTGCCTGATCGAACTTGAAGCCCTCTTTTCCGAGACCGAAAGCGAAGCCGCATGAGTGCAATGGGTGCAAAAGATCAGAGGCAGGGAGCCGATGAGGTGCTGGCGAGCGGAGAATATCCGCTGACGCGCCGCGACCTCACGGAAATCGCCGCCATGATCTACTCGGATGCCGGCATCTTCCTCAATGAGACGAAGGCCTCGCTCGTCTATTCGCGTCTGTCCAAGCATATCCGCAATCTTGGTCTGTCGGGTTTCCGTGAATATTGCGACCTCGTCGCTTCGCCGGCCGGTGCCGCGGCGCGCCGCGAAATGCTCTCGCATCTGACGACCAACTTCACCCGCTTCTTCCGCGAAAACCATCATTTCGAGCACCTGCGCGACCATGTTCTGCCGGAACTTCTGCAGCGGGCGAGATCGGGCGGCAGGGTGCGCATCTGGTCGGCCGCTTCCTCCGACGGACAGGAACCCTATTCGATCGCGCTGACCGTCTTATCGCTGATGCCGAATGTCGCCGACTACGACTTCAAGATCCTGGCGACCGACATCGATCCGAAAATCCTCGCCATCGCCCGGGCCGGCGCTTACGACGAGAGTGCGCTCGAAACCGTTTCGCCCGCCATGCGCAAGCAATGGTTCAGCGAAGTCGAGGTGCAGGGCCGGCGCAGGTTCCAGGTCGATGACCGCGTCAAGCGGCTGATCACCTACAACGAACTGAACCTGATGGCGCAATGGCCGTTCAAGGGCAAGTTCGACGTCATCTTCTGCCGCAACGTCGTCATCTATTTCGACGAGCCGACCCAGATGAAGATTTGGCAACGTTTCGCCGGCCTGCTGCCGGAAGGCGGCCACCTCTATATCGGCCATTCCGAGCGCGTCTCCGGTGAGGCGAAGCACGTCTTCGACAATATCGGCATCACGACCTATCGCTACACGACCAAGGGTCTCGGGAGGAAGGCATGAGCGCTCCGGCAAGAGTTCTCGTTGTCGACGACTCGCCGACCATGCGGGGTCTGATTACCGCAGTGCTGAGCTCCGACCCGGAAGTCAGTGTCATCGGCCAGGCCGGCGACGCGCTGGAAGCACGCGAGGCGATCAAACGGTTGAACCCCGACGTCGTGACGCTCGACATCGAGATGCCGAATATGAACGGCCTCGATTTCCTCGAAAAGATCATGACGCTGCGGCCGATGCCGGTGATCATGGTCTCGACGATGACGCATCGCGGCGCCGAAGCGACGCTTGCGGCGCTTGAGATCGGCGCCTTCGATTGCGTCGGCAAACCGGGCCCCGGCGAACCCAGGCCGTTCGGCGATCTTGCCGAGAAGGTCAAGGCGGCCGCGCGCACGCAGCGTCAGTTCTCCCAACCGGCGGCCGCCGTCGCGCCCCCGCCTTCCGTGGCCGATTTTCGCGTCGGCCGCAAGATCGTCGCGATCGGCTCGTCCACAGGCGGCGTCGAGGCGCTGATCGCAGTACTGCAGAAATTCCCGGTAAATTGCCCGCCGACCGTCATCACCCAGCATATGCCGCCGACCTTCACCAAGAGTTTCGCAGAACGGCTGAACCGTCTCTGCGCGCCGGTGGTGCAGGAAGCGACCGACGGCGCCCGTCTCGAGATCGGCAAGATCTATCTGGCGCCGGGCGGCGAACGTCATCTCCAGGTCAGCGGCGGCTCTGCCCCGTGCTGCCGTCTAGTCGACCGGGCGCCTGTCAACGGTCACCGCCCGTCCGTGGACGTGCTCTTTGATTCGGTCGCAGAACTCGCAGGCCGCAACGCCGTCGGCGTGATTCTGACCGGAATGGGCCGCGATGGCGCCGCCGGATTGTTGAAAATGCGCCACGCGGGCGCCAGAACGCTCGGCCAGAACGAAAAAACCTGCGTCGTTTACGGAATGCCAAGGGTTGCTCACGAACTTGGCGCCGTCGAGCAGCAGCTGCCACTGACTGCCATCGGTGAAGAAATACTGAAATTGACAGCCGCCCGAAAGGAAGGGACCGAATAAATGTCGATCGCGGAGAAAATCAAAGTTCTGATCGTCGATGATCAGGTAACGAGCCGGTTGCTGCTCAGCGACGCGCTGACCCAGCTCGGTTTCAAGCAGATCACATCCGCTGGCGACGGCGAGCAGGGCATGAAAATCATGACCGAGCAGCCGCACCACCTCGTGATCTCCGATTTCAACATGCCGAAGATGGATGGCATCGGCTTCCTCCAGGCCGTGCGCACCAACCCGAACACCAAGAAGGCGGCCTTCATCATCCTCACCGCCCAGGGCGATCGCGCGCTGGTACAGAGGGCGGCCCAGCTCGGCGCCAACAACGTGCTCGCCAAGCCGTTTACGATCGAGAAGATGAAAGCGGCCATCGAAGCCGTGTTTGGAGCTTTGAAATGATCACTGAGGGGGCAGCCCGCCGCGTGCACATCATTCAGGGCGAGTACAAGGTTCTGAGCGATCCGAATGCGGTTCTCTCGACCATTCTCGGCTCGTGCGTGGCTGCGTGCCTCAGAGATCCCGTCGCCGGCATCGGCGGCATGAACCACTTTCTGCTGCCCGGTTCGGCGACGTCGCCGACATCAGGCGGCGATGCCACACGCTATGGCGTGCATCTGATGGAACTGCTGATCAACGGTCTCCTGAAGCAGGGCGCCCGGCGCGACCGGCTGGAGGCAAAGATCTTCGGCGGCGCAAAGACGATCTCGACGTTCTCCAACGTCGGTGAGCAGAATGCGGCCTTCGCCATGCAGTTCCTCAGGGATGAAGGCATTCCGGTGGTCGGCTCCTCCACCGGCGGAGAGCATGGGCGCAAGCTCGAATATTGGCCGGTCTCCGGTCGTGCCCGGCAATACCCCTTGACCGGCGCCGAAACGCAGAGAACCGTCGCTCTCGAGCAGCAGCGTCCCGCCGCTCCGCAGAAGCCCGCCGAAACCAGTATCGAATTTTTTTGATGGCGAGGATTTTCATATGACATTTACTCCGGTGATGGAGCCGCCCGCGCCTGTCGAAGCGCTGAGCGACATCCTGATGCGCATCGTTTCGGAACTCCACGATGTGGCCTACCTCATCGAGCGCATCGAACCGCAGCTACTCGAGCTCGGCGGCGCTGAAATTCTGAACTCGCCGGACGCCATGAAGGTCATGCAGGGCATCGATCTGGCCGTGCAGAAGTCACGCGGCCTTGCCGAATTCATCGACACCATCACCGGCGAAATCCCGCTCGGCTGGACGGTCGACGTCGCCACCGCGCTCAGCCTCGTCAAGCTGGCGGAAATGCAGAAGGCGCTGGGCGGCTCCACGCGCCACGGTCATTCTCAGCCGCTGAGCAAAGCCGCCGGCGACTTCGACTTCTTCTGAAGCGCGCGGTTTCAACGCCGTCTCTCGCGCCTCAGGTCCTCTTTTCACGCACGTCGTTCTCGCAAAATCGCTGCGCGACATGCATCAGCCTTTCGCTCCCGCGCGCTCCTCACGAAACGCTCGCACAAGTTTCGCCGATTATTGGTCAGGTGAGGCAATAAGCCTGCTTTGTCTTTGACGGATCGTGCGAGAACAGAATGAATCTGTTAAATCAATTAGTTCAGATATTTAAGAACTTTGGTGCCCTGGGCCGGACGCGCCTGATGATTCTGGGGGGCGTCGGCGCCGTTTCCATCGCAATCATCCTTGCCGCTGCCCTTTTCGTCAACAAACCGGCCCAAGAAACGCTTTACGTCGGTCTCGACGCTCCCGATCTCAACCAGATCAGCATGGCGCTTGCCGAAGCCAACATCAATTTCCAGGTCGGCACGGACGGTTCCAGCATCACCGTTCCCGCCGGTATGACGGGCAAGGCCCGCCTGATGCTTGCCGAGCGCGGCCTGCCGAACAGCGCCAATGCCGGCTATGAACTCTTCGACAATGTTGGCTCCCTCGGCCTGACCTCCTTCATGCAGGAAGTGACGCGGGTTCGAGCGCTGGAAGGCGAAATCGCACGCACCATCCAGTCGATCTCGGGCATAACGGCGGCGCGCGTCCATATCGTCATGCCCGAAGTCGGAAACTTCCGGAAGGCGGAGCAGAAACCGACCGCCTCCGTGATGATTCGCGCCAGCGCCGCCACCGGGCGCGGCGCCGCGACCTCGATCCGTCACCTCGTCGCCTCGGCCGTGCCGGGGCTTGATGTCGATGACGTCACGATTCTTGATTCTGCCGGCCAGCTTCTCGCGTCCGGCGACGAGGCGAGCAATAGCTCGCTGAACCGCTCGCTCAATATCGTCCAGAACGTTCAGCAGGAAGTCGAATCCAACATCGACAAGGCCTTAGCGCCCTTCCTCGGCATGGATAACTTCCGCTCCAGCGTCACCGCCGACCTCAACACCGATGCTCAGCAGATTCAGGAGACGGTCTACGATCCCGAATCCAAGGTCGAACGCTCCGTCCGTTCGACGAAGGAAGCCCAGCAGTCGCAGCAGAGGCAGTCCGACAACGCGACGACCGTCGAACAGAACATTCCCCAGGCGGCCCCTGATGCCGGCGGCTCAAGCGGTCCGGAATCACAGGACAAGTCCGACAAGCGCGAAGAGCAGACCAACTACGAAATCAACAGCAAGACGACGGCCACGACCCGCAACAGCTATCAGGTCGAGAAGCTTTCGATCGCCGTCGTGGTCAACAAAGGCCGCATCGCCAAGATGGTCGGCGAGCCCGCCGACCAGGCCAAGATCGATGCCTATATCGCCGAAATGCAGAAGATCGTCGCTTCGGCGGCCGGCATCGACGCCAAGCGTGGTGATGTCGTCACCGTCACGGCGATGGATTTCCTCGAAAATCAGCTGCTGGAAGACGCCACCGGCGGTGTCCGCGTCATGGATATGCTGAGCCGCAACCTGGCCGGCATCATCAACTCGCTGGCCTTCGTAGCGGTCGCCTTCGTAGTGGTTTGGATGGGCCTGCGGCCGCTGGTACGCAGCGTCAGCGGCAACGGCGTGGGCTCGGTGCTTGGCGACGCAACGCCGGAAGCAGCTGGCCTCGAACTTCCGGACTTCGCGCCCGCGGCCGGCGCCCCTGGAGGCGCCCTCATGGATGGCTTCGGCTCCGATTTCGGCTTCGACAGCACCGAGGATCTGCTCAGCCTCGGCGACGACGATGGTAACTTCAACCGCCGCGTCAAGGAGGGCCCGGAACGCAAGCTTGCCCGCATGGTGGAAATCAACGAGGAGCGCGCCGCCAAAATCCTCAGGAAATGGGCGATCGACGACGCAGCATAAAAGGAGGCCGGGGCAACCCGGCCTTTTTAGTGTTATTCAGGCTTTTCACTACCTGAGCAGGATTGTTATCGGTCGCCCGCAAGAGAGCTGATATCTCGTTACCCAGTCTGTATTTGGCCGCGGGTGTCGAATGGGGAATAGATCCAATCGCCTCAAGAAATTTGGACAAAACTGTTGAGGATCACTCGCGTAAAACGCGAATGAAGTTGCGGTACAGCCAGAATCATCTTACCCTTTCCAGTATTCTGAGGGGCGCGAGTCGTCCTCGAATCACGGCATGAGCAGCAGCGAAAGTAAATCCCTAGAAGTCGGAGATGGTGATTTACACCGGCTGGCTTACCCTTGAGTGATTCGAAATGGGATTCGAGCGGAGCTTGAATTGAATCCTTTACAAAATAAATGCTGCTGCACCGAGTTTGATCGTTCCTCAGCCCCAGGAAATTGCCAATGGATATGACGATATCTCAGGCGAGCAAAGGCGAGAGGCAGATGGCGAATTTCGCGAGCGTGGTGGCGCCGGCTCTCTTGCCGCGCGACGAGCTGATTCGGCGCCTGCACGGTGTCGCCGACACTGGCAGATTGCAGTCCGGTCTGCGTGCGCTGACAGACTATGTGGGTGCCTCGCACTATCTTCTGGCGCGCTGTGATCTCATCCAGGAAAGCGGCCTCGATTTCATCGTATCGTCTGACTGGCCGTTCGATCTGGTCAAGGATATCGCTAACGATCTGGTCGGCGGCTATGCCCGTTCGACCGAGCTGGAAAAATGCATGCAGGTTTTCCAGCCGAGCTTCGCTCTTCTGCCAGATCACGCCGATGCGCCTGATGGCGCCAGCCGCCAGTATTGCTCATTGACCTTCAATGTCGGCCGCTCGCGGCTCGCCTTGATGTTCCTGTTCGGCGAAGGCTTCATCCTGTCGCCGGAGCGCCTGCGGGATGTGGGACTGCTTGCCGGCTATGTCGCGAGCTTCCTTCGCTGCGGCGGCGCAAGGGTCGATCGCGATTTCGAACTGACTGACCGCGAGCTGGAATGCCTTTTCTGGATCGCCGAGGGCAAGACCAGCGACGAGATTGCGATGATTCTCGGAATATCTCGCAATACCATCAACAACTACATCACCAGCGTGATGCGCAAGACGGCGACCAAGACCCGGTCGGAGGCCATTGCCTTCGCGGTCCGCAACAATCTCGTATAGGGGAATCCATGGCACATCCATCAAGCAGGGCGATGAACGGCGCCGATCCGCTGCGCATGGTGCGGATGAACAGGATTTCCAGCCGTTCGGATCTTTTTCCGCGGCTGATTGCGATGCAGAAGCTCGCTGACGCTCAGGGCTTCGCGATCTACCGTGTCAGCGGCTCGGGACTACCGGCAAAGCAGCGGCTTGTCTGCGAGCTCGAGAATTGGGGCCCTTCGAATACCGGTTTTGGCAAGGCCCTCACGGACGCCTATGGCGATATTCTTCTCGACCATATCGAAAAGTCGCTGCTGCCGCTTTCATGGGCCGGCGCTCATGACAGGGCGGCCCCCGGTCCGGCGGATTTCTCGCCCTTCATGACGCGCCTGAAGGATGGAATTCTGCCTTTTTCCGGCCTCGCCTTCCCGGTGCGGCTCGGCGCTGTCGGCAATGGCTTCATCCTTTTCACCGGCGATGATATCGATCCTGCCAGCGATACGATTGTCGAGCTGCACGGCCGCTGCTGCCACGTGATGATGGATCTGCTCTCGCTGGACGAACGCCGCTCGGCGGCCGCCGAAGCGCTGAGCGAACGCGAAGTCGCCTGTCTCCAGCTCGCCGGCGATGGCCGTATCAGCGAAGAGATCGCCGAAAAACTCGGCCTGTCCGTACACACCGTCAATGCCTATCTCGGCTCGGCGACCATCAAGCTCGATTCCGTCAACCGCATCCAGGCGATCGCCAAGGCGATCCGGCTCGGCTACATCAGCTGAACCGGGGGGACGTGACTTCAGGGACGGCGAAAATGCCTTGAGGCAAATTAGCTGGCGAGCGCGCGCGGCGGTTTCACGCTGTAGCGGGATTGCCGAAGGCTCTTTTCCAGAAAGGCAGTATTCTCGTCGGGATCGGAGGAGGGATCTTCGAAGGCGATGTGGTTGATTTCAATGCCGGCATGATTGTCGGCAAGGGTGAGCTGGGCATAGACGGTGACGCCGCGCGGCTTGATTTCCAGGTCGAGAACGACTTCCGGCTTGCCGCCCCATTCCAGCGTATAATTTCCGCCAAGGCCGAAATTGACGGTGCCGGGATGAAAGAAAAGCTCCGCCGCCGAAGCGACGAGATCGGCCAGATTGCCGTAATACTCGAAGCGCAGCAGTGAAATGAGGTCAGAGGCATCCAGAAGGCGCAGTTCGGTGGCGACCGGGCTGATCGCCTCTGCGAGGATCTTTTCACGCTGGGCAGAGTGAGGGCATTTTTTCATTCGGCTTATCTTACCCGTTTGTTCTTGGCGTCTGCGGCGTAGACCCTGTGTATGAGCTCCGCAACGGCCTTATAGAAGACTGACGGTATGACACTATCGACCGAGACTTGCGCAAACATGGAGCGCGCGAGCGGTGGGTCCTCGAACACCGGGATGCCGTTCTGCTCGGCAATCTCCCTGATTTTGAGCGCAATCAGGTCTTGGCCCTTTGCCAGAACGACCGGCGCGTCATTCTCTTCACGCGCATAGCGCAGCGCCACGGCGTAGTGCGTCGGGTTGGCGATGACAAGCGTGGCGCGGTGCACGTTGGCGATCATGCGCCGGCGGGCGCGGTCGCGCATCAGCGAGCGCTGCCGGCTTTTGACAAAGGGGTCGCCCTGCGCCTGCTTGTTTTCTTCCTTCACCTCGTGGCGCGTCATCTTGAGCTCGGTGAACCAGTGATAGCGCGTCCAGAAAAGGTCGGCGATCGCCACGATCGCAGTGGCGATCAGCATGACGATGATGATCTTGCGCATCGCCGTCATCATTCGCACGAGGATTGTCTGCGGATCGGAGAACATGGCATCGATCGAGCCGAAATATTCGCTCCTGAGCACGAAGAACAGGACGACCCCGACGACGACGACCTTGAACAGCGACTTTCCGAACTCGACGAGGCCGGGCAGGCTGAAGAGCCGTGACCAGCCCTTCACCGGAGAGATGCGCGAGGCTTGCGGCCTGATCCGTTCGAGCACAGGCGTCGGCAGGTTCTGGAAGATCGAGGAGGCGATGCCGAAGACCATGAACAGGATGAGGGCGGGTGCCAGCAGCGCCGCGCTCGACCAGCCGAGCCGGACGAAGAGCGCCAGAATGTCCGGGCCCGTCTCGATTTTCCATTGGTCGGGCTGTTCGAAAATGTCGCGCAGCGTTTCGCCCATGCGGCCGACGCTATCGGGAAGGAAGAACACCAGATAGATGAAAGTGGCGAGGATGGTCGCGAAGATCGACAGCTCGCGCGAAAACGGCACATTGCCTTTTTCCGCGGCGTCGGTTCGCTTCTTCGCGGTCGGGGCTTCTGTTTTGCTGTCCTTGTCATCATCTGCCAAGTCGCGGCCCTCCGTCAAAAAAGCAGGCCGCAGCTCATGCGTGCCACCCCGAACCGGGCAGCGATTCTGGGATGACGAGATGCGTCAAAGCAAAAACCCAAAGCGCGCCGCAGGAACCGAGTGCTCTGCGACACGCATAGAATGCGGCCGATCGATGAAGGGTAGTCGCCTGAGGCGCGGCGATCAACAATGGCCTGTTTGTCGGCCGGATTTGTCAACAGTCTCAGAAGCTCATGCGGCGGCCGAAGCTTCGCCTTCCTTCTCCTTGAGCTCGATCTGGCCTGAGTTGGCCAGGCGAATCGCCTCCTGCGCCACGGCGCGGCGCGCAATGGCGATCTCGCGCGGGTTGACGCCGCCCATGCCGCTCTGCAGATCCGATTCGATCATGCGGCGCTGGCGCGGACTGATGGCGGACAGAACCGATTCGCGGATATCGGCCGGCGAGCCGCGCAACGAGACGGTGAGCACGTCGGTCGAAATATCGTTGAGCAGCAGGACGCGGCTGCGCTGCGGCATGTACATGAGGTCCTCGAAGAGGAAGATCTTCGGCCGAACCTTGTTGACCGATTCGCGGCTGATCGATTCGAGCGAGGTGAGCAGCGTGTCGACCTGCGGCTTGTCGAGCTCGTTCATGAGATCGGCGACCTTCGTCGAGCCGGCAGCGTTGCGCTCTGCCTCGATTTCGGCAAGCAGCGTCATCACCTGGTTCTCGATGATCTGCGCCGCCTTCGGGCTGACGGCCTTCATGTTGACCGTCCGGTTCATGATGTCGGCGCGGCGGTTGTCGGGGAGCTGCAGCAGCACCTTGGCGCCGAAGGCGGAGGGCATCATCGACAGAATATAGGCGACGGTCTGCGGATGTTCGCGCAGCAGGAACTGTGCGACGAATGCCGGCTCGGCCTCGCTGAGGCGATCCCAGATCGAGGTCTCGTAGGCTTGGAAGGCCGTGCGGCGGCCGAGCAGGCTGTCCACCTCGTCGGGGGTCAGGCCTTCTTCCAGAATGGCTTCGATTGCTTTGGCATTGTCCATCAGTCCGGCGCCCTCGGTAAAGAGGTCCTCGAACTCGGAGACGAGGGACAGGAGCTCGTCCGGCGGAATGGCGCGCAGCGACTGGGCAGATGCGATAATGGTCTGCAACTCGGCCTGAGTGAAATATTTCAACAGCCGGCCGGCGACACCCTTTCCCATGGCGAGAAGGACCGCCGCCGCCTTTTCAGCCTGGGTCAACGGTTTCCCGGCTAGCGCGCCGCCGAAATCGTCAAAGTCCATCATGGTCTAACCTCTCCGTCCCCACAGGGATCAGGCTTTTTTCGTACTCAAAACTTCTATCAGCTTCACGCCGAATCGGGTGTCGTCGTTATCAAGAACCGTAATCTCGCCGCGTGCAATCCTGCGGCCGTTCACCATGATCTCAACGGGTTCGCCGATTTTCTTGTCGAGAGCGATCGTCGCTCCTTCATTGAGATTCATCAGGCTGGAGACCTGCATCCGGCTGGTGCCGAGCATGATCTGGACATCGATCGGAATGTCCATGATCAGCTCGAAGTTCGAGGTCAGCGCGCTGCCGAGCGGCGCCGATGACGCCTCGAACGAAGAGCTGCCGCCGAAATCCATGCCTGCAACCGGGCTGGCATTGCCTGCGCCGAAATCGCCGCCGAAATCATCGCCGCCGAAAGGGGAATCCGAAATCTCGCCGCCGAAGGCGGCCAGATCCGTTCCTGCCGCGAAGTCGTCATTCTCCAGCTCACCGCCAAACTGCGACAGGTCGCTATCGGCGTCCTTCTTCAGCACGCCGCGCAGATCGTCGATCGCCTGGTCGAGATCGGCTTCGCTGCCCGGCATATCCAGGGAGAGGTCACTGTTCTGCTGTGTTTTCTTCGTTGCCATGAAATCACTATTCCAGTTGAAACTTGCCTCAAACTGCCTTTGCAGCCCAGAAGCCAGAGAACCGATCAATTCATTAAATGACGGATGAGTTCGTCATCCGAGTTCATCGTATCCTTGACGCGGACCATGTAGTTTTCGCCAGAACGCCCGAATTCGCATATATACAATTCCTTGCTGTTGGCGCTGACCTCGACGCGTACGTCGCCGCTGTCGCGGAACGGAATGACGTCGCCGGCCATCAGCTTCGATATGGTGCGCAGCGTCAGGTCCTGTAACCTGATCCTGGCTTCGAGTGTGACATGCGAGCGGCGGACCTGATCGCCCAGCTGTTCGGTCCATTCCGGCGAATTGCCGCCGGTCTGGCGCTTCGGCTTTGGCGGCGTCACCTTGGTCTTGAGCAGCGCCGTCTGTGGAATGATCAGTGCGAATTCTGAAACAATGCCGGCGAGCTTGATCGACATGTTGATGGCGGCGGCAAATTCGTCCGGCTTGTCCTCCGCCGGCCGGGGGCGCGAGTCATGCGCATGCGGGGCCGAAAGACTGGGCTCGAAACCGCCCGGTGCGTTCACCGCCGAGCGCAGCACCTTGGCGATCTTGTCGAAGACCATGACCGCCAGATCGAGTTCGATGACCGAGAGCAGCCGCTCGGCCGGCTCCTCGATCGTATCGGCGGTGGCGCCGAGCAGGTGTTCCATCAACGTGATGACGAAACCGTTGCCGCAGGCAAGCGCGACATTCTGAGACCAGTTGCGCAACGTCGCGTCGACGAGCGTGACGTTGTGGCTGAGGTCGTCGATCAGGTGGTTCTTATAGCCGATCTCGCAGCCGAGATAGCTGACGGTCACGTCGAGGCCGGTCTCGCTTTTGATGACGTCGGGAAAGAATTCGCTGTAGACATCCCCAAAGGCGCTGCAGATCTTGGCGACCCTGCCCCTGTCTCCGAGCCCGCCGGTCAGCTTGGCGAGAAGGGCGGGATCCATTGCCGGTTTGTCATGTGAAGCATCGCTCATGGTCATTTAAGCCGCCTTGTTCTCGCCGCCCGGGTTCATCATTTCCTGTTCGACGGCATCGATGGACGGACGTTCGTAAGCCGAGATTGTCTTGCGGCCGTATTCGAGAGCGACCTGCGGCACCGAGCCGTTCATATAGGCAAGCAGCGTCTGCTTGACGATGACATAGAGGCGATGCTGCTTGTTGCGGACGATCTTGATCTGGGAAACCAGCGGCGAGCAGACGCAGTAGGACAGGAGAATGCCGAGGAAGGTGCCGACGAGCGCCGAGCCGATCAGATGGCCGAGCACCTCGGGCGAATCGTTGATGTGGGCCATCGCCTTGATGACGCCGAGAACGGCCGCGACGATACCGATCGCCGGGAAGGAATCGCCCATGATCTGGATCGCGTGATAGGGCTTCATCTTGTCGTGCATGATGGTGTTGAGCTCTTCGTCCATCAGCGCCTCGATTTCGTGGCTACGGGCGTTGCCGATGATGATCAGGCGGACGTAATCGCAGATGAACGCCGTCAGCTCCTTGTTCTTCAGCACTGTCGGAGCCTGCTGGAAGATCGTCGATTCGGCAGGATTGTCGATATGGGCTTCGATTTCGTTTCGCGACTTGGTGCGCAGGTCGCGCATCAGCGAGTAGAGCACGCCGAGCGTATCGAGATAGTTCCGCTCCTTCGGAACGGCGTGCTTGAAGGCCTCTGCAAGCGCCTTACCGGAATCCTTTACCACCTTCATCGGGTTCGCCATGATGAAGCTGCCGAGTCCGGCGCCGCCGATGATGAGAAATTCGAAGGGCTGGAACAGCGCGTCCACTTCGCCGCCCATCGCCATGAAGCTGCCGACGATGCAGCCGCAGACAACAATAAATCCGATAATGATGTTCATCGTCAGCCCAATCTGAACGTTGCTTTTCTCTAGGACGGATAGGGTTTCTGCCTTGCGTGAGGCTGATGAAAGGGTCGGTCCGGGCATTTCCACGTGCCAGCTTCGCGCAAGCATCTGTCGCCAATCTAAAGGAGACGAATGGGGGCTCGCGTCCGTTTCTGAGATGCCGCCTCAGCGAAATTCCGGCCGAACCAGATCAGACGACGCCCGGCTTTTCGTTCCGTTCATCGCCAATGCTTGGAGCTTACAGACATGCAATCCGGTCTTTACGTTTCTCTGTCGTCGCAGATGGCGCTTGAAAAGCGCCTGAACACCATCGCCGACAACATGGCGAACGTGAACACCACGGGTTTTCGTGCCACCGAGGTGAAGTTCGACGAGATGGTGGCGGCCACCAAGAACAAGCTGAATACCAAGGTCGCCTTCGTTTCTCAGGGCAACGACTATCTGAACGAGCAGAACGGCGAGTTGCAGCACACCGGCAACATGCTCGATTTCGCCATTAAGGGCGATGCCTGGTTTGCGCTCGATACGCCAGCCGGCCGTGTGCTCACGAGGGACGGCCGCTTTACGCTCAAGGAAACCGGCGAACTCGTCTCCATCCGGGGATATCCCGTCCTCGATGCCGGCGGCGCACCGATTCAGCTGGACACGAAGGCCGGCGAGCCGGCTGTCGGCAGCGATGGCATCATCTATCAGGGCGACCGCCAGGTCGGCTCCCTCGGCCTGTTCGAGGCCGATATCAGCAAGGGTTACCTGCGTTACGAAAACAGCGGCATCATGACCACCGACCAGCCGCGCGCCGTCGTCGACCGCTTCAATGTCGGTGTCGAGCAGGGCTATCTGGAAAATTCCAACGTTAACGCCATGCGCGAGATCACTCAGCTGATCGAAGTCAACCGTGCCTTCGAAAGCATTTCCTCGCTGATGCGCGACAGCGAGGATTCGTTCAAGCAGGCCGTCCAGACGCTTGGGGGCAGCCGCTAAGCAATGAGCACAACGCTACTGTCCGAAGACGGCCTTTCTCCGAAGCTCGCGCATCTGGCGGGTCTCGTCGATCGATACGCATCGCCGGAATTCGCCGTCGCTCATGGCGGTCGCGTCCAGACCATCGCTGCCGGCCACTATACTGTTCGCGGTCTCTCCCGTCATGTTCGTCTCGGTGAATTCGTCGCGCATAAATCGGCGACCGGCATCCATCTCGGCGAGGTCGTGCGTGTCGAGCCGGACCTGATCTATGTCTGCCCGATCGAACCCGGTGAGCCGATCGGCATCCATGACACGGTCATTCGCAAGGGCGCCTTCCGAATTTCGCCATCCGACAGCTGGTGCGGGCGGACGATCAATTCGCTGTGTGAGCCGATCGACGGTCTGGGACCGATCGCCCAGGGGCTCGATCGCCGCTCGATTTCCAACGCCGCGCCACCCTCGATGACGCGCCAGCGCGTGGCGACCGGCTTCAAGACCGGCGTGCGCGCGATCGACATCTTTTCGCCGCTCTGCCTCGGCCAGCGTCTCGGCATCTTTGCCGGCTCCGGCGTCGGCAAGTCGACGCTTCTGTCCATGCTTGCCCGCGCCGACGCCTTCGACAAGGTGGTCATCGCCCTCGTCGGCGAACGCGGCCGCGAGGTGCGCGAATTCATCGAGGATACGCTCGGCAGCAATATGAAGAAGGCGATTGCCGTCGTCGCGACCAGCGACGAAAGCCCGATGCTGCGCAAGATGGCGCCGCTGACGGCGGTCACCATCGCCGAGCATTTCCGCGACAAGGGCGAGAACGTGCTCTTCATCGTCGACAGCGTCACCCGTTTCGCCCATGCGATCCGCGAGGTGGCGACCGCCTCCGGCGAACCGCCGATCGCCCGCGGTTATCCCGCCTCCGTTTTCACCGAGCTGCCGCGCCTGCTCGAACGCGCTGGTCCTGGCCCGGAGGGCGCCGGCACGATCACCGCCATCATCTCGATCCTCGTCGATGGCGACAATCACAACGACCCGATCGCCGATTCGACGCGCGGCATTCTCGACGGCCATATCGTCTTGCAGCGCAGTCTTGCCGAGGAAGGGCGCTATCCTCCGATCGATCCGCTCGCCTCGATCTCGCGTCTTGCCCGCAAGGCCTGGACGCCGGATCAGGAAAAGCTGGTGTCACGATTGAAGGTGTTGATCCACCGCTTTGAGGAAACGAGGGATCTGCGGCTGATCGGCGGTTATCGCCAAGGCGCCGATCCTGATCTCGACATGGCGGTCAAGCAGGTCCCTATCATTTACGACGTCCTGAAACAGTCTCCAGGCGATCGCGACTCGGTCGACGCTTTTGCCGATCTCGCCGGCGCGCTCAAGGCTGCTGCCGGCATGGGCAATCAGGGCGCACCCATGCAGAGGAGATAATAGTGGCTGATTTCGATGATGAACGCATCGCTTCCCTGAAGCCGCGCGACAAGACCGCCACTCTGGATCGGTTTCTCACCTTCGCCGGCCTGGCGCTTGCCGGCGCCTCCGCCTTTTTCCCCTGGTACGTCTTCTTCAATGCGGACAAGTTCGGCATCAACGTCGCCACCAGCAGCAATTCGCGCGAACTGCCGGATTGGCCCGCCCGCAACGTCTTCAGCGTCTCACCGCTGGCCATGGTCAACAAGAACGAGGCAGCCAAGAAGGCTCCGCCGGTCGATCCGCTGACGACGGCGACGGTCTCCGATCTCGGCAAACAGCGTGACGGCGCCGCGATGCTGGAAGACCAGCCTTTCCCGGGCAAGTCTTCCTTCCGCCTTCTGCATGTGTCCAACGGCCGAGCGCTGATCGAGGATCCCTCGGGCATGTATGTGGTGCGCATCGGCTCGGTCCTGCCCGACGAAAGCCGCCTGGCGATGATCGAGCAGCGCGAGGGCAAGTGGGTGATCATCACCTCCAAGGGCGATATCTACAAGAACGATTGAACCTCTTCGCAAAGGCTGAAGACAAGAGGGCTCCCCCGCAAACCGGCAGGAGCCCTTTTCTCTGGCGGCCTTGGGCGAAGCGCCTCGATGGCCGGATTCCCGTAAGTCCCACGCAAGATTACCGCTCTAGGTTCCGGATAGTAAAAACGGAGAGTTCTCATGCAACCGATCCAACTTTTCGACTTGGCTTCGCGACAGGCGGAATGGCTGACGATCCGTCAGCAGGTTGTTGCCGGCAACATCGCGAATGCCAATACGCCGAAATTCCGCGCCAAAGACGTCACGCCCTTCGATGCCGTGCTGGACAGATCTGACATCACCATGGCGCGCACCAATCCGGCGCACTTCAGCGGCAACGATTTCAGCGCAAGCGGCGATATCGACGTCAAGGAAGCGGCCCTCGACCAGGAGATCGGCATTCAGGAATCCGGCAACACCGTCGGTTTGGCCGAGGAGCTTTCCAAGTCGGGTGACATCAAGCGCCAATACGATCTGAACACCTCCCTGGTCAGCTCCTTCAATCGCATGATGTTGATGACGGTCAGGAAGTAAGTGTCATGGATCCGCTTTCCGCAGCTATGAAAATCGCCGGTTCGGGGCTCGAGGCGCAATCGACGCGCCTGCGCATCGTCTCGGAAAACATTGCCAACGCCCGCTCGACCGGTGACACGCCGGGCGCCGATCCCTATCGCCGCAAGACGATCACCTTCGGCCAGCAGATGGACCGCACCAGCGGCGTCGAGACCGTCAACGTCAAGAAGGTCGGTGTCGACGAAGGCGACTTCAGCACCGAATTCGACCCCAGCAATCCGGCGGCGGACGCCAAGGGCGTCGTCAAATTGCCGAACGTCAACATCCTGGTCGAGATGGCCGACATGCGTGAAGCCAATCGCTCCTATGATGCCAATCTGCAGACCATCAAGCAGACCCGCGACCTCATCTCGTCCACGATCGATCTTCTGAAGAGCCAATAATCAATGATCAGCAGCGTCCAGAATGTCAGCAATCTTTCGATGACCCGCGCGCTCGGCGCCGTCGACACCGAAAATTCCGCCTCGTCCTCCGCAACAGCCATGCCGGGCACCGCAGGTGCGGCCAACGGCCTGAGCTTCGCCTCCGTGCTGGGCGGCATGGCGACCGACGCCGTCAACAGCCTGAAGGGTGCCGAAAGCATGTCCTTCGCCGGCATCAAGGGCACGGCGACGACCCGTGAAGTCGTCGATTCCATGCTCCAGGCCGAGCAGACGCTGCAGACCGCGATTGCCATCCGCGACAAGGTCGTTTCGGCCTTTCTCGAAGTCACCAAGATGCAGATGTAACTGATTGAGGACGAACACATGAGAGCGCTCGCCATCGCAGCAACGGGCATGGATGCCCAGCAGACCAATCTGGAAGTCATCGCGAACAACATTGCGAACATCAACACGACGGGCTTCAAGCGGGCTCGCGCCGAGTTCACCGACCTTCTCTACCAGACCGAACGCGCCAAGGGCGTCGCCAACCGGGCCAACCAGGCCGTCGTTCCCGAAGGCGCCAATATCGGCCTCGGCGTCCAGACCTCCGCGGTCCGCAACCTGCATCTCCAGGGCGAACTCACGCAGACAGGCAACGATCTCGACGTGGCGCTGATCGGCAAGGGCTTCTTTCAGATCCAGTCGACCGATGGCACGACGCTCTATACTCGCGCCGGCGCTTTCAACAAGAATGACCAGGGCCAGCTCGTCACCATCGACGGCTATGAAGTCCTGCCTGGGATCACCATCCCTCAGGGTTCGACCGAACTGACCATCAGCCGCTCCGGCGAGGTCTCGGCCAAGCTGCCGGGCCAGACCGATCCGACCGTTCTCGGACAGCTGACGCTTGCCGATTTCGTCAACGAAGCGGGCCTTCAGCCGATCGGCGACAATCTCTTCCAGGAAACGCCGGCCTCGGGCGAGGCGGTCGTCGGCAACCCTGACGAGGAAGGCTTTGCCTATATGAAGCAGGGTTATCTGGAATCCTCGAACGTCGACCCGGTGAAGGAAATCACCGAGCTGATATCGGCTCAGCGTGCTTACGAAATGAATTCCAAGGTGATCACCACGGCTGATGAAATGGCCTCCATCGTCAGCAAGAACCTGAAGTAAAGGGAAGGGCCGAAACATGATGTTTTGCCGGGCAGGACGCATCTCAGGATGGGTGGCGGCAGCCACGATCGCAATCGCGGGCATCATCTTGCCCGTGAATGCGGATGCCGGCATGGGTTATGCCGTCGTCCCGACGACGATCATCTATCCCGGCGACACATTGTCGGGCAGCCAGCTTCAGGAGGTTGAGGTCACCAACCCCAACCTCACCGGCGATTATGCCAAATCGATTTCGCAGGTCGAAGGTCTGGTTTCCAAACGCACGCTGCTGCCGGGCCGTACGATCTCGGTTTCAGCGCTGCGCGAGCCCTATACGGTGACGCGCGGCTCTTCGATCCGCCTGGTCTTCTCTCTCGGCGCAATGACGATCTCCGCCGCCGGCACGCCGCTTGAAGACGGTGCGACGGGGCAGGTGGTCCGTGCGCGTAATATGGATTCCGGCGTCATCGTCAGCGGCACGGTGCTTGCGGACGGCACGATCCATGTGAGGGCGAAATGAAATTGTTCTTCCGTATCGTCACCTTTGTTGCGGTTGTCGCCATGACTTTGGCCGACGTGGCGCCCGCCTGGGCGCTGACGTCCCGCATCAAGGATATCGCTTCGCTTCAGGCCGGCCGCGATAACCAGCTGATCGGGTACGGTCTCATCGTCGGCCTGCAGGGAACCGGCGACGGCTTCCGTTCCTCGCCCTTCACCGAGCAGTCGATGCGGGCAATGCTCCAGAATCTCGGCATCTCGACACAGGGCGGCCAGTCCAACGCGAAGAACACCGCGGCCGTGATGGTCACCGCCAACCTGCCGCCCTTCGCGAGCCCCGGCAGCCGTTTGGATGTTACGGTGAGCTCGCTCGGGGATGCTACCTCGCTGCGCGGCGGCACGCTCGTGATGACCTCGCTTTCCGGCGCCGACGGCCAGATCTACGCTGTCGCTCAGGGCTCCGTTATCGTCTCCGGCTTTCAGGCGCAGGGCCAGGCGGCGACGGTGACCGAAGGCGTCACCACCGCCGGCCGCGTGCCCGGCGGCGCGATCATCGAACGCGAACTGCCGTCCCACTTCAAGGATTCAGTCAATCTCGTCCTGCAGCTACGCAATCCCGACTTCTCGACGGCGATCCGCGTTGCCGACATCGTCAATGGCTATGCCTCCGCGCGCTTCGGCGGCCCGGTCGCCGAAGCCAAGGATTCGCAGGAAGTGGTGATCCAGAAACCGCGCACGGCCGATCTCACCCGGCTGATGGCCGACGTCGAAAACCTCATTGTCGAAACCGATACGCCGGCCAAGGTGGTTATCAACGAGCGCACCGGCACGATCGTCATCGGTTCCGATGTCCGCGTCTCGCCGGTTGCCGTCAGCTACGGCACTCTGACTGTTCAGGTCACCGAGACGCCGCAGATCATTCAGCCCGAACCATTCTCGCGCGGGCGGACTGCCGTTCAGCCGCAGACCGACATTGCGGCTGAGCAGACCGGTGGGCGCGTTGCCATCATCGACGGTCCCGACCTCAGGACCCTTGTCGCCGGCCTCAACAATATCGGCGTGAAACCGGATGGGATCATCGCCATTCTCCAGGGCATCAAGTCGGCGGGCGCCCTGCAGGCGGAGCTTGTGCTGCAATGATGACGATCCTGAATCCTGACATGACCGTGCTGCAGCTGCTGCGCCGCCTGGCGCTGCCGGCAGCCGGCCTCGTCCTTCTGTCGATCCCCGGCGCCTTCGCACAGGAGCATCCGGAGGGGGACATCACGTCTCAGGACGAGATCAAGCAATTCTGCACCAACATCGCCGATCCCGCCCGCGACCAACGCTACCTGCTGCAGAAACAGGAGCTGGAAAGGCTCCGCGCCGACATCGACGCCCGGATGGAAGAGATGGACAAACGCAAGGCCGAATACCAGGACTGGCTGAAGCGGCGCGACGATTTCCTCAAGCAGGCCGAAGCCGGCCTCACCGATATCTACAAGAAGATGAAGCCGGATGCGGCGGCACTGCAGCTGCAGGATATGAACATCGAAGTAGCGTCGGCCGTCATCATGCGGCTCGGCCCGCGCCAGTCGAGCCTCATCCTCAACGAGATGGACTCGAAGAAGGCCGCGGCCATCGCCAGCGTCATCGCCAGTGCGTCCGATCCCAATACGTCGAAGGATCCTTCATGAATATGCGTTTCCCGGCCGCGATCGCCGCCCTCGCACTCCTTGCGGGCTGCCAGTCTCCGACGGCAGTCAGCGAGATCGGCCGTGCGCCCGCCATGAGCCCGATCGGCAGCGGACTTGCCTATGGCCAGACCCCGCAGATGGCGCTCTATCCGAAGCAGCCGCGCGCCGTGGCGCAGGGCTATTCGCTCTGGAGCGATTCGCAGGCCGCGCTCTTTAAGGATGCACGCGCTTTGAACGTCGGCGACATTCTGACCGTCGACATCCAGATCAACGACAAGGCCTCCTTCGACAACGAGACCAACCGCAGCCGCACGAATTCGAGCGGCATGAACTGGGACATCAATGCTCAGATCTTCGGCTGGACGCCTGAATCCAAGACCGATCTGACCTATGGTTCCGACACCAGCACCGACGGCAAGGGCAAGATCGAGCGCACTGACAAGCTCACCCTTCTCGTTGCGGCCGTCGTCACCGGCATTCTCGAAAACGGTAACCTCGTCATCTCGGGTTCGCAGGAAGTCCGTCTGAACCAGGAGCTGCGCATCCTGAACGTCGCCGGTATCGTGCGTCCACAGGACGTCAACGCCGACAACCAGATCTCTTACGACAAGATCGCCGAAGCCCGCATCTCCTATGGCGGCCGGGGTCGCCTGATGGAAGTGCAGCAGCCTCCGCGCGGCCAGCAGGCCGTCGATCTTTTCTCGCCGCTTTGAGGCCGAACGACGATGGCAGACGAAGACATAAGCGCAGGTCAATCGAAGAAGAAATCCGGCCTGCTGACGATCATCGGCATTGCCGTCCTGACGCTCCTCGGCGCCGGCGGCGGCTGGGCGGTCGGCACGATCGTCGCCCCCGAGATCAAGGGCGCCAAGGAGGTAGAGCAGGCCAAGGAGGCCGAGGCCAAGAAGAAGGCCGAGGAAGGTCTGGCGCGCATCTCGACCGAGGCCAACAACGTCGTCCAGCTCGAGCCGATTACATCGAACCTCGCCTACCCCTCGGAAAACTGGGTCCGACTCGAAGTCGCGCTGCTGTTCAACGGGCCGCCTGACGTCAAGATCGCCGAAGACATTCACCAGGATATCCTCGCCTATGTCAGGACGGTTTCCCTGCAGCAGATCGAGGGGCCGCGCGGCTTTCAATATCTCAAGGATGACATCCAGGAACGTGTTGACCTTCGCTCGCAAGGGCGGGTATCGAAGGTCATGTTCAGGACCTTTGTCATCGAATGATTCGTTTCATAGTTTTCCTTGCCGCCATGATGGCGGTACCGGAACTGGCGGTGGCACAGCAGCTGCCGACCGACTTGTTGAACGTGCCGGTCGATGGCTCCGTCGCCGCCTGGATCATCCGCACATTCGGCCTGCTGACTGTTCTTTCGGTCGCGCCGGGCATCCTGATCATGGTGACGAGCTTCCCGCGTTTCGTCATCGCCTTCTCGATCCTGCGCTCGGGGATGGGCATCTCCTCGACGCCTTCCAACATGATCCTGCTGTCGCTGTCGCTCTTCATGACCTTCTACGTCATGTCGCCGACTTTCGATCAGGCCTGGCAGAATGGCGTGCAGCCGCTGCTTGCCAACCAGATCAATGAGACTGAGGCGGTCCAGCGTATCGCCGAACCCTTCCGCACCTTCATGGCGGCCAATACCCGGGACAAGGATCTGGCGCTCTTCGTCGATCTTGCGCGCGAGCGCGGACAGAACATCCAGACGACCGATCCGATCGACTATCGCGTGCTGATCCCTGCCTTCATGATTTCCGAAATCCGCCGCGGCTTCGAGATCGGCTTTCTGGTCGTGCTGCCGTTCCTGGTCATCGACCTCATCGTTGCAACCATCACCATGGCGATGGGCATGATGATGCTGCCGCCGACGTCGATCTCGCTGCCTTTCAAGATTCTCTTCTTCGTACTGATCGACGGCTGGAACCTGCTCGTCGGCAGCCTGGTGCGCTCGTTCAGCTGATCGGCTGAGCTCTTATATTTCGATAAAAGAAAACCCCGCCGGATCCGCTCCGGCGGGGTTCATCATGCAGTCGAACCGTTACTCGGCCGCGAAGGGGGCCGTCCGCGGGGGCATCGCTGGAATATCCATGTGCTCGGGCGCCAGGCGCTGTTTCGCCCGTTCGGCCATGATTTCGTAGGCCTTCTCCAGGTGATGGCAGAAACGTTCGGCGTCGAACAGCGGCGCGATATAACGCTGCTCCTTCAGATGTGCCTTGTATTCGGCGATCCGCTCGGGATTCTGCGCCAGCTCGACGGCGAGATCCTCGTATGCCTGCAGGTCGCTTGCTACGAGCTCGGGTAGATCGATCGCCCTGAGCAGGCTTTCGCTGACGCGCGAGGCGAAGTTGGTGCCCTTGACCGTCAAAACCGGCAGGCCGCCCCAGAGCTGCTCCGAGGTGGTCGTGTGACCGTTGACAGGGAAGGTGTCGATCCCGAGGTCGGCTGCCTGCTGGCGGCTGATGTGATCTTCGTAGGGCGCGCGCGGGCAGAAGATGATGCGCTTGGGCGCAATGCCGGCGGCCTGGAACTGCTTCAGCAGGTTCGCCTGGTTGCGCGGCGAATTGGCCATCAACCAGAGCACGCTGTTCGGCGCGCGCTTGAGGATGCGGCACCAGCTGTTGACCACATCGGGCGTGATCTTGCGGTTGCCGTTGAAGGAGGCGAAGATGAAGGCCTCTTCCGGCAGGCCGAGTTGCTCGCGGGTGACCGGACGCGGCTTCGGGCGATGCATCGGATCGTTCGGCTGGTAGCTCTCCGGAAGCCGGCAGAATTTCTCGTGGAAGAATGGCTTGGCCACGTCGGGCAGCACCGAATGGTCGCCGATGACGTAGTCCAGGTCGATGTTGACGGTGCTGCCGGGAAAACCGAGCCATCCGACATGAACAGGTGCCAGCGGCAGGTTGAAGGCTGACGCGCGGCTGCCCGACGTGTGACCCTTCAGATCGACCATGATGTCGATATTGTGCTCGCGTACGATTTCCAGCACCGCCTGGTCGGAGAAACCGTGAATGTCGACGATCCTGCCCCAGCGGCTGCGGTCGGTGTCGTTATGCTTCAGGTATTCGGGGCCCGTATGGCAGAAGAGCGTCACCTCGAACCTGTCCTTGTCGTGCAGTTCGAGAATGCGCTGCAGCAGCTTCATCGTCGCGTGGCGATCCCAGAAGTCCGATGACATATATCCGATGCGGATCTTGTTTGACCATGTGTGCGGCTGGTTGCGGCGGAACGCGACCCGTTCCTGGTCAAGCGGGGTCGTGCCTATCGTTGCATATCGGTTGAAATCTTCGTTGCCGCACCAGTGCAGATGATAGAATGGATTGTCCTTGCGCAGGATCTCCAGATCACCCTTTGCCAGGGCCTCGTCGATCACTGCCTGATGCTTGGCCGCCTCTTCGAAATCGTTGAATTCACGAGCGAATACAAGGTGAAGAAAGCGGAAGGCGTGATTGCCTGGAAAGCGCTTGAAGAGGTTGCGCGCAAGCGTCTGGTTGGTCGTGTCGTTGAGATCGTCGCTGAGCAGCAGGGCCGCCAGGCGCATGTGATCGGGGTTCATGCTTTCCGACAGAACCGTCTTGAACGGGCGGATGATATCTCGCTGCTGGCGCTTCAGATAGATCGCGGTGATGATGAAGGCGAGTTCGGGATCTTCCTGCGCCCTGCTGAGGTTGCGCATGGCGATCAGCAGCGCTTCGTCCTCGTGGCCGGTTTCGTAGTGCAGCTTGGCAGCCTGCTTCTGATATTCGTAGGCGTTCGGCCCTTCGCAATTGCCGGCCAGGCCATAGGCCTTCGCGGCATCGGCCTTGAAGCCGAGCTGCACGAGGTTCTTGGCCAGCAGCGCATAGGTCTTGGCGTCCTGCTGAGTATCGATGAGCTGGTTGAGCGTCGCCAAGGACTTTGTGTAGCGGCCCGCCTGGTAATCTTTGGATGCCGCAGAGAACGAAACTTTGCTGTTCAAAACCCAACTCCGTGAAGGAAATTTTCTGGCATGGCTGTCGATCGCCGGGCGCGCACGATCCGGCCTCCCAGGCAACGGGTGGATTGATCCGATGATGCTATCCCGGCACCTGCCACGTTGCCATTCGAAGCTTGCTTGAAACAGGTGCGCCTCATGAAGACACTGTCTCGCCCGAGAGAAAACGGCTTCTGTCACGATACGTTAGGATCCGAAGGGATAGATTCAGCCGGTATTAACTATGGAATGTAAGGTGCCGGAGCGGAGCCTCCATTTTTAAGAAGTTGGCAAGCATTGGCTGCGAGATTGCCCTGGACATGACGGGTTTGGGCCAAACAAGCAGGCGCCGAGTAGCATGAAGCTGGTCCGTCATCGCCGGTAATACAGTCCGGTATGTCCTCCTTTTTGTATCTAGTTTCCAGGGGACAGATTTATGACAAGCATTAACACGAATTCTTCCGCACAGGCCGCTCTCCAGACGCTGCGCAATGTCAACCAGGGCCTCAACAAGACGCAGAACCACGTTTCATCCGGTTATCGCGTCGAAAAGGCTTCCGACAACGCTGCTTACTGGTCGATCGCAACGACCATGCGTTCGGACAACAAGGCACTGTCGGCCGTTTCCGACGCCCTCGGCGTGGGTGCTGCGAAGGTCGATACCGCTTACACCGCCATGGACAGCGCCATCGACGTGGTCGGCGAAATCAAGGCCAAGCTGGTTGCCGCGACTGAAAACGGCGTCGACAAGGCCAAGGTGCAGGAAGAAATCGGTCAGTTGCAGCAGCAGCTCCTGAGCATCGCCCAGTCGGCATCCTTCAATGGTGAGAACTGGGTTGCTGGCGCTGCCGGCACCAAGAGCGTCGTTTCCTCCTTCGTCCGCGACGGCTCGAACGCCGTATCGATCACCACGACCGATTACGTTCTCAACAGCGGTTCCGCCGGCAACGTTCTGTTCGGCATGAGCAACGGCACGGTCGAAACCTCCACGGGTATCCTCGGTACGTCGACGGGCGCGACCGGTTCTATCTACTCGATGAACATCACCAACTTCACCGCCGGTCAGATCCAGACGGCTCTGACCAACGTCGAATCGGCTCTGAAGTCGATGACCAGCGCCGGTGCCGCTCTCGGCTCGCTCTCCAGCCGCATCGACAGCCAGGAAGACTTCGTGTCGGCTCTCAGCGACTCGATCGACTCCGGTATCGGCCGTCTCGTCGACGCCGACATGGAGGAAGAATCTTCCAGACTCAGCGCCCTGCAGACCCAGCAGCAGCTGGCGATCCAGTCGCTGTCGATCGCGAACTCCTCTTCGCAGAACATCCTGTCGCTCTTCCGCTAAAGCGGTCGGCACAAGGCTTTCAAGTTTCGCGGCCGGGTCAGCCCCGGCCGCGAAATGTTTTAACATAAGGTTAATGAGCGTCCGCCTAAGTATCAGATATTTTTACGAAATTTCCATTTTGGATTTAGCTTTCCTTAACCATCTTGCTGTTTTCTAGGCCCATCGAAACGGCGAGTTAACCCTAACGAGAATGGTTAACAGGCATGATGCTGATCGCTGTGGGCCGGACGAAAATCCGGAATGTCCCTTTTTTAAGATCTGCCAATAAGGGGCAAACTTACTATGACGAGCATCAACACCAATAACGCTGCAATGGCAGCCCTTCAGACTCTGCGCGGGGTCAACCAGGGTCTCCAGACCACCCAGGCTCATGTTTCGTCCGGCTATCGTGTCGGCAAGGCTGCCGACAACGCTGCCTACTGGTCGATCGCAACGACCATGCGTTCGGACAACAAGGCACTGTCGGCTGTTTCCGACGCTCTCGGCCTCGGCGCTGCCAAGGTCGACACGGCTTACTCCGCCATGGACAGCGCCATCGACGTCGTCGGCGACATCAAGGCCAAGCTGGTTGCCGCGACTGAAAACGGCGTCGACAAGGCCAAGGTCCAGGAAGAAATCAGCCAGCTGCAGCAGCAGCTCCTGAGCGTCGCTCAGTCGGCTTCCTTCTCCGGTGAAAACTGGGTTGCCGGCGCTAACGGCACGAAGAACGTCGTTGCCTCCTTCGTCCGCGACGGCTCCAACGCCGTTTCGGTCGTGATGACCGACTATGTTCTCGACAACAGCTCCACGGGCAACGTCCTGTTCGGCATGAGCGCCGGCGCGGTTGAAACCTCCACGGGTATCCTCGGTACTTCGAACGGCGCAACCGGTTCCGTCTACGCGATGGACATCACCAACTTCACCCTCGGCCAGATCCAAACGGCTCTGACCAACGTTGAGTCGGCTCTGAAGTCCATGACCAGCGCCGGTGCTGCTCTCGGCTCGATCTCTAAGCGCATCGAGCTTCAGGAGAACTTCGTATCGGCTCTCAGCGACTCGATCGACTCCGGTATCGGCCGTCTCGTCGACGCCGACATGGAAGAAGAGTCCTCCAAACTCAGCGCCCTGCAGACCCAGCAGCAGCTCGCCGTCCAGTCCCTGTCGATTGCGAACTCCTCTTCGCAGACCATCCTGTCGCTCTTCCGCGGCTAATAAACGCCAGAAAATATGGCCCGCCGGTCTCCGGCGGGCACCTCTGCTCGAGCCGCGCTTCGATGAAGCGCGGCTTTCTTATTTCCGTTAACGATTGATTAACCATAATGTTGTCTTCTCAGCTCAACGAGACGGCGGGTTAACCGACATTAAAAACCGGTTAACAGGCATGAGGCTGATCCCCGTTCCCGGTAACATTCCGGAATGTCCCTTTTTCCCAGATGCCAACAAGGGGCAATCATTTCATGACCAGCATTTTGACGAACGTCGCGGCAATGGCCGCACTTCAGACACTCCGCGGAATCAACGACAGCCTCGAAGACACGCAGAACCACGTCTCGTCGGGTTATCGTGTTGAAAAGGCTGCCGACAATGCCGCTTACTGGTCGATCGCAACGACCATGCGTTCGGACAACAAGGCGCTTTCGGCCGTGTCCGACGCTCTTGGCCTCGGCGCCGCCAAGGTCGACACCGCCTACTCCGCCATGGACAGCGCCATCGACGTCATCAGCGAGATCAAGGCGAAGATCGTTGCCGCAACCGAAAAGGGCGTCGACAAGACCAAGGTCCAGGAGGAAATCGGTCAGCTGCAGCAGCAGCTTCTGAGCATCGCACAGTCGGCTTCCTTCTCCGGTGAAAACTGGGTCGCCGGCGCCGATGGCACCAAGAGCGTCGTGTCGACCTTTGTCCGCGACGGTAACGGCAATGTCTCGGTCAAGACGACCGACTACGTCCTGGACACGAGCTCCACGGGCAACGTTCTCTTCGGCATGACCTCGACCGGTACGATCGAGACAACTTCCGGCATCATCGGCACATCCTACGGCACGATCGGTTCGATCTACTCTATGGACATCAGCACCTTCGGTTCGGCTGAGATCTCCATGGCCCTGACCTCGATTGAGGCCGGCCTCGAAGCGATGACCAAGGCTGCATCGCAGCTCGGTTCGATTTCGACCCGTATCGAATTGCAGGAGAACTTCGTCGGAGCGCTCAGCGATTCGATCGACTCGGGCGTCGGCCGCCTCGTCGATGCCGACATGGAAGAGGAATCGAGCAAGCTGACGGCGTTGCAAACCCAGCAGCAGCTGGCGATCCAGTCGCTGTCGATCGCCAACTCCAGCGCGCAGAACATCCTCACGCTGTTCCGCAGCTAAATCAGCCGCTGAAGCTGGATCGAATCTTGCGCCGCCGATCGGCCGCAAGCAGGAAACCTTCCGGACCGCGCCCGAAACGGCGCGGTTCTTTGTTTTATATCAATAGCTTAACGTACGAGATAATCCGCTTGTCGCGCTCTTGGCGCCGCTCTTGCCCAACAAGTTGATATCGAGTTAACTTCGCCTTGAGTTGATTTGCTTTTGCGACGCGCCGGTGAAATTTCGCCGGAGGCATGAGGCCACTTCAGTCGCCGCCGGCAATCCGGCCTGCCCTTTCATCTTATTCCGAGACCCTGTCGATGACCGTTAAGATTACCAGCGCGGCCGCGGTGAATGCACTTGCGGTGCTGCGCAGCATCAACAAAGAAGCCAGTCAGACCCAGCAGCAAGTGTCTTCGGGCTATCGGATCGAGACGGCCGCAGACGATGCCTCCTACTGGTCGGTCGCCACTGTCATGCGCTCGGATAGCACCAATCTCGGCACGATCGGCGATGCGCTCGGTCTCGGGGCTGCCAAGGTGGATGCGACCTACACGGCAATGAATTCGGCGATCGATCTCGTCAGCCAGATCCGCGCCAAGCTGGTTGCGGCAAGAGAGCCCGGCACCGATAAGGACAAGATCAATGCCGAGATCAGCGAATATAAGGAGCAGCTGAAGACCGTTGTCGGGTCGACGTCGTTTGCAGGCGAGAACTGGTTGCTGAACAGTGACAAGGCAGCGCCACCGACATGGTCGGTCATTTCAGGTTTCGTGCGCGCCTCGACGGGCGAATACCAGGCCCAGACCATCGACTTCCCTTCGTCGCAGACCATCCTCATCGACAAGAACAATGCGAGCGGCGGCCTGTTCACCAAGGCGATTGATGCCCAGGCGATCAACAACAGCGGCACGGGACCGCGGAACTATTACCTGCTGGACGCCGGGTCGACCACGCCGGCGACGGGCAGCGAGATCGTGATCGACAAGAACACCACCGACGCCCAGCTCGTCGACATGCTCGATGTGACCGACTCCCTGTTCTCCTCGCTGACGACGACGGCCGCCTCCATCGGTGTGATGAAGACGCGTATTGACGACCAGATCGACTACGCGGCCGATCTGTCGGATTCGATCGACAAGAGCGTCGGCGCGCTGGTCGATACCGATATGGATGAGGCCTCGATCCGCCAGAAGGCGATCGAAACTCAGAAGCAGATGGCAGTCGAAGCGATCTCGATCCTCAACACGGCGGCAAGCAAGATCCTCATTCTGCTGGAGTAGAGCTGGGCGCGATCACCAATGGCGGCGGCGCCATTCATCCTCGCGCAAGTTTGACTTCCTAGTTTCCGGCATGAAGGCATCGTCCGAAAATCGTGCCGGCGCAAGGTCAAGCCCTTGTTCGCTGCGAAGGACATGTCGCGCGCAAGGTCATTTTGAACGGGGGCGGGCAAGCCGCACGTCTCCCGGATGCTGGATGGTTTCTATGAGCATTTCGCTTTCTCGGTATTTGAAGGACTTCGGCGAACCGAAGCCGTCAGCGCCGATCATCGATATCGACGATTTGGCCGGAGATGGTTTTCCGGAGACGCCGAGCGAACCTCCGGTCGACATTGAGGCGGAGCGGCGCGAGGCCTATGCGCAAGGCCATGCGGCGGCGACCGCTGATTTGACCGAGAAATACGAAAGCGAGGCGCGCGCTCTGGCCGAGGCCCATACGCGCGCGCTCGAGGAACTGAAGATTCGCTACGAAGTGGAGGCGGCCGCGGTCATTGCATCCCGCGTCCGCGATATCGCCGAAGAAGTCGCTCAGCTCGTCAGCGCCGGCGCGGCGATCGCCATTGCGCCCGTCGTGACGGAAGCGCTTGCGGCCAAGGCTGCCGAAAGTCTCGCCGCTTTGCTGCGTGAAGCAATTCTCGAAGGTGCGGCCGGACCAATCGTCGTCAGAGGGCCGACCGGCCTTTTCGACATATTGAAAGCCGAGCTCGGCGAACATGCCACGGCGGTTCGGCACATCGAGGCCGAAGATGTCGATCTAGCCGTCGAAATCGGTGAGTCCGTCATCGTTACCCGTATGTCCGCCTGGGCGGCCAGCTTGAAGAAAGTTCTCGAATGAGCGACGGCGAAAACCATCACCACGGCAGAAACGAGATCATTATCGTCAAGCGGCATGGCGGCGGTGATCACGATGGTGCCCATGGCGGTGCGTGGAAAATTGCCTATGCCGACTTCATGACGGCGATGATGGCATTCTTCCTGGTCATGTGGCTGGTCAACGCCGCCAACGAGGAGACCAAGGCCGCGGTTGCGACCTATTTCAATCCGATCAAGCTTGCCGACGAAAAGCCGACCGAGAAAGGCCTGAAGAAGCCTGTCGACCACGCCGAGGGCGAGGAGAAGAAGGAAAAGTCGAAACAGAAGGAAGATAATCCGACCGAGGGTAAGTCCGCCGCCGATGGTGACGACCAGACATCGACCTCAGGCGACCAGACCAATTATTCCGAGGCCGATTTCTTCGAGAATCCCTATTCGGTTCTCGCCGAGATCGCCCAGGAGGTCGGCCAGCAGGCCAATGTCAGCGCCAAGGGCGATGGCGGCGCGGCCGATTCCGGCCCTGCCACCGGCGCCGATGGCGGGCAAGCCTATCGCGATCCCTTCGATCCGGATTTCTGGACGAAGCAGGTCGAGGTGACAACGGCCGGAAAACCCTTGCCGCCCGGCAAGAGCGAGGAGCAGCCGACCGAGAGCGAGACCACGGAGATCGCCAAGGCCGAGGATATGAAGCCGGTGCCTTTGGCGACCGACCAGAAGTCCGCAAAGGAAGCCCCTGCTAAGGAAGCCAAGGAAATGAAGGGCGCCGCAGAGGCCAAGGACGGCAAGGTGACGGAGGGCAAAGCGGTCGAGCAGAAGAAGGCGGAAGCTCGGAAGGACGCCGAGCATCAGAAGGAAGCCGACCAGAGCGCGGCTGAGCCCGAGCAGCAGAAGAAGGAAGCTGAACAGCTTCAAGCGCAGATCTCCCAACAGATCGGCGGTGTTGCCGGCAAGCTCGCGGAAGGCCTGACAGTGACGGCGGCCGAAGGCGGCCTGCTGGTCAGCATCTCTGACCAGAACGATGATTCGATGTTCAATATCGGTTCGGCTGTTCCGCGCCAGGAGATGGTGCTCGCCATGGAAAAGATCGGGACGATCCTGAAGGAGAGGGGTGGCGCAGTCGCCATCCGCGGCCACACCGACGGGCGCCAATACAAGGGCGGGCAGAACGAGAACTGGCGGCTTTCGATGGATCGCGCCCAGAGCGCCTATTACATGCTCGTGCGCGGCGGACTGGACGAGACGCGCGTTTCCCAGGTCTCCGGTTTCGCCGACCGTCGGCTGAAGCTCCCCGCCGACCCGTTCAATGCGGCCAACCGCCGGATCGAGATCCTGGTGCAGGCGGAATAGGGATAGTCGGATGGCGCGTCGGCAGCATCGCTACGTCGGATTTATGGCCCTCGGCCTGGCGATGCTTTCGCCTGCCGCAGGCAAAGCGCAGGATCCGGACGATCTTGCGCCCTACAAGATGCTGCGGTCGCTGCAGTTCGTGCAGGATTCCGTCGTCGCCGGTGATCATTCGGCCGGCGAAATGCAGCGCTTCATGCTGGGCACCATCGACGAGCGGCTGCGAACCGCCGATACAAAGATTTTCGATGATGACCGCAATGTCGATGCGGCGCTGATCTATACAATGAGCGGCGGCAATCCCCAGACGCTCGAATATCTGATCGCCCATGACGTCGACGGTTATTTCGATAACCGCGTCACCGATGTGCTGCGCAAATATCTGACCGGCAAGGGGCTGCTCGTCGCCAAGACGCTGGAGGAAACCGCCAGGGAATATCGCGACAAGAAGATCGGTCCATACCTGGCGCTGATCGGCGGCAACGTGCTGATCGCCACGAAACCGACAGATGCGCTTGATCTCTACGACCAGGCACGCCTTGCCGCGCCGGGCACGATCGTCGAGGAGGCAGCCTTGCGCCGTTCCCTCGCCATCTGCGTCGACAAGCGAATGCTCGACAAGGGGCTCGCCTATTCGCAGCGTTATGCCAGGCGCTTCCTGCATTCGCCCTATGCCAGTCAGTTCGCCGATCTTTTCGTCAAGCTCGTCGTCGCCCATGATCACGACGTCAAACCGCAGGATGTCGTCGATATCCTCTCATTCATGGATGCCCCGCGCCAGCGCGAGGTCTATCTGCGCATCGCCCGCGCTGCCGCGATAGCGGGCAAGCCCGAGCTGGCGCGCATGGCGGTCGAACATGTGCAGTTCCTTGGCGCGGGCACCGACAACGCTTTCGGCCCGCTCGCCGATTTTTATGGCGGCATGGCCGGCCTTCCCACGGAGGATATCGACCAGGCGGCAAAGAATGTCAGCGGCATCGACGGCGAAACGCTCTCGCCGCGGGATCAGGCCCTGCAGGCGGCGGCGCGGTCCGTCGCCGAGCAGATCCTGCGTGCGCCGGATCCGGCAAGCTTGACGCAAGCATCGAATCCTAACACTTCTCATCAAGAAATCACTTCTGAAAAGGCTGCGGCGATAGCCACGCAACCGGGGACGCCAGGCGCGCCTCCCGAGCCTGTTCCAGGAGGTGTGGCATCGACTGGCCAGAGCCAGGATACCGACACCTCATTCAACGCATTTGTGACGACCAGCCGATCCAAGCTCGACGAGATCGATGGTCTTCTGGCGCAGGAAGGCAACGAACAATGATGGACTTGAGCGTCTCGGGCGGAGCCTCTGGTGCGGAGGCGGCTGCGGCCGCGAAATCTGCAAAGGCTGCAAAGGGGGATGCCGCCGGTCAGCAGGGCGGCTTCTCCCATGTGCTTGCTGAGACAGGCGGCAGCGCCGTCGACGGCGCGCCGGACGATGCACAGCCGGATCAGAGTGTCGCCAATGGCGATCCGGGGAAGGTGGCGCGGACGATCCGCAGCCGCAACGGCGCCAGACCGCTGATCGATCTCAGCGACGCCGCACTGAAGGCACAGGCCGAGGTGCAGCCAGAAACGGTCGCCAATGCCGAAAAGGTCGCCGCAAAGCCGGCGAAGGATGGGCTCAAATTGCCGGCAGGCGTCGGCAAGCCCGATCCCAAGGATCAGTCCGCCGACGAGGCCGCGCAGGTGGCCAAAGGCGTCAAGCGCGTCAAGACGGACGTCTCGAAAACAGATGCGGATACGGACGGTGAGGCCGAGGACGGCGGCGTTTCCGATGTGCTCGGCCTGCTGCAGCAGGAGCCCGCTGATGGCACGGTCGCTTTGCCGGCCGCCGCAGCCGCCCATCAAGCCGTTACCAAGACCGGCGAGGCCGGATCTGCCGAGAAGTCGGCCGCCGGTATCGTCGCCAAAACGAGCGGGCACGCATCCGACGCCCTGGGGGTTGTCAGCGGCAATGTCGAAAGCGTCAAGTCTGATGATATCAAGGTTCCCGGCGCCGAGAATACCGAAGCCGCCGACGGCCGGACGTTCCGGATCAGCCGCGCCGATGGCCGCGGCGTTTCGATGGACGTTCACCTCGGCGCGGAACAGGCCGGGTCCAAGGACGGTGCGAAGAAGACCGATGTCGAGAATGTCTCGGTCCTCGAATCGCGCCGCTATATCGGCCTGGCGCAGAATACCAATTCCGCTGCGGTCACCGCCGCTCTCTCCGGTGATTCCGAATGGGCGCGCGCCATGCAGCCGAGTTCGGCGCTCTCCAACGCGGCGGAATGGACGAGCACCGGCAAGGTGGTCAATACGCTGAAGATCCAGATGAACCCGATCGATCTCGGCCTGGTGACGGCGACCATGCGCCTGGCCGGCGACGCCCTGAACGTCGACCTGAAGGTCGAAACCGGCGCCGCCTACCGGCAGCTGAAGGAAGATCACGGCAAGATTCTCGAAGCGCTGCGCAGCCAGGGCTATGCGGTCGACAACGTCACCATCAGCATGGCCCCCGTCGAGCGATCCGACGCCGGCAACCAGGCCGGCAGCCAGGGGCAGGCCTCCCAGCAGCAGTCGCTGCCTCAGCAAGGGCAGGGCGGCGAGGCGCGCGAGCGCCACAATCAGATGGCGCAGCGGACGAATGGAGGCTTCAATGGCGCAGGCGAGACCGGTATCGAAGACGTCGCTGCTGGCGGTGCTCGCAGCAGCGGCGCTGGCGGCGTTTACCTCTGAGGCAGCCGCTTCCACCGGTGCCTGCGAACGCGAAATCCAGTCGGCTGCGGTCAAATACGGTATCCCGGAAGGCATCCTTTATTCGGTCGGCCTGACGGAGACCGGCCGCAGGGGCTCACTCTATCCCTATGCCATGAACGTCGAAGGCAAGGCGATTTTCCCGCCCTCGGAACAGGATGCGATGAGGCAGTTCGATGTGGCCCGCAGAAGCGGGGCGAAGCTCATCGACATCGGATGCATGCAGATCAATCACTATTATCACGGCGAGAATTTCCCCTCCGCCGAAGATATGTTCGATCCGCATCGCAATGTGGAATATGCGGCGAAGTTTCTCCGCAACCTGCATGACCGTCATGAGACCTGGACGATGGCGGTAGCAAGATACCACGCGGGTCCGAATAACAATCCCGCGCAGAAGCATTATGTCTGCCGCGTTATCGCCAATTTGGTGGCGACCGGCTATGGCAAGTGGACTCCCAATGCGAGTAACTTCTGCCAGAATTAATTCAACCAAAGAGAGAATTGCCAAATTGTGACCGAACTGTGTCGCAATGTGGCAGGAATCCGGCGCCAAATCGGTACGCAAGTCACAATTAACCGAGCGTTAACTTTTCCACGAAACTTTTGTGTGGATATCCAGGCGTAGCCACTAGATGTAGATCAAATCGCCACGCAGGTCTTAATCAATTATTAATTTCCGCCATTCACTTTAACGAGTTGTCGCCGATTCGTGCGATTCGTACCCATAGATCATCGAAGTGCCACACTGATTCGGAGGCGGACGAATGATCGTAGTGGTTGATGAGCGTGAGCTCGTAAAAGACGGATACACATCCCTGTTTGGCCGGGAGGGCATTCCCTCCACCGGCTTTGATCCATCGGAATTCGGCGAGTGGGTGCAGACTGCCGCCGATTCGGATATTGCGGCGGTCGAGGCCTTCCTGATCGGTCAGGGCCAGCGCAGCTTCGAATTGCCCCGGGCCATCCGGGACCGTTCGATGGCGCCGGTGATCGCGGTCAGCGACCAGCCCTCGCTTGAAAACACCCTTGCGCTTTTCGATTGCGGCGTCGACGACGTGGTGCGCAAACCGGTCCATCCGCGCGAAATTCTTGCCAGAGCGGCCGCGATCCGGCGCCGGCTGAAGGCGATCGCCAACTACACCGATATCGGTGGCATCCGCGTCTTCTCGGATGGCCGTGACCCCGAAATCAACGGCGAGGTCTTTGCGCTTCCCCGGCGCGAGCGCCGCATCCTCGAATATTTGATCGCCAACCGCGGTCGCCGGGTCACCAAGACCCAGATCTTCAACGCCATCTACGGCATCTTCGATGAAGAGGTCGAGGAGAACGTCGTCGAAAGCCACATCTCGAAGCTGCGCAAGAAGCTGCGCAAGAAGCTCGGCGTCGATCCGGTCGATTCCAAGCGCTTCCTCGGCTACTGCATCGATTGGGCCTGATTTTTCCGGCCGGGTGGCGGCCCCCGGCTGAACCTCGATATTGGCCTTGCTGCTCGCCATGACAGACAGCTTCACGCAAGGCCCGACAAATACT
Organism: Rhizobium sp. BK049; assembly: GCF_014193135.1. NCBI lineage: Bacteria > Pseudomonadati > Pseudomonadota > Alphaproteobacteria > Hyphomicrobiales > Rhizobiaceae > Rhizobium > Rhizobium sp. BK049. Next base: position 95,238 of record NZ_JACHYV010000013.1, read on the forward strand.
CTCGAGTTTAACAGGTAAAACGAGGTTTTCAGATGAGCATTTTCGGCAGCATGAAGACGGCAGTGTCGGGCATGAACGCGCAGGCCAACCGCCTCAGCACCGTCTCCGACAACATCGCCAACGTGAACACCACCGGTTACAAGGCCGTATCGACGAGCTTCTCCTCGTTGGTTCTTCCCTCCTCGGGCGGCAACTACAATTCCGGCGGCGTTCAGACCTCCGTGCGCCAGGCCGTCTCCGACCAGGGTGATATTTCTTACACGACCTCCACCACCGATCTTGCGATTTCGGGCGACGGCTTCTTCATCGTCCAGGGTCCCGACGGCACCCCGGTTCTGACCCGCGCCGGCGACTTCCAGAAGGACGATGAAGGCAATCTCGTCAATGCCGCCGGCTTCCAGCTGATGGGTTATTCCTACGACTCCGGCGCTCCCGCCGTCGTAGTCAACGGCTTCGACGGCCTCGTTCCCGTCAACGTCAATCAGGAGGGGCTGACCGCGATCGCCTCGACATCGGGTGTCTTCAAGGGCAATCTCGATTCCGGCGCCAATATCGCTCCGGTCGCTCCGGCGACGCTGCCGAGCGCGAACGCCGCCACCACGACCGCCGACACCAAGAAGTTTTCGATGGTCGCCTACGACCATCTCGGCAACAAGGTGATGTACGACTTCTACTTCACCAAGACCTCGGTCGTGACACCGCCGCCGGCAACCGGTACGGCGAGCACTTGGGAGGTCGCGGTCTTCCGCAACGCCGATGCGGCGACGGGCGGTACGACCTCCTTCCCTTACACCGGCGGCGCCGGCGCCGTTGTCGCCTCCGGAAACCTCACATTCGACCGCAACGGCAAGATGCTGACGGGCGGCGCCCTCACCATTGCCGATACGACGAATGCTCTATCGATCAACATGGATCTCTCCGGCTTCACGCAGCTGGGCGCCGCCTTTGCCGGCACCGGTACACCGAACGGCCAGGCGGCGAGCCCGGTCAAGGATGTCACGATCGATGGCGATGGCATCGTCTACGCCAAATACGAAGACGGCAGTACCAAGCCGCTTTATCGTATTCCGCTCGCCAATGTCGCAAGCCCGGACAAGCTGACGCTGATGAGCGGCAACGTCTACAGTGCCAATGGCCAGTCGGGCGTCACCGTCACCGGCTTCCCTCAGACCAACGGCCTCGGCACGATCAAGTCAGGCGCTCTGGAAGGTTCGAACGTCGATCTTGCCGGCGAACTGACCGAGATGATCGAAGCGCAGCGCAGCTACACCGCCAATTCGAAAGTGTTCCAGACGGGGTCCGACATCATGGACGTCCTCGTCAACCTCAAGAGATAAGTAGGGTAACGGGTAAGCCATGTCGCTCACGTCCGCACTTAATACCGCGCAGAACATATTCAACAATACCGGCACGCAGAGCAGTGTCGTATCGAACAATATCTCGAATGCGGGCAATAAAGATTATGTGCGCCGGCAGGCGATGCTCACCACGTCCCTGAATGGCGCGCAGGTCGTCCAGATCAACCGGGCACAGGAAGACGCCCTGCTGCGCCAGTATCTGAAGACATCCTCTCAGGACAGCGCTCAGCAGACCCTGCTGGGCGGCCTCGAAGATCTCAAATCGATCATGGGTGGCAACGACTACGAAACCTCGCCGTCGACTTATCTCGGTGTTTTCCAACAGAAACTGCAGGCTTTCAGAACCTCGCCGGGCAGCACCGTCGCCGCACAGGGGGCCATCACCGCCGCCCAGGATGTCGCCAACTCGTTGAACAATGCCTCGCAGTCCGTTCAGGACGTTCGCGCCAACGCCGACAAGGAAATCACCACCGCCGTCGATACGCTGAATACGCTCCTCGGCCAGTTCGAGAAGGCTAACAATGCGGTCAAGACCGCCACTGCCTCCGGTACGGATGCATCCGGCGCTCTCGATGAACGCGAGAAAGTTCTGAAGCAGATTTCGCAAATCGTCGGCGTCAGTGCGACGACGCGCGACAACAACGACATGGTGCTGAGCACGCCGGACGGAACGATCCTCTTCGAGACGATCCCGCGCAAGGTGACGTTCAAGTCCCAGGATATCTATACCGCCACCACGATCGGCAATTCTGTCTATATCGACGGTGTTGCGCTGCCGCTCGGCAAAGGTTCGACGACGACGGGGCAGGGAAGCCTCCAGTCGCTCCTGCAGATTCGCGACGAGATTGCCCCCAACTTCCAGAAGCAGCTCGACGAAATCGCCCGTGGCCTCGTCTCGCTCTTCAAGGAGCAGAACACGGCAGGGCCGCCGGCCTATGTGCCAGGCCTTTTCACCTGGAGTGGCGGCACGGTCGATACTGGCGCCACCGCGGTCGCTGGGATGGCGTCTACCATCACGGTCAGCACCCGCGTAATCACCTCGCAGGGCGGCGATCCGATGCGTCTGCGCGATGGTGGCGTCAACGCCGCCGGCGTCGTCCTGAACACGTCAGGCGTCAGCGGTTATACGGCTGAACTCGACCGCCTTTATACGGCGATGACATCCGACATGGATTTCGACCCGGCAGCTGGAGCGCCGGTCGGCTTCGACGCCACGACGGGCATCGATTCCAACGTCAGCATCATGGAATATGCCACGAATTCCCTCGGCTGGCTCGAGCAGTACCGCAGCAACGCGACGACGGCGGCCGAAAACACTTCGGCGGCACTGTCGCGCTCCGACGAAGCCTATTCCAATGAGACCGGCGTCAACCTCGACGAGGAGCTGACGCTGCTCCTTGATATCGAGCAGTCCTACAAAGCGGCGACCAAGATTCTGAACGCCGTAGACGAAATGCTGAAGTCATTGCTGGATATTGCGAGTTAAGCCATGAAGAGCTCATTTATTTCAAGTTCAGCCATTCAGAATGCAATGCGGTTGACGATCCGTCAGGCGCAGAACCAGATGACGAAGGCGACGATGGAAGCGACCACGGGGGTCTATGCGGATATCGGCGTCTCGCTCGGCGGCAATGCAGCCAGAAGCGTAGATTTCACCCGCGAGACCGACAGAATCGATTCAATCAAATCAAGCAATTCGCTTGTCAGCGCACGCATGGAATCCTCGCAGCTCGGTCTTTCCAAGATGAAGGACGTCGGCGATGGCCTCGTTTCGAAACTGACGGCGCTGCAGGGTAGCCATGATCCGGGCAGCATAACCGTCGCCATTCAGTCGGCCACCAGCGCACTTTCGACCATGATGGATACGGCCAACACCATGGTGAACGGGGAATATCTGTTCTCCGGCATCAACACGGACGTGCAGCCGCTGACCGACAAGACGACGGCCACGAGCGCCGCCATCGTCACTGCGCTCAACACTTATGCGGCCGGTCTCGTTCCGCCGAAAGCGGTCAGCGACCTCACCGGCGCTGAAATGGAGACCTTCATCACGTCGACGGTCGAGCCGATGTTCAGCGAAGCGAACTGGACGGCTGCAGGGACCGGCTGGTCGCAGGCGTCGAGCCAGAACATGACGAGCCGCATCAGCAACTCGGAAGTGATCGAATCTTCAACCAATGCCAATTCCGAAGGCATGCGCTATTTGGCGCTTGCTTCGGTCATGACCACCGCCCTGCTCGGCCAGAACCTCAGCACCGATGCAATGACGACGGTGTCCAAGCAGGCCATCAGCTACACGGCCAAAGCCACAAGCGGCCTCGTGACGCAGGCAAGTCAGCTTGGCCTCTCCCAGGAGCGCGTCAAGAAGTCCAATGACGCTCTCGACGCTCAGTCGAACATCATCAAGAACAAGCTGGTCGATCTCCAGGGCGTCGATCCCTACGAAGCCTCGACCCTCGTCAAGACTTTGGAAACGCAGCTTGAAACCGCTTACACGATCGTCTCGAAGATCCAGCAGTTGAGTCTCGTAAACTACCTTTGATGATCAAAGGCGCGCACAGAAGGATGCATGAATGTATCAGTTCTCATATGCCGAAGTCATGCAGGACTCGGTGGCCGACGCGAAAGAGCGGGAATGGCAGGTTCTTGACCGGTCCATAGAACTGCTGGCGTTGGCGCGCGACAAGGAAAAATACGGTCGGGAAGCCATCGAAGCCCTGTTTTATACGCGCCGGGTTTGGATCAGCTTTATCGAGGATCTGAAACATCCGGAAAACCAGCTGGATATCCAGCTCAGGGCCAACCTCATCTCGATTGCGATCTGGATATTGAAGGAATGCGACAGGATCAGAAAACGTCTGTCTAATAACTACCAGGGCATCATCGACGTTACCACCATCATCAGGGATGGACTTAAATGAAAAGTACACTTCGCATTTCTCTGAAGGCCGGAGAAAGAATCTTCATCAACGGCGCCGTCCTGCGTGTCGACCGCAAGGTCGCGCTGGAATTCCTGAACGATGTGACGTTCCTTCTCGAGAATCACGTCCTCCAGCCGGAAGGCGCAACGACGCCCCTGCGCCAGCTCTATTTCATCGCGCAGATGATCCTCATCAATCCCGAGGGCAAGGATCACTCGACGGCGATGTTCCGCAAGTCGATCACCATGCTGCTCACCTGCTTCAAGAACGAAGAGATCCTCGCTGAGTTGAAGCGGATCGATGCGCTTGTGTCGACCGGCCGCGCCTTCGACGCCTTGAAGGCGATCCGCGGTCTCTACGCGATCGAAGACAATATCCTCAACAATCACGAACTGCCCCCGACGATGGTCGAGCAAATTCGCAGGGAGATCGCACCATGGCGGTAGACGCAACGTCAAGCGTGACGAGTTCGACCACGACGAGCTCGAGCTCAACTCAGAGCAAGGCGACGCTGAACTACGACAACTTCCTTCAGCTGCTCATCGCGCAGATGAAGAACCAGGATCCGACCGATCCGATGGATGCAAGCGAACAGGTCGCTCAGCTTGCCACCTTCTCGCAGGTCGAGCAGACGATCCAGACCAACACCAAGCTGGATACGCTCCTGGCAAGCTCAAGCCTGACCCAGGCCAGCAGCTATGTCGGCAAATATATGGAAAGCGCCGACGGCACCGTCAAAGGCGTCATCGATTCCGTCAAGGTTTATTCCGACGGCATCATTGCGACGACCACGGATGGCGATAAGATACTCGTGCAGGCGGGAATCACTGTCGCCGACGAGGCGCCGAGCAGCAGCTCCTGACGCAAAGGGGTGTCAGCGCGCCTGACAATGCCGATCAATCGCAGCCCTGTCATAACGGGGCTGCTTCGGGGCGATATGAGGTTGCCTTCAGATGAATGAAGCTGATGCATTGGATCTGTTCCAGGCCGCAATCTGGACGGTCCTGATTGCCTCCGGTCCGGCGGTTCTCGCTGCGATGGTGGTGGGTCTCGTCATCGCCTTGATCCAGGCGCTGACCCAGGTGCAGGAAGCGACACTGACCTTCGTGCCGAAGATTGTCGCGGTGCTGGTCGTGGTCGGAATCACCGCCCCCTTCGTCGGCTCGCAGATCTCCATTTTCACCAATCTGGTCTTTTCGCGCATTCAGTCGGGTTTCTGAGCCACCTTCGCGCAAGCTTCGCCATTTAATTCTCGATCCGAATTGGGCGGACTCATGTCCGCCTCCTCTCATGAAGAGACGGAATCGTCATGGCGCAACCACCTGCACTCCCCCTTCCGAAAGTCGCCCCGAGCCTGCGCGATATCGGTTTTGCCCTCGGCATCATCGGCATCATCTGCATTCTCTTCCTGCCGATCCCGCCGTTCCTGATCGATATGGGGCTGGCCTTCTCGATTGCTTTCTCGGTGCTGATCCTGATGGTCGCGCTATGGATTCAGAAGCCGCTCGATTTCTCGTCTTTTCCGACCATTCTGCTGATCGCAACGATGACACGATTGGCGCTGAACATCGCGACGACCCGCGTCATCCTGTCCCACGGCAATGAAGGCCACGATGCGGCCGGCGGCGTCATTGCCGGTTTCGCCAGTCTCGTCATGTCCGGCGACTTCGTCATCGGTCTGATCGTCTTCCTGATCCTCATCACCATCAACTTCATCGTCATCACCAAGGGCGCCACGCGTATCGCCGAAGTCGGCGCGCGTTTCACCCTGGACGCCATCCCCGGTAAGCAGATGTCGATCGACGCCGATCTCTCGGCCGGCATCATCGATGAAAAGGAAGCCCAGCGCCGGCGCAGAGAGCTCGAAGAGGAGAGCTCCTTCTTCGGGGCGATGGATGGTGCGTCGAAATTCGTGCGCGGCGATGCCGTCGCCGGCCTCATCATCACCGCGATCAACGTCTTCGGCGGCATCATCATCGGCTATTTCCGTCACGGCATGCCGATTGGCGAAGCGGCCGACGTCTTCGTCAAGCTCTCCGTCGGCGACGGCCTCGTCTCGCAGATGCCGGCCCTCATCGTTTCGCTCGCAGCCGGCCTTCTCGTGTCACGCGGCGGTACGACCGGCTCCACGGACCAGGCTGTCGTCAACCAGCTGAGCGGCTATCCCCGCGCGCTCTCCGTCTCGGCCGTCTTGATGTTCGTTCTCGGCCTGATGCCGGGCCTGCCGACCATTCCCTTCACCGTTCTCGGCGGTCTTCTCGCCTTCGGCGCCTGGTTCATTCCGCGGCAGGTCGAGGCTGAAAACAAGCTTCGCCGCGAACAGGAGGAAAAGAAGGTCGTCCAAAGCAAGGAGCTGGAGAAGGATTCGGTCAAGTCGGTGCTCCGCACCTCCGAGATCGAGCTCGCGCTCGGCAAGATGGTGTCGACCCGCCTGCTCGGCGCTCACCAGGAGCTGGCGTTCCGCGTCGGCAAGATGCGCAAGAAGTTCGCCACTCAATACGGTTTCGTCGTGCCGGAAATCAAGGTCACGGACGACATCGCCATTCCCGAGAAGTCCTATCAGATCCGCATCCATGGCACGACGGTCGCATCCAACCTGCTGCGCGTAGGTGAAGTCCTGGTCGTCACCGGCGCCGGTCGCAAGCCGAGCATTCCCGGCGACGAAATCCGCGAACCCGCTTTCGGCATGCCGGCTGTCTCGATCCTCGAAAACTTCGCCGACGATCTGAAACGCGAAGGCTTCCAGCCGATCGACAACGTCTCCGTCGTGCTCACGCACATGAGCGAGGTCATCCGCAACAACCTGCCGCAACTTCTATCCTACAAGGACGTCAAGGTGCTGATCGACCGCCTCGATCCGGAATACAAGAAGCTTGCCGATGAGATCTGCTCGTCGCACATGTCCTATTCCGGCCTGCAGGCGGTGCTCAAGCTCCTGCTTGCCGAGCGCGTTTCGATCCGCAACCTGCATCTCATTCTCGAAGCGGTGGCCGAGCTTGCCCCGCATGTCAGGAAGACCGAGCAGATCGTCGAGCATGTCCGCATCCGCATGGCCCAGCAGCTCTGCGGCGATCTCGCCGATAATGGCGTCTTGCGTGTCTTGCGCCTCGGCAGCAAATGGGATCTCGCCTTCCACCAGGCGCTGAAGCGCGATGCCAAGGGCGAGGTGATCGAATTCGACATCGATCCGCGCAGCCTGGAGGAGTTCAGCGAGCAGGCCAGCAAAGTTATCCGTGAGTTCATGGATCGCGGCCTGCCATTCGCCCTTGTCACGTCGCCGGAAACACGATCCTATGTGCGCATGATCATCGAACGGCTGTTCGCCACGCTCCCGGTCCTGTCGCATGTCGAATTGGCCAAGGGCATCGAGATAAAGATTTTGGGCTCGATTTCATGATAACAGACCCGCAAGGGACGGTTCTTGCGCTGTTTCTGGTTTTCTGCCGGATCGGCGGCTGTGTGCTGGTTCTTCCGGGTTTTTCCTCGGCGCGCGTGCCTGAGCAGCTGCGCGTCTTCATTGCTCTCGCGCTGTCGATCGCCGTCATGCCGCTGCTCTGGGATACCGTTTATCCCGCCGTTCATACGGGATCCGCGACCTATATCGGCCTGATCTTCAGCGAATCACTGATCGGCGTGATGTACGGCATGCTGGCCAGACTCTATACGCTCGGCATGCAATTCGCTGCGACGATCCTCGCCATGATGGTCGGCTATACCCAGCCGGGTTCGGCCGATGTCATCGAAGACACTCCCGAGACCAGCCTTTCCGCCTTCATCACCTTTGCCGGCATCATGATTCTCTTCATCATGGATTTCCACCACATCGTCTTCCGCGCCCTGATCGATTCCTACACGACCATGCCTTTCGGCGGCCTGGTGCAGATGCGCGCGACGCTGATCTCCTTCACCGACACGCTCGAGCAGACGACCTACATCATGCTGCGGCTGTCGAGCCCCTTTCTGATCTACGGCATGATCTTCAACGTCTCGATCGGCTTCATCAACAAGCTGGCGCCGCAGATCCCGGTCTATTTCATTTCCACGCCCTATCTCCTGATGGGCGGGCTCTTCCTTCTTTACATCTCGATTGCGGCGCTGGTCAGCCAGTTCGGCCAAGCCTTCAGTTCGATCTATATCGGGCGATGAGGCTGTCATGATCGAGAAGAGCCGCTCCCAGAAGCTCAAGCGTCTCCTGTCGGTGCAGCGGCATATCGAAAGGATGGCGGAAAACGATCTGGCCGAAACCAGCCGTCAACGCATCGAGGTCAATGCGGCGATGGACGATGTCATCGTCGCGCTTGGCTCGATGGATCCCGTCCACCACGCTTTCTCGCAGAATTATGCCGATCGATTCGGCAGGCTCACCATCAAGGATCAGCAGCTGACCGGCATGCAGCAGATCCACGAGATGCGGCTGTCGCGCGAGCGCGCCAAGGCCGATCGGCTGCAAGAGGGCATGAAAGAGGCCTTGGACGCTGAGCGCCGCGAGGCCGACGACAATGCCGTTTACGATGTAATCGATCAGCAATTCGCAACGCCAGCCTCCAGCAAGCTTCAAAAACCATAATCGTTGCGATCTTAATTCAGAGGATTGTAACGTGGCTATTGCGCCCCCCAGTGATCTGGTCCTGGACGTGGTCAAAGCTGCCGACCCCATGGAGGTTCAGGCAGCCCAGGAAAAATTGAAGGCAAACCGTGCGGCTTTTGCCGCGACGAGCCTCGCCGAGAACGGCAAGGGCTTCTCCAATACGGTCGACGTTCTCGATCATATCGGCCAGAAGAGCGGCCTCTCCAACATCCAGAACCGCGCCAAGACCGAGGAGGTTCCGGAAAGCTACCGGAAGTTCGAGGCCATGGTGCTGCAGAACTTCGTCAAGTCGATGCTGCCGAGCGAGAGCGAAGACGTTTACGGCAAGGGCGCGACCGGCGATATCTGGAAGGGCATGATGGCCGAGCAGCTCGGCAACACCATGGCCAAGGGCGATGGCATCGGCATCGCCAAGCAGATGTACAGCGAGCAGCTGCGCCGCCAGGAAGGCAAGATCGTCAACGCTTCGACCGATGATCGCGACCGCAACACAGCGCTCAGCATGATCGACGACTTCCAGCGCAGGACCTTCGGCACGCCGACCGCCGACTCCAAGACAGCAAGCGACACATAATCGAGGACACAATGGAAATAGTTTCGAACGAATACAGGATCAAATCCGTTCTCGGACGCCTCGAGATGATCATCGACAATGAGAACACCCGGATCGGCAACGATCCGCAATTTGATCTCAAGGTCTCCAACGCGCACAAGAGCCGTTGCCTCTACGAGCTGTCGATGCTTTTCCGCGATACCGATCCGGCCGAGCTTGCCGCTGCCCATCTCGATCAGCTGCACGGCCTGAAAAAGAAACTGGTTCTGAACGCCAGGCGTGTCGAGGCGCATCTGGAAGCGGTTCGTGCCGTGGCCGACCTCCTGAAGAATGCGGTTCAGGACGCCGACGCCGACGGCACCTATTCCCAGGAACAATTCGCCGCGCGTGGAAACTGATGGTCAAGCTCGTCCTTACCGGTATCTGGGTTTGCGCCATCACCTTGGCCTCAGTCTATTTTTCGGTGTACCTGGCGACGGCGCCGGCGCCCGCGGCAACGGATTCCAAGCAGAGCGCGCTCGAACTGGTGAAGGGTGAAACGATCACTGTGCCGGTCATCGGCGACGGTGCGATCACCGGTTATTTTCTCGGCCGCATTTCCTTCATGATGAACAAGGACATGCTGAAGGGCGTGACCTTGCCGCTCACCGAGATGACGACCGACGAACTTTTCAGCCTGCTCGTCGGCAACAAGATGGTCGATCTTGCCCACATCAAATCCTTCGACCCGAAAGCCTTTCGCGAGGAGATCAGGAAGGGCATGAACGAGCGCCTCGGCGGCGAGTATGTCGCTGACGTGATGCTGGAGCAGCTCGATTATCTCTCCAAGGAAGAGGTCAAGGAAAATTCGGCCGGTCAACCGAAGAAGCTCGGCGCACCGGTCAAGATCGTCGAGGGCGCCCCAGCCGAGGAAGCATCGGCCCCCGCACATTGAAGCAACCGATCATCGATGCACAAACGGCGCCGTCGGGCGCCGTTTGTCGTTGGGCCGCCTTTGGTTAACAAACTACTTATGCGAGCATCAAAATCCAAGGAATTTTCCTAAGGGTTGTTTGAAACCGTCCTGCTATATCAGGTGGCACAGCTTGGCATGCGCCGTTTTCCGCGATCGGGGCGACGCCGTCCATGCGTGACGCGACCGGTTCTTTCGAGACCTCCGGGGTGCGGAAATATGGGCTTGTTTTCCGGGATTTCGGGCGCATGACGCACCCTCGGCAGGAGGTAGGAATGAATTTGATTGCAAACTTCGCGGTGCTTGCGTCGCGGCGGACGATCTTCGATCTGCCGGTCTGCGATCTCGGCTGGGACGATGCCCTCGTTTTTATCAACGAGCTGGCGTCCATTCCCGTCGGCCAGACCGTGGTTTGCTTCGTCAATGCCCATAACATGCTGACGGCGCTGCGCGACGATGAATATTACCGGATCATGTCGCACAACTTGGTGCTGCCGGATGGTATCGGCCTCAATATAGCATCGCAGATCGCCCATGGTGGGCCATTTCCCGCCAATCTGAACGGCACCGACTTCGTGCCGGCCCTGCTCACCTTCATGGAGACCCCGCGCCGCATCGGTCTCATCGGAGGCAAGCGCTCGGTCGTCGAGGCGGCGGCGGAAAATTTCCGCAAGCACACGCCCTGGCATGAGTTTGTGGTTATTTCCGATGGATTTTTCGACAAGGTCGACTCCACGGATGTCATCGAGGAGGTCGAGCGCCAGAAACTCGATATTCTGATCGTCGGCATGGGGACGCCGCTGCAGGAGAAATGGGTTCATGACAATATCCGTGCCGACCATGCGCGCCTGGTGCTGACGGTGGGCGCGCTCTTCGATTTCGTCTCCGGCGCCGTGCCGCGGGCGCCGAAGACCGTACGGATGATGCGTCTGGAATGGGCCTATCGCCTGATACAGGAGCCCGCGCGCCTGTGGCGGCGCTACATCGTCGGCATTCCGGTCTTCCTCTTTCATGTCCTGCGCTACCGCTTCCGCCGGCGCGAAAGAATGCTGAGCCATCCGGAAGAGGCCCGCAACGTCGTGCAGCCGGCGGCCGATCGCAAGAAGGCGAGCTGAGCCTGCAGTGTCCGCGCGTTTGACGCGCAGCAGCGCTATCGAGAATCGAACCGCAATTCTTGCCGGCTGCGGTTAACCATTTCTTTGCCATGAAAATTTAGAGTGACTTAATCATCTGCTTCGCATGCGGATGAGTAAACTCGGCCATCATGTGCATGAGATGTGGCGCAAATGTACGATAGCAGGGCCAGAAGTAGTTTTCTCGATCACGCAGCCGCAAGGCCGCGCGCCCATGACGATCCCTATCGGCCGCCCCGATCAAACGGACTGGACATCGCCCAGCCCGAAGCCGACCTGCTGCGCGCCATCGGCCGCGTGCTGGAAGAGCAGCGCATGAGGGCGGCGCCCGAGGCGCCGCTCGTCGGCCGCATCGAAACAATTCTCGGCAATCGCCTCCGGGCTGCCAATGATGTCGGCCGTCGTCTTCCGCCGGAACCAGCGCGATATGAAGAGCCGGTGGCTTCCGCCGGACAGCCGGCGATTTCGGTCGAACCCGCAATTCATCAGGAAACGCTCGAGCCCCGCCCGGCAGCACCGCAACGCCGTGCGGACAGGGCCGGCCTTGCGGTAACGGTCGCTGCGGCAACGATCCTGGGCGCCGGCCTGCCGATGCTGATGCCGGCTGCGCCCGTCCTCTACCGCGCCGAAGCGACGCTTGCTGTGAAAACGGATGCCGCAAGCCGCGCCGCTTTCACGCAGGCTGCGGCGAAGGGACTGCTGTCGGCGCGCGTGGCTGCGTCGACGGTCGCCACCCTGAAGCTCGATCACGATCCCGAATTCGTCGGCACGGGCGCCAATGCGTTCGCCGTTGCGCTCGATCTTCTCTCGGCGACCGGTGCTGCCGCCGATCCGGCCTCGCGCGCCGAGGTCGCGCTGAGACGTGCAGTCGAGATTGTGCCCGATGCCGCCGCCGGCACGATCCGGGTGCGGGTGACGACCGGCGACGGTGCCAAATCCACCCGTATCGCCGCAAGGCTGGCCGAGGCAGCGGGCGGCGACGCACGCGGCGGCAACGCCGAAACCGACGCGGTTTTGCGCAAGGCCTATGACGAGGCTCAGGCGGAGCTTGCCGCCTTCACGGCAAAGAGCGGCGAAGGCAACGTCAAGGTGGCGATCGATCTTCGCCGCCAGATCGACCGGCTTGATGCCGACCTGAAAGAGGCAGACCAGAACATTCTCGCGGCCAAGGCGCAGGCCGACCGGCTGAAGGCGGCGAAGCTTGCCGGCGTGCTGGACGGTTCCGTGCCCTCCGACATGCTCTCGCCAGCGATGCAGGACTGGCGCGACAAATATTCGGTCGCCAGGACGACGCTTGCGCAGCTTTCGGCTGAGCTTGGCCCGCGTCATCCGCGCCTGTTGCAACAGCAGGCCGAAACCGACGGCCTCAAGGAGAACATGGGCAGGGAGCTTGCCCGGCTCGCACAGGTCGCCAATGCCGCCGCCAAGGCTGCGGTCGATGCACGCAAGGGCCTGAACGACCGCCGCAACACGCTGATCGCCCAGAGCCGGGATACCGGCGTCGATCTGTCGCGGTTGACCGAGCTGCGAGAGAAGGCGAATGCCGCCCGCTCGCGCCTGGATGATGCGACGTCCGCATCGGCGACAGCCGGCGACGGCCATGTCACCGTTTTGAAACCGCCGCTGACATCGGCGATATCGGCAAAGAGTGGTCTGACCGGCCGCGCTCTGGCCGGCGCCGCCGCGGGCCTGGCATTCGGTCTTGCCCTGGCTTTCCTGCTGTCCTTGCGCAAATCCGTCGCGTCTCCTGCAACGGAGTTGCCGGCATCTCCGCCCGTTGCTTCTCCGCCGCCATTGCCCCTGCCAGCCCCGGCGGCGGTCGACGAGATCGCGCTGCTGCGCTCCGAAATCTCAGGCCTGCGGGACCGGCTTCGGGTTCATGTGATGGAAACGCGGCAACCGCGGCGCTGAAGCACCCATTTCCTTGCAAATTTGTTATTGCCTTGCCGCTTTCCGACAGGATAGGGCGTTAGCGGGCATTTGACGCTCGTCAACTATTCCTAGATTGACGCAAAACAGGGCGGAGATACGCGTGACGACAGTAATCGACGGCAAGAACGTAGCTGCATCGGTCATTCAGACGGTCAAGAGTGCGACGGCAGCGCTGGAAAAGATGAGCGGCGTCACGACAGGCCTTGCGGTCATCATCGTCGGCGACGATCCGGCAAGCCATGCCTATGTCGGCTCCAAGAGCCGCATGGCCAAGGAGTGTGGTTTCAAGTCCGTGCAGCACACGCTGCCGGCGGACACGAAGCAGGAAGAGCTCGCAGCGCTTGTCGCCACGCTTAACGCCGATCCGTCGATCCACGGCATCCTGGTGCAGTTGCCCCTGCCGAAACCGCTCGACAGTGAACCGATCATCCAGTCGATCCTGCCGGAAAAAGATGTCGATGGCCTCAGCGTCGTCAATGCCGGCAAGCTCGCCACCGGCGACCTGAAGACCGGTCTGGTCTCTTGCACGCCGGCCGGCGCCATGGTCTTCGTCCGCCGCACCCATGGCGAGGATCTCTCCGGGCTCAATGCTGTCGTCATCGGCCGTTCCAACCTGTTCGGCAAGCCGATGGCGCAATTGCTGCTCAACGCCAATGCGACGGTGACGATGGCTCACTCCAGAACCAGGAACCTCGCCGAGGTCTGCCGCAATGCCGATATTCTGGTCGCTGCCGTCGGCCGGCCGGAGATGGTCAAGGCCGATTGGGTCAAGCCGGGCGCAACCGTTATCGACGTCGGCATCAATCGCGTCCCGGCCCCCGAAAGAGGCGAGGGCAAGACCCGGCTCGTCGGCGACGTTGCCTTCCGCGAAGTCTCCGAGATCGCCAGCACCATTACGCCGGTTCCAGGCGGTGTCGGTCCGATGACCATCGCCATGCTGATGGCCAACACCGTCATCGCCGCCCACCGGGCCGCAGGGCAGACGCCGCCGCAGTTCTGATTAAGGCTGCTGCGGGGCAGGGCCGGTCGAGGCCCTGACGATCAGTTCGGTTTTCCAGAGCTCCTGTTCGGGAAAGGGGCCTGCCTGTTTCACCGTGCCGATCAGCCGCTGCGCGATGCGAACGCCTGCGGCCCGCAGCGAAGAGCGTGTCGTCGTCAGCGGCACCGAAAAACTCTCGGGCTTCAACAGCGGCAGCACGTCGTCATGGGCGATCAGCGAGATGTCTTCGCCGAGCCGCAATCCGGCCTGGTTCACTGCGCGGATCGCCCCGAGCGCCAGTACCGTGCTGGAGCAGAGGATTGCCGTCGGGCGGTTCGGCAGCTGCAGGAAGCGCTCCATCGAAAGCAGGCCCTGCTCATCGGTCATCAACGCATGGCTGATGCAATCCTCGTCGAGAGTGAGCCCGCGCTCGGCAAGAGCGGCTGTCACGCCATTCCTCCTGCGAATCGCGAAATCCAGATGCATTGGCCCGTTCATCAGCGCAAAGCGCGTATGGCCGAGCTGCAACAGGAGCCGCGCCGCATCGTAGAAGGCGCCCTCATTATCGATGTCGAGATAGGGATAGTCCGGATCCGTTCCGAAGGAGCGGCCATGCACGACATAGGGCATGGAGAGGGATTTCAGCATGGGAAGCCGCGGGTCGTGGCCGCGCATATAGGCGACGAACAGCGCATCGACATTGCCGCTGATCGCAAGGCGCCGGAGCGCCGCCACCTCGTCGTCCGGGTCGGATGGCATGATGACGAAGTGAAAATCGTGGCGCACGGCCTCTTCGCCGAGCCCGGCCAGAAATTCGCCGAAATGCACGTCGGACTGATGGCCCGGCGCCGTCGGCATGACGAGGCCGATCGAGCCCGCCTTGCCGGTCGCAAGCCGCTGGGCAGCCTTGTTCGGCCGGTATCCGGTTTCCTTGACAGCCTGGAGCACGCGCTCCCGGGTCGCTTCGTTGACCTCGGGATAGCCGTTGAGGGCTCGGCTCACTGTCGTCTGCGAAAGCCCCAGCAATTCCGATAGCTGTTTGAGATTCACCTGCTATGCTTCCTCCCGGCCCGCTTGGCGCCTCAACAGGCAAGCCGCCTCCCAGCGACATCCAAAGCGCTTTCAATTATGTATTCATTTGGCGCGCTTGACTCAAGAAAAATCGCTCCATATTGCCCAAGAGACACCGGTGGACGGCGCCCTTCCGCATGTCTGCGGCGACTTTTCGCGAAATGACTTGACTTCGCTCCACCGAAAGTGGAATGAGTTGGGTGCCAAAGCGCTTTGAAAATTTCCGTTGAAGAAGTTTGGCGCTGTTGAGTTTGTGATGGGAGGTTGATCACATGAAAAAGTCATTTTTGATGAGCGTTGCCGTGGCGGCGCTTTGTGCCGGTGCTGCGTCCGCGGCCGATCTGAAGTTTGCGCCGGGACAAGATGCCAAGTTCAACTGGAAGAGCTATGACGAATTCAAGGCCGCTCATGCCGACCTGAAGGGGCAGCCGCTGACGATCTTCGGCCCGTGGCGCGGTGAGGACGAGGCGTTCTTCCGGAGCGTTCTCGCCTATTTCACCGAAGCGACCGGAATCGACGTCAAATATTCCTCTTCCGAAAACTACGAACAGCAGATCGTCATCGACACGCAGGCAGGCTCGCCGCCGAACATCGCTGTTCTGCCGCAGCCGGGGCTGCTGGCCGATCTCGCCGGCAAGGGCTTCCTGACGCCGCTCGGCGACGACAATTCCAAGTGGATCAAGGACAATTACGGCGCCGGCGACAGCTGGGTCGGTTATGGCACATACAAGGGCAAGGACGGCAAGAAAGCCTTCTACGCCTTCCCTTATAAGGCCGACGTCAAGTCGCTCGTCTGGTACGTGCCGGAGAATTTCGAGGAAGCCGGCTATAAGATCCCGACGACCATGGAAGAGCTCCATGCCCTGACCGACCAGATCGTCAAGGATGGCGGCGTTCCCTGGTGCATCGGTCTCGGTTCCGGCGGCGCGACCGGCTGGCCGGCGACCGATTGGGTCGAGGACATCATGCTGCGCATGCAGCCGCCGGAAGCCTACGACAAGTGGACGACCAACGAGCTGAAGTTCACCGATCCGGCCGTGGTTGCCGCGATCGACGAATTCGGCAAGTTCGCCAAGAACGAGAAATATGTAAACGGTGGTGTCGCAGCCGTGGCCTCGACCGATTTCCGCGACAGCCCGAAGGGCCTCTTCACCGTTCCGCCGAAGTGCTACCTGCACCATCAGGCCTCGTTCATACCCTCCTTCTTCCCTGAGGGCACGAAGCTCGGACAGGACGCCGACTTCTTCTATATGCCGACCTATGCTTCGCATCCCGAACTCGGCAAACCGGTGCTCGGCGCCGGCACGCTCGTCTCGATCACCAAGGACTCGAAGACGGCCCGCGCCTTCATCGATTTCCTGAAGACCCCGATCGCACACGAGGTCTGGATGGCGCAGTCGAGCTTCCTGACACCCTACAAGGGCGTCAGCACGGAGGCCTATGCCAATCCGCAGATGAAGAAGGAAGGCGAGATCCTGACGTCGGCCACTACCTTCCGCTTTGACGGTTCCGACCTGATGCCGGGCAAGATCGGCGCAGGCGCCTTCTGGACGGGCATGGTCGATTTCGTCGGCGGCAAGACTGCCGAAGAGGCGGCCGGCGAAATCCAGAGCGCCTGGGACGGCATCAAATAATCGTTAATACGATGCCGCCGGTTTGCCGGCGGCATGGCCTCGTGACTGGCCGGGTTCTCAAAGAGCCCGGCCTTCGCGGGATATATTGTGACTGGGCAATCAAACAGATTGACGGTGGCCGGCCTTGATCCGTCAGAATAAAATCCGGTCGGAATGAAATCAGGGGAAGCAGGGGAGGGCGAAATGCTGTTGCAGATAGTGTCCGCGTTGGGCGTCGTGGTCGTGGCCGTTGTCGCGTGCTCGGCCTATTTCTATTTTTCGAACAAGATTCTGGATCTGGCTCTGCCGGTGAAGGATGGCGACATCCGCGCCGCATCGCGCAACCTCAACCGGCGCGCACTGATCCGGCCGTGGTTGTTCATCGGGCCGGCGCTGTTCCTGCTTTTCGTCTACCTCGTTTATCCCGTGGTCGCGACCTTCATCCTCTCTTTCTACGACCGCACCGGTCTGCAGTTCGTCGGCCTTGCCAACTACAAATGGGCGATTGGGGACCGCGAATTCCGCCAGTCGATCTTCAACAACATCCTCTGGCTTGCCGTCGTGCCGGCCGCCTGCACCTTCTTCGGCCTTGTCATCGCCGTGATGACAGACCGTATCTGGTGGGGCAATATCGCCAAGAGCATCGTCTTCATGCCGATGGCGATCTCTTTCGTTGGCGCATCGGTCATCTGGAAATTCATCTATGAATATCGCGGCGGTAACGACGTCCAGATCGGCTTGCTGAACGCCATCGTCCAGCTTTTCGGCGGCACGCCGGAAGTCTGGATCTCGGTTCCTTTCTGGAACAATTTCTTCCTGATGATCATCCTGATTTGGATCCAGACCGGTTTCGCCATGGTCATCCTGTCGGCGGCGCTGCGCGGCATCCCGGAAGAGACGATCGAGGCCGCCGTCATCGACGGCGCCAATGGCTGGCAGATCTTCTGGCGCATCATGGTGCCGCAGGTCTGGGGCACCATCGCCGTGGTTTGGACGACGATCACCATCCTCGTCCTCAAGGTCTTCGACATCGTGTTGACCATGACGAACGGCCAGTGGCAGACAATGGTGCTGGCGAACCTGATGTTCGACTGGATGTTCCGCGGCGGCGGCGATTCCGGCCGAAGCGCCGTCATCGCCATCATCATCATGCTTGCCGTCACGCCGATCATGATTTGGAACGTGCGCCGTGCCAACCGCGAACTGAAGGGCCATTGAGATGACCGCTGTCGGAAGCTACTTCAAGATCGGTCCCGCCCGTCTCTTCGTTCACCTTGCCGTTCTGCTGATCGTCATCATCTGGCTGATCCCGACGCTCGGCATCTTCGTCAGCGCGCTGCGCGACAAGGACCAGATCGTCGTCTCCGGATGGTGGACGGCCTTTGTCGGCTCGACGCAGACCGTCGCCGTCCGCCTGGGCACGCCCGATCAGCAAAAGCAGGAAGGCGCCACTTACGTCATTTCAGGCAATGTGCTGGAAGGGCAGACCGGCCGCTCGGTAAAAGCCTTCGGCAACCGCGTGCAGCAGCCGGCCGCTTTCGAAGCCGGCGAGACCGCCGATCTCGGCGACGGCGAGAGCCTGCAGATCAACAGCGACGGCAGCTATCGCTATACCAAGAACACGGCTTTTTCACCTGACGAGCGGCCGCGGCGCATCTACGTGTCCGTCTCCGCGCCGCCGCAATTCACGCTGCAGAACTATAAAACGGTTCTGACCGGCGAAGGCATCGGCCAGTCCTTCATCAATTCGCTGACGGTGACGATCCCGGCGACGATCATCCCGATCCTGATTGCCGCTTTTGCCGCCTATGCCCTGAGCTGGATGGAGTTTCCCGGCCGCGCGCTGCTGATTGCGCTCGTCGTCGGCCTCATCGTCGTGCCGCTGCAGATGTCGCTGATTCCGCTGCTTCGCCTCTACAACGAGATCGGCAATATGCTCGGCCAGCCGTCGAAGACCTATCCCGGCATCTGGTTCGCGCACACCGCCTTCGGCATGCCGCTCGCCATCTTTCTCCTGCGGGCCTATATTGCCGGCCTGCCGAAGGAAATCATCGAGTCCGCCCGCGTCGACGGCGCGAGCGACTTCGAGATTTTCACCCGTATCGTTTTGCCCTTGTCCTTCCCGGCACTCGCCTCCTTCGCCATCTTCCAGTTCCTGTGGGTATGGAACGACCTGCTCGTCGCCATGGTCTTCCTCGGTACCGATCAGGATCACCTCGTGCTGACCGGCAGGCTGAACGCGCTGCTCGGCTCGCGCGGCGGCAATTGGGAGATTTTGACGGCGTCAGCCTTCGTCACTATCGTCGTGCCGCTGCTCGTCTTCTTCGGACTGCAGCGTTATTTGGTGCGTGGTCTGCTGGCGGGTTCGGTCAAGGGCGGCTGACAATCCCCCGAAATGTGACGAACAGGATATCTCATGAACGTGGCTTCCCAATCGATCTTGACCGCCGATAAGGACTGGTGGCGCGGCGCGGTGATCTATCAGATCTATCCGCGCTCCTACCAGGATTCGAACGGCGACGGCATCGGCGATCTGAAGGGCATCACCGCCCGCCTGCCGCATGTGGCGAGCCTCGGCGTCGACGCGATCTGGATCTCGCCCTTCTTCACCTCGCCGATGCGCGATTTCGGTTACGACGTTTCCGATTACGAGAATGTCGATTCGATCTTCGGCACGCTGGTGGATTTCGACACGATGATATCAGAGGCCCATCGCCTCGGAATCCGCGTGATGATCGACCTCGTCATCTCCCACAGCTCGGACCAGCACCCCTGGTTCGTGCAGAGCCGTTCCAGCAAGACCAATGCCAAGGCTGATTGGTATGTCTGGGCCGACGCAAAACCCGATGGCTCGCCGCCGAATAACTGGCTGTCGATCTTCGGCGGCTCCGCATGGGCGTGGGACCCGACGCGCATGCAGTATTACCTGCACAATTTCCTGACCTCGCAGCCGGATATGAACCTGCATAACCCGGAAGTGCAGGATCGTCTGCTCGATGTCGTGCGCTTCTGGCTCAATCGTGGCGTCGACGGTTTCCGCCTCGATACCATCAATTTCTATTTCCACGACCCGCTCTTGCGCGACAATCCGGCGCTTGCGCCCGAGCGGCGCAACGCCTCGACGGCGCCGGCGGTCAATCCCTATAATTTCCAGGAGCATATCTACGACAAGAACCGGCCGGAGAACCTTGCCTTCCTGAAGCGTTTCCGCGCCGTGCTCGAAGAGTTCCCGGCGATCGCCGCCGTCGGCGAGGTGGGTGACAGCCAGCGCGGCCTCGAAATCGTTGGCGAATATACCTCAGGCAATGACAAGATGCACATGTGTTATGCCTTCGAGTTCCTCGCGCCCGATCCGCTGACGCCGGAGCGCGTCGAGGAGGTGATGGAGGATTTCGAAGCTGCCGCACCCGATGGCTGGGCCTGCTGGGCCTTCTCCAATCATGACGTCATGCGTCACGTCAGCCGCTGGGGCGGGCTGGTCGCCGATCACGACGCCTTCGCCAAACTCTATGCCTCCCTGCTTTTGACGCTGCGCGGCTCCGTCTGCCTCTACCAGGGCGAGGAGCTGGCGCTGACGGAAGCCGATCTCGCCTATCAGGATCTGCAGGATCCTTATGGCATTCAGTTCTGGCCTGAGTTCAAGGGCCGCGACGGCTGCCGCACGCCGATGGTCTGGGACAGCCACGTCGCCCAGGGCGGTTTTTCAACCGTCAAGCCCTGGCTGCCGGTACCGGTCGAGCACATCCTGCGCGCGGTCAACGTCCAGCAGGGTGATGAGACTTCGGTGCTGGAGCACTATCGCCGCTTCATTGCCTTTCGCAAGTTGCATCCGGCCTTTGCCAAGGGTGAAATCGAATTCGAGGAGGCGCAGGGCGACAGCCTGGTCTTCACCCGCGAATACGGCGATGAAAAGCTGCTCTGCATTTTCAACATGAGCCCGGCCGAGACCGGCGTCACTCTGCCTGCGGGAGAGTGGCAGGCATTGACGGGCCATGGCTTTACCAGCAACAACTATGGCGACAAGATCGATATTCCGGCCTGGGGGGCGTATTTCGCCCGTCTCGCTTAAGGATCAGGAGGGGAGTGACAAATGACTGGACTGACACTGAAGGACATCCGCAAATCCTACGGTTCCGTGGATGTTCTCCATGGTATCGACCTCGATATCAAGCAGGGCGAATTCATCGTCTTCGTCGGTCCGTCCGGTTGCGGCAAGTCCACGCTTCTGCGCATGATTGCCGGTCTCGAGGCGATTACCGGCGGCGAGATGTATATCGACGGCCAGCTCGTCAATGACGTGCCGCCATCGAAGCGCGGCATCGCAATGGTCTTCCAGTCCTACGCGCTCTATCCGCACATGACCGTCTACGACAATATGGCCTTCGGCATGAAGATCGCCGGCGAAAGCAAACAGGAGATCGACCGCCGTGTCCGCGCGGCGGCCGAGAGCCTGCAGCTGACCAAATATCTCGACCGCCTGCCGAAGGCGTTGTCGGGCGGCCAACGCCAGCGCGTGGCGATCGGCCGCGCCATCTGCCGCGATCCCAAGGTCTTCCTGTTCGACGAGCCGCTGTCCAACCTCGATGCAGCGCTGCGCGTTGCCACCCGTATCGAAATTGCCCGCCTTAACGAGCAGATGGCCGATACGACGATGATCTACGTCACCCACGACCAGGTCGAGGCGATGACGCTCGCCGACCGTATCGTCGTCCTCTCGGCCGGCAATATCGAGCAGGTCGGCGCGCCGCTGGAACTCTACGAACGCCCGGCCAACCTCTTCGTCGCGAAATTCATCGGCTCGCCCGCCATGAACATCATTCCGGCGACGATTGCCGGGACCGGCAGCCAGACGACCGTAACGCTGACCGGCGGCATGTCGGTGACATTAGATGTGGCGACCGAAGCTTCCGAGAAAGGCAAGCAGGCGAGCTTCGGCGTTCGTCCCGAAGATCTGAGGATCGCCGACGGGAGCGACTATGTTTTCGAGGGCGAAGTCTCGATCGTCGAGGCGCTCGGCGAAGTGACGCTGCTTTATATCGAGGGCCTGGTTCCCGGTGAGCCGATCGTTGTCAAGTTGCCGGGCATTTACGATGTCCATAAGGGCCAGAAGATGCGCTTTGCCGCCGATCGGCAGAAGCTGCATCTCTTTGACGCGACCGGCCACACCTATCGGAAATGAGGAAGCCATTTTTGGGGTAATAACACCAGAAATTGTGCGGGACGGGCCGAATTCTCACTTTCTGTTAAAGATCGGCTGCTACCTTTTCCCAGTCGATTTACGAGGGGGACAAGCACGTGGCCGCTTCCAATCCATCACAGCCAAGACCTCACTTCCTGAGCAAGGAAGAATCCTTCATGTATGACCGCGAGGCGCGGTTCAAGATGGAGGACACAATGAATGCCGCGCGCATCGAATATACGGAAAAGGGTGTCATGCACGCGGCTTCGCGCCGCTGCGATATCGTCCGCATCTCGATGAGCAGCGCGACGCTCGCCATCCTGACCCAGTTCAACCTGCCGAAGCAGTTCTATCTGGATATTCCGGATGCCCGCATCACCAAGGTCGGTTGCCTGCTGATGAAGGTGAATGCCAACAACACGATCGAGGTGCGTTTCCTGCGACTGCTGACCCAGAAGGAACTCAACAAGATCTTCGTCTACAGCACGCACCCGGCGCACAAGGATTACGTTCTCGATATCCGCGCCTAAGGATATCACCGGACCTGATACAGAAAACCCGCGGGGTGCTTCGTGCGCACTCCGCGGGTTTTTGTTTGCTCCGGGCGTTCGTGCTCAGTGGAAAAGCACGCTCGCACCCTGATCGGAAGCGCCGACGGCGCGGCGGAAGGGGGCGAAGAGTTCACGGCCCATGCCGAATTCATTGTCGGAGAGATCGATGCTCACCGGCTCGCGCTCGGCCATGTCGGCTGCGTCGACCAGCACTTCGAGCGTGCCCTTGATTGCGTCGAGGCGAATGATGTCGCCGTCCCGGATGCGGGCAATCGGGCCGCCGTCGACGGCTTCCGGGGTGACGTGGATCGCCGCCGGTACCTTTCCGGATGCGCCGGACATGCGCCCGTCGGTTAGGAGCGCCACGCGGAAGCCGCGATCCTGCAGCACGCCGAGCGGCGGCGTCAGCTTGTGCAGTTCCGGCATGCCGTTCGCCTTCGGCCCCTGGAAGCGCACGACGGCGACGAAATCGCGGTTGAGCTTGCCTTCCTTGAAAGCGTCCTGCAGTTCCTGCTGGCTGTGGAAGATGATCGCCGGCGCCTCGATGACGTGGCGCTCCGGCTTGACGGCCGAGATTTTGATGACCGCCTTGCCGAGGTTGCCGCGCAGCATCTTCAGCCCGCCATTTGCCTGGAAAGGCGTCTCGATGTTGGCAAGCACCTTCGGATCGTGGCTCTTGTCCGGCGACGGTTCGCGCAGCACGGTGCGGTTCTCGCCGAGGCGGGCATCGACCGTATAGGCTTCGAGGCCCTGGCCGAAGACGGTGCGAACGTCGTCATGCACCAGCCCGTGCTTCAAGAGTTCCTTGATGAGGAAACCCATGCCGCCGGCCGCCTGGAAATGGTTCACGTCGGCAAGGCCGTTCGGATAGACGCGGGCAAGCAGCGGCACGATTTCGGAAAGCTCGGCGATGTCCTGCCAGGTCAGCTGAATGCCGGCTGCCCGCGCCATGGCGACGAGGTGCAGCGTGTGATTGGTCGAGCCGCCGGTCGCATGCAGGCCGACGACGCCGTTGACGACGGAGCGCTCATCGATCATCTCGCCGGCCGGCGTGAATTCGTTGCCGAGTGCCGTGATCGCCAGCGCCCGCTTGGCGGCTTCGCGCGTCAGTGCTTCGCGCAGCGGCGTGCCGGGGTTGATGAAAGAGGATCCCGGCATGTGGAAACCCATGATCTCCATCAGCATCTGGTTGGAATTGGCGGTGCCGTAGAAGGTGCAGGTGCCGGGACCATGATAGGACTTCGATTCCGCCTCCAGCAGCTCGGCGCGGCCGACCTTGCCCTCGGCAAAGAGCTGGCGCACGCGCGACTTCTCGTCATTCGGCAATCCCGTCGTCATCGGACCGGCCGGAACGAAGATCGACGGCAAATGACCGAAGGACAGGGCCGCGATGACAAGGCCCGGCACGATCTTGTCGCAGACGCCGAGGAAGAGGGCGGCATCGAACATGTTGTGGGATAGGCCGACGCCCGCGGCCATGGCGATCAGGTCTCGCGAGAAGAGCGAGAGCTCCATGCCAGGCTGTCCTTGGGTGACGCCGTCGCACATGGCGGGCACGCCGCCGGCCACCTGGGCGACACCGCCAGCCTCGGCGGCCGCCTCGCGGATGATTGCCGGATAGGTCTCGAACGGCTGGTGGGCCGAGAGCATGTCATTATAGGCGGTGATGATGCCGAGGTTGGGGACATGGTCGCCGGCGAGCGCGTCCTTATCGGCGGGGGAACAGATGGCGAAGCCGTGGGCGAGGTTGGCGCAACCGAGCACCGAGCGCTGCACGCCCTTTGAAGCTGCGGCGCGCAGGCGGTCCAGGTAGCGCTCGCGGGTCGGCTTCGAGCGTTCGACGATGCGATCCGTGATCGCAGAAATGCGTGCATGAGCGGACATGGAAAATCCCTGCCTTATTCGTTGTCTCTAACTCTCTCGGCGGCTCCGGCCTGAATCCGGATCCGGGTCTGGGGCCGATCAGGGAGCCCAGTAGATCTCGACCGGGGAAGTGGCCCGGCGCAGAACGGCGCGGATCGGCATTTCTGCCTCGTCACCGCTGCCTTCCGCCTTGGCGAGAACGTCTTTTTTGCCTTCGCCCTCGATATGGAGCACCAGGAGTGCGGCATCCTGAAGACTGGAGAAGGTGAAGGTCAGGCGCGGCTCGCCGGCTCCTTCCGCTTCCATCGGGATGACGCCGCGCGGCGTCGATGCGTCGAGCGCCTGGGCAAGATTGCTGCCGCCCGGAAAGAACGAGGCCGTGTGGCCATCGCCGCCCATGCCGAGGATCACCACGTCGAAGGGGATGCCTATTTCGGCGCTCTTTTCCGTCGCAAGCCTTGCGGCCTCTTCGACCGAAGCTGCCGGCTGGTAAAGCGGCACGAAACGCGCCGCCTTCGCCTTGTTCTGCAAGAGATTGGCATCGACCAGCAGATGATTCGAGCGCGGATTGTCGGCCGGTACGAAGCGTTCGTCCACCAGCGTGATCGTCACCTTGTCCCACGCAATGTCGCGTGTCGAAAGCGCCTGGAAGAAGGCCTTCGGCGTCGAACCGCCGGAAACGGCCATGGACGCCGCACCTCGAGCGGAGATGGACGCCGAGAGCGTATCGGCAATCTTATCGGCGAGGCTGCCGGCGAGTTCGGCGGCACTGGCGAAGGAATGCAGGGTTGAGGCCATCGATGTCGTCCTAGATGTCGTCATGCCAGGTGCGGCCGTCGCGCTCGATCAGCGCGATGGCCTGGCTCGGACCCCAAGTGCCAGCTGTATAGCCCTGCACCTGCTGGCCGGTCGTTTCCCAACCCTTGAGGATCGGATCCACCCATTTCCAGGCGGCTTCGACTTCGTCGCGGCGCATGAACAGGGTCTGGTTGGAACGGATCACGTCCATCAGCAGGCGCTCGTAAGCGTCCGGATTGCGGACATTGAACGCCTGGGCGAAGCTCATGTCGAGCGATACGTTGCGTAACCGCATGCCGCCCGGACCCGGATCCTTGATCATCAGCGACTGCTTGACGCCCTCATCCGGCTGCAGGCGGATGATCAGCTGGTTGGCGACGATGCGTCCGGCCGCCTGGTCGAAGATCGCATGCGGGATCGGCTTGAAGGTGATGACGATCTCGGACATGCGTCCGGTAAGCCGCTTGCCGGTTCTGATGTAGAAGGGAACGCCCGCCCAGCGCCAGTTATTGATCTCGGCCTTGATGGCGACGAAAGTCTCGGTGTTCGAGACGCCGCCTTCCAGCTCTTCGAGATAACCCTTGACCGGGCCGCTTCCCGAAGCGCCGGCGCGATACTGGCCGCGGACCGTCGCCTGCTCGACATTGGAGGCATCGAGCGGCTTCAGGGCGCGCAGCACCTTCAGCTTCTCGTCGCGAACGGCTTCCGAATCCATCGACGATGGTACTTCCATCGCCGTCAGGCAGAGCAACTGCAGAATGTGGTTCTGCACCATGTCGCGCAGCGCGCCGGCCGTGTCGTAATAGCCGGCGCGACCTTCGAGGCCGACCGATTCCGCCACGGTGATCTGCACATGATCGATATAGTTCGCGTTCCACAGCGGCTCGTAAAGCGCATTGGCGAAACGCAAGGCCATCAGGTTCTGCACCGTCTCCTTGCCGAGATAGTGGTCGATACGGAAGATCTGCTCTTCCTTGAAGACGCGGCCGATCGTGTCGTTGAGTTGCAGCGCCGAGGCCAGATCACGGCCGATCGGCTTCTCGACGACGATGCGGGTCGATTTGGTGATCAGCTTGTGGTCATGGATCTTCTGGGAAATATCGCCGAAGATGCCGGGCGCAACCGCCAGATAGAAGGCGCGCACCCGGTCCCTGCTTTCGTCGAGCAGTTTCTTCAGCTGATCCCAGCCCGTGTCAGTGCGGGCGTCGACCGAAACATAGTAGAGGCGGGCACAGAACTTTTCGACCTCCGCGTCGTCGTATTCGCCTTTCTTCAGGTGTTCCTTCAGCGCATCCTTGGCGAACTTGCGATATTCCTCATGCGAAAGCGGGCTGCGCGAGGCGCCGATGATACGCGTCGGTTCCGTGAACTGACCTTCGATCTGGCGATGGTAGAGCGCAGGCAGAAGCTTACGTTCGGCAAGGTCGCCGCTGCCACCGAAGACGACATAATCAAAAGGCTCAACGGGAATGATCTGGCTGCTCATGAGCTTGTCTCTCAATCAGGCTGGTTGGCGGCCCTTTTAATCTAATCGATTTAAAAAAGCCAGTGTGCAGTGCAATGAATCTGTCAGGCACCGGTTTTAGAGCGAATTCCGCAAAGAGGAAATCCGCAATCGGACTAAAACTTGTCGCGAAGCGCAAACCACGACAAGGCCAGGAAAAGCAACGGCGCCCGCATCCGGGCTCCGCCGGGAAAGGCGGGAATGTCGAGCGATTTGAACAGATCAAGATCGCCGGATTTTCCGAGCACCGCTTCCGCGTAGAGCTTGCCACAGTAGTTTGACAGCATGACGCCATGGCCGGAATAACCGCCGATCGAGGTGACGCCGGGCATCACCTCGCGCACGAAAAGCTGGCGTGGCATGGTGATGCCGACGCTGCCTCCCCAGGCATGGGTGATCTCGATATCCTTCAGGTCGGGATAGATCTCGGCGATCTGCCGGCGGATATGCTCCGATATGTCCCGCGGATTGTCAGCCGTATAGGCCTCGCGCCCACCGAACAGCAGGCGGCCTTCGAATCTGCGGAAATAGCGCACGACGAAGCGCGAATCGGCGACGGCCTCGCCCCCCGGCAGCACATCGGGGTAGCCGTCGAGCGGAACAGTGGCGCCGATGAAGGAGCGGATCGGCATAACATGACTTGCCGTCACCGGCTCAAGATTGCCGATATGGCCGTTGCAGGCGATCAGCGCCCGGTCGGCGGTGATCGTGCCCTTTTCGGTTTCGATCGTCACCTTGCCGCCGCTTTGGCGGATCGCCTTTGCCTGGGTCATCTCGAAAATGGACGCGCCGGCATTGGCGGCCACCCGGGCGAGCCCGATGAGCAGCTTGAGCGGATGAATATGGCCGGTCCCGACATCGCGCACGCCGCAGTGGAAACGCTTCGAGCCGAGCCGCTCCTGCGTTTCCTTCTCATCCATGAAGCTCAAATGCGGGTAGCCATAGCGCTCAGCGGCGATTTCGGCATTCTCACGGTAGTCACGTTCGTAGCTTGCCTTGTGCGCGACGTTGAGCTGCCCGGGCACATAATCGATCTCGATCTGATGTTCCCGGGCGAAATCGAGAAGATGGCGCTTGGCCGCCTCGGCGACATCGAACAGGGCTTTCGAGCGTTCGTAGCCGATCTTTTCCTCAAGCTCTTCCGGCCACCATCGCTGGCCGGTGCCGAGCTGGCCGCCATTGCGCCCCGACGCTCCGTCTCCGAAGCGCCAGGCCTCGATCAGCACGACGGAAACGCCTGACTTGGCGAGGTTGTAGGCGGCCTGCAGGCCGGTATAGCCGCCGCCGACAATTGCGACGTCGCATGTTCTCGAGCCGTCGAGAGCGGCGTAGGTCGGCCGCTCCCCGACAGTTGCCTGATACCAGGATAGCCCGGGCGCAATCGGGCTCTGCCACATCGCCTGCGATGCCATGATATCGCTCACACGTTGAGCAGAAGAAACTCCCGCTCCCAGGGACTGATCACCTGCATGAAGGTCTCGAATTCGCCGCGCTTGACGCCGGCGTAAAGGCCGATGAACTGCTTGCCGAACACCTCTTCGAAGGCGGGCTCGTCCTCCATCAGCGCCACGGCTTCCAGCAGGCCGCGCGGCAGGTCGATCGAGCCCTCATTGGCCGAATCCTCGGTCGGCGCCGTCGGCTCGATCTGCCTCATGATGCCGAGCAGGCCGGCGGCAAGCGAGGCGGCGAGCGCCAGATAGGGATTGGCGTCCGAGCTCGGCAGCCGGTTTTCCACCCGCCGCGCCTGCGGATCGGAAACCGGAACGCGGAAGGCGGTCGTCCGGTTGTCGTAGCCCCAGGCGTTGTTGACCGGGCAGGACATGTCGGGCTGCAGGCGCCGATAGGAATTCACATAGGGCGCCAGCATCGCCATCGCGCTCGGCACAAATTTCTGCATGCCGCCGATGAAATGGAAGAATTCCTTCGAGGCCGATCCATCCGCATTGGAGAAGACGTTTCTGCCTGTCTCGACATTGACTACTGACTGGTGGATGTGCATCGCCGATCCCGGCTGGCCCTGCATCGGCTTGGCCATGAAGGTCGCATAGATGTCGTGCTTCAGCGCCGCTTCACGGATCGTGCGCTTGAACAGGAACACCTGGTCGGCAAGCTCGATCGGATTGCCGTGGCGCAGGTTGATCTCGAGTTGCGCTGGTCCCTCTTCGTGGATCAGCGTATCGATCTCCAGCCCCTGCTTCTCGGAGAAATGGTAGATGTCGTCGATCAGCTCGTCGAACTCGTTGATGCCGGCGATCGAATAGCCTTGGCCGCCGAGGATCGAGCGGCCGGAGCGGCCTTTCGGAGGATGCAGCGGATAGTCGGGGTCGTCATTCTTGGCGACCAGGTAGAACTCGATCTCGGGTGCGACGATCGGCTTCCAGCCGCGATCATGATAAAGGCTCATGATCCGCTTCAAGACGTTGCGGGGCGTATAGGGCACTTCCCCGCCATCCGAATCGACGATATCGCAGATCACCTGCGCCGTCGGGTCGGTCTCCCAGGGCACGACCGATAGCGTCGACAGATCCGGCATCAGCTTCAGATCGCTGTCGCGCGGCTCGTATCGGAAGCTCTCCGTCTCCTCCGGATACTCACCTGAAATCGTATGTCGGTAGATCGCCGAAGGCAGGGCCAGTGAGGTGTTGGAGGTGAATTTGGAACTCGGCATCATCTTGCCGCGCGGAACGCCGGCAAGATCCGGCGTGATGCATTCAATGTCTTCGATGCTCCTAGCCCTCAGCCACTGCGCCGCTTCCTTCCAGTTCGCAACGCCACGCAGGGATCCGGGGTCCGGGGGTGTTTTGGTCGAGGCGGGTACGTTTCTGGCAGGCTTCAGCGTCGTCTTTTTTGGGGACATGACACACCGGTTTGGTTGATCGTGGCGCCATCATAGCCGGAGTTTGCCAATTGGCGAGGGGTTGAGAACGTTGACTTTCGTCCTTTGATGGAAAAGAAGACGCCGGTTGGATCGGGGAAAAAGGTTTGCAGCACAAAAGCGACGTCATCGTCATCGGCGCCGGAGCCGCCGGCATGATGGCGGCCATTCGCGCGGGCAAACGCGGCCGCTCGGTCGTGGTCATCGACCATGCGAAGGCGCCTGGCGAGAAGATCCGCATATCAGGCGGCGGCCGCTGCAATTTCACCAATATCCATGCCGGACCGAGGAATTTCCTTTCCGCCAATCCGCATTTCTGCAAGTCGGCGCTTGCCCGTTTCACGCCCGCCGATTTCATCGCCATGGTCGATCGGCATGGCATTGCATGGCATGAAAAGACGCTCGGTCAGTTGTTCTGCGACGATAACGCCAAGGACATCATTCGTATGCTGCTGGACGAGATGCGCGCGGTCGGCGCGGGCCTGCATCTCGGCACCGAAGTATCCGGCGTCGAGAGGAGGGAGGCAGGCTTCCGCGTCTCCACGGGCGAAGGCGTCTTCGAGGCATCCTCTCTCATCGTGGCGACCGGCGGCAAATCGATCCCGAAGATGGGTGCCACCGGCTTTGCCTATCGCCTTGCCGAACAGTTCGGCCTCACCTTGCTCGAAACCCGCCCGGCTCTCGTGCCGCTGACGGTGGATCCAGGCATGCTTGCAAGCATTGCGCCGCTTGCCGGCATCTCGGCCCCCGCCGAAATCCGCCACGGCCGCACTGCCTTCCGTGAAGCTCTGCTGTTTACCCACCGGGGTTTAAGCGGCCCCGCCATCCTGCAGATTTCCTCCTACTGGCGGGAGGGCGATGAAATCGTCGTTGCAGTCGAACCGGATGTCGACATATCGGCGCATTTGAAGACGGCGAAGCGGCTTAATGGCCGCCAGTCGGCCCAGACAGCTCTCGGCGATATCCTGCCGAAGCGGCTGGCCCAGTTTCTCGTCGAGCGGGAAAAAATCGCCGGTAATATGGCCGACCTGCCGGACAAGGCCCTGCAGCGGCTGGCCGCCAGCGCCCAGAACTGGATCATCAAACCATCCGGCTCGGAAGGATATCGCACTGCCGAGGTGACGCTCGGCGGCATCGACACCGCGGGCCTCGATTCCCGCAGCATGGAAGCAAAGACCGTTCCCGGCCTTTATTTCGTCGGTGAATGTGTTGACGTCACCGGCTGGCTCGGCGGCTATAATTTCCAATGGGCCTGGGCTTCCGGTTTTGCCGCCGGCGAATCTGCTTAGAAATATCCGCAATAACGATTCAAGACTTCTTAAGAGAGGTGCGCCATCCTGTCTCAATTGCCGGCTCTGAAAGCTTTTCCCAAATTAAGCTTTACCGGCAGGCCTTTTTGTTGGACTGTTGTGTCATAAGAGTGAGGTTTCGAGCATGAACAGAAACGCACGACGCGCCCGCGCCATCGCAATCGCCCAGGCAAAACCCGACGCCCGCATCGCCACCCTGCGATACCTGATGCTCGCAGCCGGCGCGACCGCCGCCAGCCTGGCGCTGCTGCTAGCCAACCTCATCTGATCCTGCCCGCCCATCTGAAAGCAAACTTGCCGGCCTCCGATCGCGACGCTGCGGCCGCGTGGCGCATAATCTGCAATTATTTCACCGTCTTGGCTTAAGTCACCATTACCGCTTATCTGAAAATTAATATCTAATCTGACACAATCGCCCGCGATTATTTGGGCGTTTCCAAATTTGCTTGGACATGAACTGGCAATGACTGCCGCCTGGCCTCCAGGTCCCCCGATGGAAATAGAATAATTCGATGTGCACTCGGCTGGCGCGCCTTATGGCTGCCGGCGGGAGGAGTAGTGTATGAAAGGCCCGGAACGCCATGTTGATTGACAAGATTCTTTCCCGTTTCAGGATCAAGACCAAGGTTTTGATCTTCGTTCTGCCCTTTGTCGTTACCATTTCGGCGGTGGGATTGACCGGCCTTTACGCATCCGGCCTTCTTCAGGGCCGCATGGAAATATCCAATAGCGTGCTGCAGTCGCTGAGCGGGTTCAAGGATCTCTACGGTTCGATGGACGATTTCCTGCGCGTCACCAGCCCCGAGGCGCGTGATAAGCTGCTGTCGGATCTGAAGATGCAGCAGGGCGTGCTCGATCAGACGCTCGACCAGGTCGGTGAACAGGCTGCCGGCCGGGACAGCCTCGCGGAAGCTTCGAGCCGCACCAAGGAGATTTCGGGCGTCGTCGACAAGCTCTGGGCGTTGCACGAGCAGGAACAGGCGCTGCATGAGCAGATCGATGCGGCGCAGAAGAGCCTGATCAGCACCCGTTTCACGGTCTCCTATCAGGCCGAGGAATTGCAGACCGCGCTCCAGCGCGATGAAGGCGCTGCCACCATAACGCTGCGCACGGCCGACCGCCTATTGAAGGGCGGCGATTTCTTCGGCACCGTGGCCAGCGGCTACGCCAAGCCGCAGACGCCTGAGGAAAAGATCGCCTTCATCAACGAACAGATGCCCGCGATCATCAAGTCGCAGCGCTTGATCGCCATTTCGGTTCCGGCCAATCAGAAGAATGTCATCGATGCGCTGGCAGCGACCATCGACGGCATTAAGGCGATCGCCCAGATGCCCAGCCCGACCGACGAGAACATCACCGAACTCGGCCGCCTCATTTCGCGCTTCCGTCAGACCTCGACTTACACACAGTTGACCGCGACGCAAATGATGCGTCAGGCGACACAGAGTTTTGCTGAACTCGAGGGCCGCATTGGCCAGACCAATTCCGTTCTTCAGGATACGCGGCGCCTGGAAAATTCCGTCTATGCGCTGCAGATCGTCCTTTCCGATTTCCTCGCCAATTCAAGCAGGGACAATCTGGTCCGTCTGCAGCAGCAGACCGGCACGCTCGGCAAGGACATGGAGGTGCTGGCCACCAGCGCCAAGGGAATGGGCTTTGCCGAAGGCATATCGGACGCGATCAAGCCGGCGCTTGACGTCATATCGGGCGGCGGTTCGAAGATTGTCGATACGATCGGCGAGCGCGTGACGGCCTATGCCGCAGCGCGCCAGGAACTCGACGGGATCTGGAGGAAGCTCACTGATTTCGCCGAACTGCAGAAGCAGACGGCCGGAACCGAGCGCACCCAGGCAAACAGCATCTCCGTCATGACCACTGGCCTCGGCATTCTTCTGTCGATCCTCGGCGGCATCGCCCTGGTGCTGACACTGCAGCGCCCGATCAGCCAGATCACCGCCGCCATGCGCCGGATTGCCGACGGAGCCCTGGATACCAGCATATCGGGCGAGCAGCGCTATGACGAAATCGGCGACATGGCCCGGGCGCTCGGCATCTTCAAGGAAAATGCCATCTCGAAGATCCGCATCGAGGAACAGAGCGACGAGGAGCGCGCTGCCGCCGAGCACGAGCGCCAGCGCAACGATGCCGAAAAGCGCGAAATGGACCGTCAGATCGAGTTCGCGGTCAACGCACTTGCGGCCGGCCTCGAGCGCATGTCGCAGGGCGATATCTCGACGACGATCGATACCCCCTTCATCGGCCGACTCGAACAACTTCGTCAGGATTTCAACGGTTCGATGCTGCGGCTGCAGGCAACGATGAGCCAGATCCGCGACAACGTCGAATTGATCCAAGGCAACGGCAACCAGATGGCCCACTCGGCCGAGGATCTCTCCAAGCGCACGGAACAGCAGGCTGCCTCGCTCGAAGAGACCGCCGCAGCCGTCGATCAGATCACCGTCACGGTCCGTTCGTCGGCCGAACGCGCCAAGGACGCGGACCAGATCGTCCGCCAGGCCAAGCGCAGCGCCGACGATTCCGCGGTCGTCGTCAGCAATGCGATTGACGCCATGGGCCGCATCGAGGAGGCCTCGCGTCAGATCGAGCAGATCATCGGCGTCATCGACGAGATCGCCTTCCAGACCAATTTGCTGGCGCTCAACGCCGGCATCGAGGCGGCCCGCGCCGGCGAGGCCGGCAAGGGCTTCGCCGTCGTCGCCATGGAAGTCCGCGAACTTGCCCAGCGCTCCGCGGCGGCTGCGCAGGAGATCAAGGGCCTGATCAACAAGTCGACCAGCGAGGTCAGCTCCGGCTCGCAGTTCGTCCAGGAAACCGGCACCGTGCTTGCGAAGATCAGCGCCCAGATCGTCACGATCAGCCAGCATGTCGAGATGATCGCCCGCGCCAGCCACGACCAGTCCAACGCGCTGCAGAGCGTCAACTCGACGGTCAATCAGATGGACCAGATGACGCAGAAGAACGCCGCGATGGTCGAGGAGACGACGGCCGCCAGCCGCGAACTGGCCGACGAGGCTGACGCGTTGCGCCGTCTGATCCAGCAGTTCAAGATCCACGGCGAGGCGGCCGAAGCCGAGGTTTATCGCGCCGCCTGATCGCGATCCTTCTCATCCAAACGGCCCCGGCTCTTCCCGGGGCCGTTTTCTTTTGTGTGCAGAATCGCGCTTCCCGCCGCTCTGATTTACGGAAAATTTTTCCTTAACGCTTTTGGCTTAATTTAGCATTTGTCATGCCGGCCGGGGGTTACGATGCTGCGCCTTTTTTCTACGTCTATCGTGCGACAGATCGTTGCGATCACGCTGTTTCTGCTGGCGATCAGCACGGCCGCCATCGTCGGCGCAACCTATTACAATCTCAGCCGTCATGTGATGGACGGGGCCGTCTCCGACGCCAGGGATGCCGCCCGCGCCATGGCTGTCCTTTACGGCGCAGCTGATCCGGCGGCGAAGATTGCCGTGAAGGACAATCAGCTCTCCGCCGTCACCGAGGATGGGGTTCCGGCCCTTGCCGATCATTCGCTTGTCGATCGCACCGCGCAGTCGATCGCCGGCGTAGCGACCATTTTCCAGAAGCAGGGCAGCGACTACGTCCGCATCTCCACGAACGTCAAGAAAGAAAACGGCGAGCGCGCCGTCGGCACAAAGCTCGCAGCCGAGCACCCGGCCCAGCCGGTTCTTGCCAGGGGTGAGGCCTATTACGGCCCGGCCGAGCTATTCGGCCGCAAGTTCATGACCGGCTATTTCCCGATCAAGAACGCATCAAATGCCAATGTCGGTATTCTCTTCATCGGCATTCCGATGGAATTCTATTACCAACGCATGAATGAGCTGCAGATCCTGATTCTCGCCATCGGCGCCATCGTCATGCTGCTCGTCGGTGTTCTCGCCTTTTATGCGATCCGCCTGTCGGTGAAGCCTTTGCAGGCGCTGACCGCCAGCGTCCACTCGATCTCCTCGGGCGATCTCGAAGGGACGATCCCTTGTCTTGAGAAGAAGAACGAGTTCGGCGATATCGGCCGAGCCCTGGCGCTTTTCCGGGACAGCGCCCGCGCCAGGCGCGATCTGGAAACCGAAGCAGTCGAACAGCGCGCCTTGAGCGACGCGGAACGCGCCCGCAACGATGCCGACAAGTGCTCGCTCGACAGCCAGATCGATTTTGCCGTCAGCCAGCTTGCGGCCGGCCTCGGACGCCTGTCCCAAGGCGATGTCTCGCAAACGATCGGCACGCCCTTTATCGGCCGGCTGGAACAACTGCGCGTCGATTTCAACGCGTCGCTGCTGCGGCTTCAGGATACGCTCTCCGGCATTCGCGACAGCGCCTCGACGATCCAGCGCAACAGCAGCGCCGTTTCGGCCTCCGCCGGCGAGCTTTCGAAACGCACCGAGGCGCAGGCGGCGAGCCTGGAGGAGACCGCCGCCGCGGTTGAGGAGATCACAGTGACAGTTCGCTCCTCCGCCGAGCGTGCCCGCGAAGCCAACAGCGTCGTGGCCGCGACCAAGAAGACGGCCGACAATTCCGGCACGGTGGTTGGCGATGCCGTCGCCGCCATGGAGCGTATCGAAGGGGCCTCGCAGCGTATCGAGCAGATCATCGAGGTGATCGACGATATCGCCTTCCAGACCAACCTTCTGGCGCTGAATGCCGGCATCGAAGCGGCGCGGGCCGGCGAGGCGGGTAAAGGCTTTGCCGTCGTCGCCCAGGAAGTCCGCGAACTCGCCCAGCGTTCGGCCGATGCGGCGCGCGAGATCAAGTCGTTGATCGAAACGTCGAGCCGGGAAGTGACAGCAGGCTCGGAACTCGTCCAGAAGACCGGCGGCGTTCTTGCCTCGATCAGCCAGGAGATCATCGCGATCAGCGGCCATGTCGAGACTATCGCCACTGCCAGCCGCGATCAGTCGGCCGCGCTGCAGGAGGTCAACGGCTCCGTCAACGCCATGGACCAGATGACCCAGAAGAACGCCTCGATGGTTGCCGAGACAACGCAGGCAAGCCGCCTGCTTGCCAGCGAGGCCGATACGCTGATGGCGCTGATCGGAGGCTTCCGCATTGGCGCCGAGCCCGCGGCCGCTCACCTCGGCGCAAGGAAAGTCGCCTGAGGAACCCGGCCGCGACTGCCGCAAGACTGCGCCGCAGCCTTGCGGCGCTTTGACACCACGCGCCTGATGATGAGGTCGAGCGAGGTCAGCCAGGCGGCGAGGCGAATGGTGCCGCTGTCTCCGAACTCGTCATAGAATCGATCCTCATCCGCCTTGCTGTTGCTCGGCGGGCGATGGTGGCGAAATCCATGCACGCCTGCGATGGTGATCATGTCGATCATGGGATGTCCTTTCCTACTCAAAGACATCTCTTGGTTTAAGCATCGAATTTCTCTTCATAAACAGGGAAATCCACGCTATGTTTTTCAGTGATGAAAAACGCGAATTGGGATTCCTATCAGCTTTTCCTGCAGGTGGCCCGGCTCGGCGGCCTGACGGGGGCGAGTTCCGCAAGCGGTCTTAGCCCCGCGACCATCGGCCGACGCATGCTCGATCTAGAACAGGAGGTCGGCCGCACCCTGTTTTCCCGCAGCCAGACAGGTTATCGGCTGACGCGGGATGGCCAGGCGCTGCTCGATCACCTTCAGGAAATGGAGGCCGCCGCCCGCAAGGTCGAAGCCTGGCGGCAGTCCGGGGAGGGCGGCACGACAGTCAGGATCACTGCAGGCACCTGGGTCGCCTGGCTTCTGACGGAGAATTTCGCTGCCATCCGCATGCCGGGCGATGCCTTCGCCATTGCGCTCACCATCGGCGAGGCGCGGGCAAGCCTTGCCTATCGCGAGAGCGACATCGGCATTCGCGCTTTCGAGCCGGAGGAACCCAATCTGGCCGCCCGACAGCTTGGAGAGGTGGCATACGCCGTCTATGTCAGGCGAAACGCAGTCGAGACCGACGAGCGCTGGATTGCCGTCGGCGAGGAGGAGGCGATCTCGGCCTATCTGCGCTGGCCGCATTCCCATGCCGCGGCTGATATCGTCGCCACCGTCAACCGGCCGCGGTCGCTGCCGGATCTGGTGCGCGCCGGCGCCGGCAAGACGGTGCTTCCCTGTTTCGTCGGCGATCTTCATCCCGAATTGCAGCGCCAAGGCGGCGAATTGCCGGAATTGCGTCACCGTCAATGGATCGTCATGAATGCCGAGGATCGCCATCGCCCGGAGATCCGCACGGTCGCCGACCGCATGACGAAGCTCGTTAGAAGCTATGCCGACCTTTTCGCCGGCAAGCGTCCGAGCCGCGGCTGATGCCCGGCCCGCGGAAGACTGGAAGACGATATGGCGTCCGCGCATTCTTTCGCGGCGCGGACGCTCTGATCGAGCTCAAACCGAGCGACGTGCCCGGGCTGCCGCCTATTTCGTCAGTGCCGGTTGGTGACGACGACCGGGATCAACAGGTCGCCCCAGTTGCCGTCGCCGCCGTGGTGACGGGCCGAGCGCACCAGTTCGACAGAAACGCCGGCCTCGACGGCCTTCATGACGGATTGGTTCAGCCGATGCAGGTCATTGGCGAGCATGCGGATCGTCGTCTGCTGATCCTCGCTCATGCTCGATGCCTGCTCTTCGGCCCGTTCGCGGACGCGTGCGATGGATGCCATGATCTATCCTCCTCTTCGGGTCATTCCGCAGCCGGTTTGAACTGCGCATGTTCGGTTGAATCGTGCATCGCCGTGGTCGAAGACCGGCCGCCGGTGATGGCGAGCGACACGGCGTCGAAATAGCCGGTGCCGACCTCGCGTTGATGTTTGGTGGCGGTATAGCCGTTCACCTCCGCGGCGAATTCGGCCTGCTGCAATTCGGAATAGGCCGACATCTGCCGCTGCTTGTAGCCGCGCGCCAGCTCGTACATGCCATAGTTCAGCTGGTGGAAGCCGGCGAGCGTGATGAACTGAAATTTGTAGCCCATCGCGCCCAGCTCGCGCTGGAACTTGGCGATCGTCGCCTCGTCGAGGTTCTTCTTCCAGTTGAACGATGGCGAGCAATTATAGGCAAGCAGCTTGCCCGGATGGACCCTGTGCACACCCTCGGCAAAACGGCGCGCCTGCTCCAGATCCGGCTTCGAGGTCTCGCACCAGATCAGGTCGCAATGCGGCGCATAGGCGACGGCACGGGCGATGCAGGGCTCGATGCCGTTTCTGACCTGATAGAAGCCTTCGACTGTGCGCCCGGCATCATAGTCGACGAAGGGCTGGTCGCGCTCATCGATGTCAGACGTCAGCAGTTTTGCTGCTTCCGCATCGGTGCGGGCGATGACCAGGGTCGCCACGCCCATGACGTCGGCAGCAAGCCGGGCGGCGTCGAGATTGCGGATATGGGCGGCCGTCGGGATCAGCACCTTGCCGCCGAGATGGCCGCATTTCTTCTCCGAAGCGAGTTGGTCCTCGAAATGGACGCCTGCCGCACCCGCCTCGATATAGGCCTTCATGATCTCGAAGGCGTTGAGCGGCCCACCGAAACCGGCTTCCGCATCGGCAACGATCGGTGCAAACCAGGTCTCGACGGAAAGGCCGTTGCCCTCTGCGGTCTCGATCTGATCGGCGCGCTGCAGCGTGCGATTGATGCGCTTGGCGAGTTCCGGCCCGGCATTGGCGGGATAAAGCGACTGGTCGGGATACATCGCGGATGCGGTATTGGCGTCGGCCGCCACCTGCCAGCCGGAGAGATAGATCGCCTTCAGCCCGGCGCGCACCATCTGCATGGCCTGGTTGCCGGAGAGCGCGCCGAGCGCATTGACGAAGTCTTCCTGATGAATGAGCTGCCACAAGCGATCCGCCCCCATTTCGGCGAGCGTATGGCTGAGCGCCACCGAGCCTCTCAGCCGCTCCACGTCAGCGGCGGAATAGGGCCGTTCGATACCGTCAAAGCGGCCTGCTGGCGCATTTCGTACAAGCTTGTAAAAATCGGTCATGCGGGCTTTCCTCACTGAAAATCGTCATGAATGACAAGATTGACAATTTGCGCCGTTCTGGCCAGAAAAACCTTTGATTTTCGGACCGGAAAAAGGTTAAGATGACGAGGATTGACAGAGGGGCGCTGTGAAGTTGTAAAGTTTTGTAAATTAAGCGCCCCTGTTCTTTGTCAAAGGTGTGACATGGCGGAACGGAAGATCTTCGCAGGCCCTAAACTGCGGCGCATTCGCAATGCGCTGGCGCTGACGCAGACCGCCATGGCCGAGG
Source organism: Rhizobium sp. BK049 (assembly GCF_014193135.1). Classification (NCBI taxonomy): domain Bacteria; kingdom Pseudomonadati; phylum Pseudomonadota; class Alphaproteobacteria; order Hyphomicrobiales; family Rhizobiaceae; genus Rhizobium; species Rhizobium sp. BK049. The sequence goes on from NZ_JACHYV010000013.1 coordinate 134,641, forward strand.
CACTGGAGATTTCGCCTTCCTACCTGAACCTGATCGAACGCAACCAGCGGCCGTTGACGGTTCAGCTGCTCCTGAAGCTTGCGGCCGTCTACCGGATCGATCTGGAGGAGTTGCGGGGACAGACCGGCGGCAGTCTCGGTCAGCTGAAGGAGGTCTTCGCCGACCCGTTGCTATCAGGCGAACTGCCCGGTGACCAGGAACTGGTGGAGGTGGCTGAAGCGGCGCCGAATGCCGCAAGCGGCATGATCAAGCTTTATCGTGCCTACCGCGAACAGGCCGCGCGGCTATCCGATCTGACAGTGCTGATGGCGGCCGAGGGGCATGCGCCCGTTGCCGCCGGCCGACTGCCGCTGGACGAGCTGCGCGAGGCGCTGGAGCGCCGATCCGGCTATTTCGGACGGATCGAGGCAGCGGCGGAAGCCTTTGCTGCGACGGTGCCCGGCGGCCTCGATCTTGCGGCGGGACTGAAGGACTGGCTGCGCGCCGAACGCGGCATTGCGGTGCGCGTCTTACCCGTGCACGTCATGCCGGATCTGCGCCGCCGTTTCGATCGCCATTCGATGCGACTTTTCATTTCGGAACGCCTGTCGCCGGCCGATCGTGCGCACGAGATAGCGGTCGAGGCAGCGACCCTTGCCTTGCTGCCGGCCATCGATGCCGAGCTCGACGATCTCCAACTTTCCTCCGCCGAGGCGCGCCGCATCGCCCGCTTCGAGCTTGCCCGCATTGCGGCACTGGCGCTGGCCATGCCCTATGAAGCCTTCCTTTCGGCGGCCAAGGCGACGCGTTACGACATCGATATTCTTCGGGCGCGTTTCGGCGTCTCCTTCGGCCATGCGGCAACGCGTCTGACGATGCTGCAGCGACCCGGCGCGGCAGCAATCCCCTTCTTCCTGATCGAAATCGATGCGGCCGGCCATCGGCTGCGGCGAGCTGGCGCCCAAGGCTTTCCGCAGGCCCGTTTCGGCGGCGGCTGTCCGAAGCTCAATATCCACGCCGCCTTCCTGCAGCCGGGCCAGATTCTTGCCGAGACGGTGGTCATGCCGGATGGCGCTTCCTTCCTGACGGTCGCGCGCACCCTGGAGGGGCCGAGCGTCGAATTCGGCGAAAGAATCAGACGCACCGCGATCCTGGTCGGCTGCGATGCCGCTCTTGCAGCCGGCGTGGTCTACGGGCAGGCGGCGGCGCTCGATCCGGTTGCAATCGGCCCGGCCTGTCGTCTCTGCGAGCGGCGCGGCTGCCTTTCCCGCGCCGAGCCGCCAGTAACGCGGCCGCTCGGGCTCGACGAGATGGTGGCGGGTCTCAGCGCCTTCGACTTCCAGTGATTGTGAAATGATTGAAGGCGCAGTTTTTGCGCTTGTGGGCTTAGAAATTCCTTCTTAGTCTGCGGACAAAATCAGAGGGAAAAGATGTTCGCGGGATGCGGGCTCTTCGAACAAACAGGAGAAATCATGAGGTCAACCATCGCAACCGTGACGGCCGCAGCCATCGCCGCGCTCCTTGCCGCCGCGCCGGCCGTTGCGCAGGAGCGCGTCGTTAACGTCTACAACTGGTCGGATTATATCGACGACAGCATCCTTGCCGATTTCACCAAGGAAACCGGCATCAAGGTCGTCTACGACACTTTCGATTCCAATGAGACTGTCGAAACCAAGCTGCTTGCCGGCGGCACCGGTTATGACGTCGTCGTTCCCACGGCCGACTTCCTGCAGCGTCAGATCCAGGCGGGCGTCTTCCAGAAACTCGACAAATCCAAGCTGCCGAACCTTTCCAACATGTGGGATGTGATCCAGGAGCGCACCGCTGCCTACGATCCGGGCAACGAATACGCTGTCGACTACATGTGGGGCACCGACGGGATCGGCTATAACGTCAAGAAGGTCGCAGAAATCCTCGGACCTGATGCCAAGCCGGGTCTCGAAGTGATCTTCGACCCGAAGGTGGCCGAGAAGTTCAAGGATTGCGGCATCTACGTGCTCGACACGCCGAAGGATGTGATGACCACGGCGCTGCGTTATCTCGGCCTCGATCCGAACTCGACCAAGCCCGAAGATTTCAAGAAGGTCGAGGAATTGCTGACGGCGGTGCGCCCTTATATCCGCAAGTTCCACTCCTCCGAATATATCAACGCCCTTGCCAATGGCGATATCTGCATCGCCTTCGGCTATTCCGGCGACATGCTGCAGGCCCGCGACCGCGCGGCCGAGGCCAAGAACGGCGTCGAGGTCAACTATTCGATCCCCGTGCAGGGCGCCCAGATGTGGTTCGACATGATGGCAATCCCCGCCGATGCCAAGCATGTGGCCGAGGCGCACGAATTCCTGAACTACCTGATGAAGCCCGAGGTCATCGCCAAGGCGAGCGACCACACCTTCTATGCCAACGGCAACAAGGCCTCGCAGCAGTTGGTCAGCAAGGAAGTGCTGGAAGATCCGGCCGTCTATCCGACCGACGAGGTGATGAAGAACCTCTTTACGGTCAAGCCGTGGGATCCGAAGACGCAGCGCACGGCCACACGGATCTGGACGAAGGTCGTGACCGGCCAGTAGGTTGGTGCTAGGCCCGGACGGAAACGTCCGGGCCTTTCAATTACCGGCCCGGGGTGGAGGCCGGCTGAAAACTTATTCTCGGGGAATATGATGAAATCTTTGGGCAATATCCGCCGCGCCTTCGCACCCTGGACCGATCCTTCTGCAAAACCTTTCATAGCCTTCAAGAATGTCACCAAGCGCTTCGGCAATTTCACCGCCGTCGATGATCTGTCGCTGAACATTTATCATCGCGAGTTCTTCGCGCTGCTCGGCGCCTCCGGCTGCGGCAAGTCGACGCTTCTGCGCATGCTCGCCGGCTTCGAGCAGCCGAGCTCGGGCGAAATCATCCTCGATGGCACCGACCTCGCCGGCACGCCGCCCTACAAGCGGCCGGTCAATATGATGTTCCAGTCCTACGCGCTTTTTCCTCATATGACCGTCGAGAAGAATATCGCCTTCGGCCTCAAGCAGGACGGCATGCCTAAGGACGAAATGGTCGAGCGCGTGACGCAGATGCTGAAGCTCGTAAAGCTGGAGCAGTTTGCCTCACGCAAACCGAACCAGCTCTCCGGCGGTCAGCGCCAGCGCGTCGCGCTCGCCCGCTCGCTCGCCAAACGCCCGAAAGTGCTGCTGCTCGATGAACCGCTCGGCGCGCTCGACAAGAAGCTGCGCGAGGAAACCCAGTTCGAACTGATGGACCTGCAGCAGACGCTCGGCCTCACCTTCGTTGTGGTCACCCATGATCAGGAAGAGGCGATGACCATGGCCGACCGCATCGCGGTCATGAGCCACGGCCAGGTCGTGCAGGTGGCAACGCCGGGCGAAATCTACGAGGCGCCGAATTGCCGCTTCGTCGCGGACTTCATCGGCGACGTGAATATCTTCGACGGCAAGGTGACGACGTCAGGAAGCGGGGCGGTCGAGATATCAGTCGAAAGCGGCCTGACGATCCGGACTGCCGCCACGGAGGCGCCGGCGACCGGCAGCACGGTCGGTTTTGCTATCCGCCCGGAAAAGATTCGCGTGACGCGCACGGCCCCCGCGAACGCCTCGGTCAATGCCGCCAAGGGCGAGATCTGGGATATCGCCTATCTCGGCGACATGACCGTCTTCCACATCAAGCTGCCGGGCGGCAAATTCGTCAGAGCCTCTTCCCTCAACGCGCAGCGTTCCGTCGAAGACCCTTTCACCTATGATCAGGAGGTCTGGGTTTCGTTCGACGAGAATGGCGGCGTGCTGCTGAAGGACTGAGGCTATGGAAACTTTCGCATCTCGCCTTTACAACCGTCTCGTCATCATCATCCCATATGCTTGGCTGCTGCTCTTCTTTCTGGCGCCGTTCTTCATCGTCTTCCGTATTTCCCTGTCGACGACGGCAATCGCCATCCCGCCCTATGAGCCGGTCTTCTCCTTTGCCGATGGCTGGGGTGGTTTCTGGAGCAAGGTCGCGACCTTCTCCTTCGATAATTACGGCTATCTCACCGACGATCCGCTCTATTTCAACGCTTATCTCTCAAGCGTCATCATCGCGGCGGTCTCGACCTTGCTGATGCTGCTGATCGCCTATCCAATCGCCTATGGCATGGCGCAGGCCCCACGCCGCATCCGGCCGACGCTTTTGATGCTCGTCATCCTGCCGTTCTGGACGAGCTTCCTGATCCGCGTCTACGCCTGGATAGCCATCCTGAAGCCCGAAGGGCTGCTGAACCAGCTTCTCCTGTCGCTGCATGTGATCGACAGCCCATTGATCATCCTCAACACCACCACCGCCGTCTATATCGGCATCGTCTATTCCTATCTGCCCTTCATGGTGCTGCCGCTCTATTCGGCGCTCGAAAAGATGGACGGCACGCTGATCGAGGCAGCGCAGGATCTCGGCTGCACGCCGATCCAGGCCTTCTGGCGCGTCACCTTCCCACTGTCGATCCCCGGTGTGGTTGCCGGCTGCATGCTGGTCTTCATCCCTGCCGTCGGCGAGTTCGTCATTCCCGATCTTCTCGGCGGTTCGCAGACGCTGATGATCGGCAAGACGCTCTGGAACGAATTCAACGCAAACAGAGACTGGCCGGTCTCCTCGGCGGTCGCAACCATCCTGCTGATGATCCTGGTGATCCCGATCGTTTTCTTCCAGAATGTCCAGGCCAAGGCCGAAGAGCGGGGGAAGTAAGCCATGCTGAGATGGACCCGTTTCAACATCATCTCCGTCGTGCTCGGCTTTGCCTTCCTCTATCTGCCGATCGTGCTGCTGGTGGTCTTTTCCTTCAACGAATCGAAGCTCGTCACTGTCTGGGGTGGCTTCTCCACCAAATGGTATGTCTCGCTGCTCTCGAACCAGGCCCTGCTCGATGCCGCCTGGGTAACGATCCGTGTCGGTCTGCTGTCGGCCACCTTCGCGACCGTCCTCGGCACGATGGCGGCGCTGACGCTGGTGCGCTATAGCCGCTTCCGCGGCCGCATGCTCTTTTCGGGAATGGTCTATGCGCCGCTCGTCATGCCGGAAGTCATCACCGGTCTGTCGCTGCTGCTGCTCTTCGTGGCGATCGGCTTCGACCGCGGCTTCTGGACGATCACGCTGGCGCATACGACGCTGACCATGTGCTTCGTCGCCGTTGTCGTGCAGTCACGGCTCTTAAGCTTCGACCAGTCCATTGAGGAAGCCGCCCAGGATCTGGGTGCGCCGCCGGTGCGGACCTTCTTCGAGATCACGCTGCCGATCATCTCGCCGGCAGTGTTTTCGGGCTGGATCCTGGCTTTCACGCTGTCGCTCGACGACCTCGTGATTGCAAGCTTCACCTCCGGCCCCGGCGCCACCACACTGCCGATGAAGATCTATAGCCAGGTGCGCCTTGGGGTGACGCCCGAGATCAACGCGATCTGCACGATCCTGATCGCCATCGTCGCGGTCGGCGTTATCTGCGCATCGATCGTCACCAAGCGCCGCGAAGTGCAGCGCGAGCGCGATGAGTGGGCGGCTGCTGCCGGCGCCTGATCCAACGAAAACGAAGAACTCCAGCAGGGCTGGCTGGCGGTCGCTGACGACATGAACGTTTGACTTCGTTCACCGATGTCGCCGAGAGCGCATCGTTGTGAAATCTCAGCCGAGATAGGATGCCCGCTCGAACGCCTTTAAAAGTGCTCGCTCGGACAGATTGAGGTAGGTCTCCATCTCGTGACACGCCTGACTGTTCTCACCTTTTTCTGTCAGGGTAACGATAGTCTTGTTCATATCAATGAACGGTGCGTGAAGTTGCTCCAGATTATCCAGAAGCCCGAACCCAAGGCGCAACTCTGCTGCAACGCGTTCGTAGAAATCGCTAAGCCGTGCGCTGTCTGCCAGGTCCACGATCGCGCTGTGAAATTTCATGTTCGCACTTCCTACTGCATGCCAGTCCTGCTCTTCACGCTTGGTCTCCGCCTCCTCCACAGCCTCGCGCATCGCTTTGACCGCAGGATGAAGTCGCCAGGCTTGCCGAAGCGCGCCGCACTCCAACATCCGGCGAACTCGGTAGATGTCCATGATAGAAGCCACATTCGGTGTTGCTACAAATACACCCCGGTTGGTCTCGTGGCGGAGCAATCCGTCCTTGGTAAGCAGCCGAAAGGCCTCGCGGAGTGAGTTACGCGACACTTCAAAGCGATCACTGAAGCCTGCTTCAGACACCCGCTGCCCAGGTAACAATTCACCGGAGATCAACAAAGCGCGGATGCGCTTCGCCAATCGGTCTGCCAAGGGCTGACTCTCAGCTTTTTCGGTCACCGAAACCTCTTCTGCCGCATGGGGATATTCGGCCATTGCATACCATTAAAATGGGCGACTGGAAGGGGAAATCAGTGCGGTTTCAGTAAACGATGTAATTTGATCGTTGAACAATCTGTTAGGTACGTCTTCGCCTGCTCCCATCGCGCTGAAGATGTCTCTGATCAAGATATTTGTGTCTCGATCAACAATATGAGAAAGACGCTCATTTTTTTCGTATTTTGGCAGAACGATAAATAATTATCGTTGAACAATCTTGACAACGTTGCAGAGCGGATCATGATGGGAGTGCTAAAAGCATCCGCGAGGGGCGGGTGACGATAAACGGAGAAACTTCCATGCAGCAGACCGAGCTCGCGCACGGCCGCCAGGTTGCGACTGTGCAAAGCGCCAAAGCGCAGCGCTACGCCTTACTTTCCGCAATGTTCCTGATGTCGATGGCAGCCGTAGGACCGGGCTTCATCACACAGACGGCCAATTTCACCGTTAAGCTCGGAGCAGCCTTTGCCTTCGCGATCATCGTTTCCATCTTGATCGACTTCGTCGTCCAGGCAAATGTCTGGCGTATTGTAACGGTGACCCGCATGCGGGCGCCGGCAGTTGCCAACGCGGCAATTCCGGGTTCGGGTTATCTGCTGGCCGTTCTGGTGATTATCGGTGGCCTGTTCTTCAATATTGGGAACATCGGAGGGGCAGGGCTTGGCCTCAATGCCATGATCGGTCTCGATCCGAAGATCGGCGGCGCGATCGGCGCCCTTGTTGCCATCGGCATCTTCGTTTCGCGCCGTGCCGGTGTGGCGATGGATCGCGTGGTCTTCGTCGCCGCCTTCGTCAAACTTGCACTTATTCTTTATGCTGCAGTCGTTTCCGGTCCCCCGGTCGCTGATGCTTTCCACCAGACGTTCCTGCCATCCACAATTGACTTTGCCACCATCACCACGATCGTGGGCGGCACGATCGGCGGCTACATTACGTATGCCGGTGCACATCGCCTGCTCGACAAGGGAACGGTCGGAGTCGAAAACATCAGCGCGGTCAATCGCGCGGCGCTGAGCGGCATCGCTATCACCGGAGTGTTGCGCTATATCCTGTTCCTGGCCGTTCTCGGCGTCGTTGCCTCTGGCGCGGTCATCGACCTGTCCGGCAAAGCAGCAAATCCGGCAGGCCAGGCCTTCCATGCCGCGGCCGGCGACATCGGCTTCCGCCTGTTCGGCGCAGTCTTCCTTGCTTCTGCGCTAACCAGCATTATCGGCGCAGCGTACACGTCGGTCTCGTTCCTCACGGCCTTCAAGTCGGATATGAGCGAGCGGCAACGTAACTTGTCGACAGTTGGTTTTATCTGCATCTCGCTGATCGCCTATATGCTTGTCACCACCCCGCCAGCCGCTATGCTTGTGTTCGTCGGCGGTCTGAACGGTCTCGTGTTGCCCATCGGTCTTTCGATCCTGTTGTTCGCAGCCTGGAAGCGCGCAGACCTGATGCATGGATACCAATATCCTCGTTGGCTCTTGGGCCTTGGTGCACTCGCCTGCTGCCTGACCTGGTACATGGCCTACAAGTCCGTTGGCCCTATCTTCGCGCTGCTCGGCTATTAAAATCATCCACCCAAATTCTAGCCGGCCATATTGGTGTGGCCACGCAAGTCCACTGCTTCAGGAGGAATATCATGATGGCCGTTATCGATCTCAACAGCGATCTTGGCGAAGGTTACGGCGCTTGGAGCATGGGGGATGATGCCGCAATGCTCGCCGTTGTTTCCAGCGCCAACATTGCCTGCGGTTTTCATGCCGGTGATCCGGCCGGGATCTACCGCACAGTCAAGGGTGCTGCTGAGAAGGGCGTCGCGGTCGGCGCGCATGTCTCCTACCCGGATCGCGTCGGCTTCGGCCGCCGCGATCTCGATGCCACCTCTGAAGAACTGATTGCCGACGTCATATATCAGATCGGCGCGCTGAAGGGCGTTGCCGCAGCCGCTCGCACGACCGTTCGTTACGTGAAGCCACACGGCGCACTCTATAATCGTATCGCGAACGACTCAAAACAGGGACGGGCCGTCATCGACGCCATAAAGGCCGTCGATCCTTCCTTAATCCTAGTGGGCCTTGCCGGCGCACCCATTCTTGATCTCGCCCGCAAGGAGGGGCTCGTTGTTGTCGCAGAAGCCTTTGCCGACCGAGCCTATACTCCGCAGGGACAATTGGTCTCCCGTCGCCAAGCCGGTGCGGTGCTGCACGACGCCACCCATATCGCCGAGCGCATGTTGCAGCTTGCCCGTGAAGGTACGCTTGAGGCCATCGACGGCAGCACCATCAAGATCGAAGCGCAATCCATCTGTGTTCATGGCGACAGCCCCGACGCCGTTGCCATAGCACAGGAAGTCCGCCGCCGTTTCGAACTGGAAGGCGTCGAAATCCGTTCGTTCACGCCCGCCATTTGAGGAACAGCGCATGATCATTCCCGCCTCTTGCCTGAGGCAAGCCGTGGCAGCCATCATGGCCTCCGGCGTTCGCTTCGCCATAACCCGTGCACCGAGCCACATGTTCGTAGCCGACATTTCCGATTCTGCCGATCACGTGTGAGAACAGAATGCGTTTTCTTCCGGTCAGCCTCACCACCCTGCTTGTCGAACTGGCCGATCTTGACCAGACGCTTGCTTTGTTCGCCTCCCTTCAAGCCGATCCGATCGAAGGTATCGAAGAAACAGTTCCGGCGGCCCGGACGCTGATGATCCGTTTTCGCCCAGAGAGAATTAGCGGCGAGACACTGGCAAGCAGGCTTGCGACCCGCGATCTCTCGGCCAAAATCGCCGCCTCGGAAAATCTCGTCGAAATTCCCGTTCGTTACGACGGTGAAGATCTCGGCGACGTCGCTGAATTGACCGGCCTGAGTGTTGAAGAGGTCATCCGTCGGCACACCGAAAGCGAGTTCATTGTCGCCTTTTGTGGTTTTGCGCCCGGTTTCGGTTATCTCGTCGGTGGCGACCCCGCGCTTCACGTACCACGCCGCCAAAGCCCGCGTACCCGTATACCCGCTGGCTCCGTCGGGCTTGCCGGCGCTTTCAGCGGCGTCTACCCGCAAAACAGCCCCGGTGGCTGGCAGATCATCGGCACAACGCCATTGAAGATGTGGGATATCGATCGCGATCCAGGCGCGCTTCTCCAGCCCGGTTATCGCGTCCGCTTCCTCAATATGGCAGGCAACACCGTTTCTGTTGCCTCCACGACGCCGCGTAAAGATAAGGCGAAAACAGGCAGGACCGCACCACACTTCGAGGTTCTTGCGGCACCGATGCCGGCGCTGTTTCAGGATCTCGGACGCTTCGGCCAAACCGGGCAGGGCATCTCGGCAGCCGGAGCGCTTGATCGCAGTGCTTTCAATGCCGCTAACCGCATTGTCGGCAATCCCGCCAACACACCCTGTCTTGAACTGACGCTCGGCGGTTTTTCCTTCAAAAGCTCAAGCCGGACCGTTATTGGTGCTGCCGGAGCGCTCGGCTCGATCACGATCAAAACCGCAGCCGGACGCACATTCACTGCCGAAGCTTATGCCCCGGTATCCCTGGAGCCCGGCGATGTGGTGACCTTTGGCCAACCGCTGAAGGGCATGCGCAGCTATCTTGCTGTGCGCGGCGGTTTCAAGGTCGAACCTGTTCTTGGCAGCGTTGCAACCGATACGTTGGCGATTGTCGGCCCGCAGCCGGTCACTGCTGGCTCAACCCTCTTTTTAAATCTCGTGAACTCAGGCCTTTCGAGCGTTTCGATCGACGAGGTACCGGCGTTCGGCCCACCGCGGCCTGGCGATGTGGTAACACTCGATGTGGTTCTGGGTCCTCGCACGGACTGGTTCACGCAAAGGGGACTCGAGACCCTGACAGGCCAGCTATGGCAGGTGACGCCACAGTCGAACCGCGTCGGCATCCGGCTGGCTGGCGACATTCCGGTCGAACGGAAGGATAGCGCCGAACTGGCAAGCGAAGGTACTGCGACAGGCGCCATCCAGATACCTCACAGCGGCCAGCCGGTCCTGTTCCTTAACGATCACCCGTTGACCGGCGGTTATCCGGTTATCGGCGCAGTCGCCAATTATCACCTTGATCTTGCGGGTCAGATTCCGGTGAACGCAAAAATCAGGTTCCGGCCAATTGGCCCGTTCGCCGAAATATCGGCGCGCGAGAACCCAGAATTCCGAGGAGAACAGCGATGAAGAAAGTACTGATTGCCAATCGGGGCGAGATCGCGGTGCGCATCATCCGCGCCTGCTGCGACTACGGTATCCAGTCCGTCGCCGTTTATGCCGACCCTGATCAAGACGCACTTTTTGTGCGCCTGGCCGATGAGGCTTATGCACTTGAAGGTATCCGCCCTGCGGAAACCTATCTTGACATTTCCAAGCTGATCGCCATTGCAAAACGCGCCGGCGCAGACGCCGTACACCCCGGTTATGGTTTTCTCTCCGAGCGCGCCGAATTTGCGCAAGCGGTAATGGATGCCGGTTTGACCTGGATCGGCCCGGACCCCCAGGTCATTGAAGCGCTCGGCGACAAGGTGGAGGCGCGACGCATTGCCACCAGCGTAGGTGCACCGTTGGTCGCGGGAAGCGATGGTCCAGTCTCCTCCGCAGCAGAAGTCATCGCCTTTGCCGAGGAATATGGCCTTCCTGTTGCCATCAAGGCGGCTCACGGCGGCGGCGGTCGCGGCCTGAAGGTCGCGTGGAAAATGGAGGAGATCACTGATCTCTACGACTCCGCCGTTCGTGAAGCAACCGCCGCCTTTGGTCGCGGCGAATGTTTCCTCGAACGTTTCCTCGATCGACCCCGCCACATCGAAGCGCAGGTCGTTGCGGACAAGCACGGCAATGTTCTCGTTCTTGGAACGCGAGATTGCTCGCTACAGCGCCGGAACCAGAAACTGATCGAAGAAGCGCCGGCACCTTTCTTGTCCAAGGAGCAGCGGCGCAAGATCCACGAGGCGGCGAAATCAATCTGCGCGGCTGCAGGCTATTCAGGTGCCGGTACCGTTGAATTCCTGCTCGGCGTTGACGGGACGATTTCCTTCCTCGAAGTCAATACTCGGCTTCAGGTGGAACATCCCGTAACCGAAGAAACGACTGGCATCGATCTGGTCATCGAACAATTTCGCATCGCAGAGGGCCATAAGCTGCCTGTCCTCGATACGCCGGAACCGCGTGGCCATTCCATGGAGTTTCGCATCAACGCCGAAGACCCCGGCCGGGGCTTCCTGCCGACGCCCGGCTCCATCTCGGTTTTCGACGCGCCTTCCGGCCCTGGAATCCGTGTGGACAGCGGCGTCGTTGGCGGTTCAAGCATTCCGGGCGTGTTCGATTCGCTGATGGCGAAGCTCATCGTAAGCGGCTCAGACCGAGACGAAGTGCTGCGCCGTGCCCGCCGCGCGTTGAAAGAATTCCGCATCGAGGGCGTGGCAACCGTCCTGCCGTTCCACCGTGCGGCCATCGAAACCAAAGACTTCATCGGCAGCGATGGTTTCAAGGTGCATACGCGATGGATCGAGACTGACTTTGCCGCCATGCCAGACGCGATGGAACGTCCCGAACCGGCAAACGACCCATCCATGACCCACACATGGCTGGAGATTGACGGCAAGCGCGTAAAAGTTGGACTGCCAAACATATTGTTATCCGGTCTTAGCACGGCCGGTCAGATCGACACCGCCGCAGCCGATGCGAACGGTCTAAAAAAGGAAGAAGGCGTTGTGGCACCAGTTTCCGGAACGCTGCAATCCTTCAAGGTAGAGGATGGCGCTACTGTTGCCGAAGGTGATCTCCTGGCGGTGATGGAGGCCATGAAGATGGAAACACAGATCGCTGCCCCGAAGGCGGGCAAGGTCCACCTTCTTGTAAAGGAAGGCGACTATCTGCAGGCTGGCGTGTCGCTCATGGCGCTTGAATAGTATGAAGGAGCACGGTCGATCTACCGCCGCCATACGATTGGTAATTAACCGATCGTCCCCGGCGCAGGCTGGTCTTGCTCGGAATGCTCTGGCCGATGACCGCCAGGCCTTTTCTCGGCGAGAGGCTGGTACGCTCGCCCTTTAAGAGGGCCGCAGCGTTGGGTTGCCGCCAAATAGCGATTCGCTCTGCTCAGTGGAACTTGTTGTGAAACGACGGCAGATCTGGCGTTCCGATGGCTATTGCGCGTGGGGCGCGGTGTTCAGAAGTGGAACCGGCGAGATCACCGGGTTCGGCCATGAGCCGCCGACGAAGAACGGCAGAAGCGGCAGCTCGGCTGCCTTGGCCGGATCGGTTGTCTCCAGCGAACCGGAAAGCGCCAGCCCGTTGGACTGATAGGTGACCACGCCGGAAAGCGCCAGCGTCTGCGTCGGCCCGACGATGTTGGCGTCATGGATTTCGGCGGAGCCGTTGGCGAAATCGGCTTGAAGGTCCAATTGGTTGAAGGCGAAAGCGCCGCCCGCTGCGGCACTCAGCGGAAAGAACGGCTTTTGGGCCGCCTGTGTCCTGAGCGCTCCTACGTCGATTCCGGGAATCGTGCCCTCCCTTGTCCAGAAATGCAGTGTGCCGGTGACGTCGGCAAGACCGGCCGTCCAGATCGCTTTCGACGACTGCAGGTCGAGATCGAGCGATCCCGTCGCAAGCGGCAGCGGCCCTTTGAGCTGCAGACGTTCGGCAAGGCCAGCGAAGTCGGCGTCGCGGATCGACAGCTGCAGCTTGCCGCCACCGTCGAAGTCACGCCGTGTCGCCTCCAGATGCGCCGTCATTTCGCCGCCTTCGAAGCCGCTGTCGCCGATATCGAATTTCGCCTCGCCGCCCGTGACGATCATGCTGGCGCCGACATCGGAAAGCTCGAAGCGGCCCATCTCGGCGCGCCGCGCCGAAAGCCTGACGTCGACGTCGAGCAGTTGCAGCGGTTCGCTGATGCCGGCGGAGATGTCCTTCGCCTCACCGGCCGCCAATCTCAGGGCGAAAGCATCAAGGAACGGCTTCAGGTTCATCTGGTCGAAGGCGAGCGTGCCTCCGATCTTCGGCGGTCTGCCGGCCGTGGTCGAAAGGTCCATCACGCCAGTGGCGCTCGCCTCGTTCAGCGACAGGCTGAGATTGTTGAAACGCAGCCCGCTGCCCGACGACATGATGTCGGATTCCAGCGAGGCGCTCTTCAGAGTGCCGACGCCGGGGAGCGATCTGCCCGACCATGTCAGAAACGCCGGCACATCGGGAATGCTGACGGCGATATTGCCGGACAGCGCCGAAAGGCTGGCGATGCTGGCGATCCCTTGAAAATGGGCCGTCAGCAGGTTTGACGTCAGCGATGTCCGCGTCTCCGCGCTCTTGCCGGCAAAGGCAAGCAGCGGCTGGCGCGAGGCGAAATCCACCTTCAGGTCCACGCCGTTGATACGGGCGATCACGACAGCCGAGATCGCGCCCGAGAGCCGTGGCCAGCCAATGTCGGCCGTGACGCTGTCAAAATTGTAAGTCTTGGCGCTCTTGAGGTCGGTGACGGCAAGCGTGCCGTCCTCGACGGTGACCGCACCGATCTCGGCATCGAGAGCGGGATCGAGCACCTCAGCCCCGTTTTCGTAGCGCACGCCGCTGATCGCGCGCGCAAGCAGGCCGGCGTAACTCCAGTCGATCAGGCCGTTCTCGTCACGCGTCAGCGCCAGGTTGGGCCGCAGCAGATGGAATTCGTGGAAACTCGTGCGGCCTCTCAGCGCATCGATGAGGCTGAAATCCGCCGACAGGCTTTCAATACTGCCGAGCAGCTTGTCGCCGCTTTCGCGCGGCTGGCGGATGGTGACCTGGTTCAGCGTGATGCGCGGCGTCGGCCAGAATTCGAGAACCGGATTACCCTTGATTTCGGCATGGTAGCCCGTCCATTTCGACAGCGCATCCTCGATGCCAGAGCGCACGAAACCGGCCGTGATGAGATAGGGTGCTGCGACCCTGAGGGCCACGAACAGCGCAAGCGCAACCAGCAGAAGCAGTGTCGACATGCGGGCAAAGGCCGGAAGCCAGCGCGAAACCGGCCCGATCTTCCTGCGCCACCTGTGATGTCTAGACGTACTCATGATCTCCGCCGCTTACCCAAGCGCTGATTTCGCCCGATATATGAAATATCAGGCCTATGCAAATCCAATGCATGTCGCCCGGAAGCGTGCAGCGGTTCCGGGACAACGACATCATAAAACGAAGAGCCGAACCGCGTCCCATGAATCCGGTTCATGCCAGCGGTTTAGCTTTGGGATCGGGCAGCTGCGCACTTTATAATGCAACGCAGCATGATATAAAGACGGCATTGGGGAGGAGGAATGAATGCAGGATAATAAGCCACTTTGGGTGCCCTCGGCGGAGGCGGTCGCCAAAAGCCCGATCCACGCCTTCATCGAGCGCTGTAACGCCGAGTTCGGGCTTTCCCTTTCAGGCTTCGATGATCTGCATGCATGGTCGGTCGCCGAGCGGGAGAAATTCTGGTCGACCGTTTGGGATTTCTGCGGCGTGAAGGGAGAGCGCGGTGCAGAGGTGCTCGTCGACGGCGACAGCATGCTCGGCGCCCGCTTCTTTCCCGACACGACGCTGAATTTTGCCGAAAACCTGCTGCCTGGCCGCGGTGAGGCCGACGCCATCGTCTTCCGCGGCGAGGACAAGGCCGAAGACCGTTGGTCGTGGGATCGGTTGCGCGCACTGGTCTCCAAGCTGCAGCAGGCCTTCGCGGCACTCGGTATCGGCAAGGGCGACCGCATTGCCGCTATGATGCCGAACATGCCCGAGACCGTCGCCGCCATGCTTGCCGCCGCCTCGATCGGCGCCATCTGGTCATCCTGCTCTCCCGATTTCGGCGAGCAGGGCGTGCTCGACCGCTTCGGCCAGATCGGCCCCCGGCTGTTCATCGCCTGCGACGCCTATTGGTATTCCGGCAAGCTGCAGGACGTAGGCCAGAAGGTTGCCGCGGTGGCTAAAAGCCTCGGTGTTCCCACGATCGTCGTTCACTATGCCGGCGATGCCGAGGCGGTGGCGGGCAGGACGCCCGGGGCTTCGACGCTGGACGCCTTCATTGCTCCTTACGAGGCCAAGGAGATCGCCTTCACGGCGCTTGCTTTCGGTCATCCGCTCTACATCCTCTTTTCCTCAGGCACGACCGGGGTGCCCAAATGCATCGTGCATTCGGCTGGCGGCACACTGCTGCAGCATCTCAAGGAGCACCGGCTGCATTGCGGCCTGGAGGCAGGCGAGAAGCTCTTTTACTTCACCACCTGCGGCTGGATGATGTGGAACTGGCTGGTCAGCGGGCTCGCCAGCGGCGCCACGCTTTGCCTGTTCGACGGCTCGCCCTTTGCACCTGACGGCAATGTGTTGTTCGACTATGCCGAGGCGGAAAGATTCGCGATTTTCGGCACCTCGGCAAAATATATCGATGCGGTGCGCAAGGGCGGGTTGACGCCGCGCAAAAGCCACGATCTCTCCAGCCTCCGGCTGATGACCTCCACCGGTTCGCCGCTGTCGCCCGAGGGTTTCACCTTCGTCTATGAGGGCATCAAGGAAGATGTACAGCTCGCCTCGATCTCGGGCGGCACCGACATCGTTTCCTGTTTCGTGCTCGGCAACCCGCTGCAGCCGGTCTGGCGCGGCGAGATCCAGGGGCCGGGCCTCGGTCTTGCGGTCGACGTCTGGGATGATGACGGCAAGCCGGTGCGCGGCGAGAAGGGCGAACTCGTCTGCACCAAGGCCTTCCCCTCCATGCCTGTCATGTTCTGGAACGACCCTGATGGCGCCAAATATCGCGCCGCCTATTTCGACCGGTTCGACAATGTCTGGTGCCACGGCGATTTTGCCGAATGGACCAAGCATGGCGGTCTCGTCATCCATGGCCGTTCGGATGCGACGCTCAACCCCGGCGGTGTGCGCATCGGCACGGCCGAAATCTACAACCAGGTGGAACTGATGGACGAGGTGGCCGAGGCGCTGTGCATCGGCCAGGAGTGGGATGATGATGTCCGTGTCATCCTCTTCGTCCGCCTTGCGTCAGGTGTGACGCTGACCGAGGATCTCATCAAGGCGATCAAGACGCGTATTCGCACCGGCGCCTCGCCGCGGCACGTGCCGGCAAAGATCATCGCAGTTGCCGATATTCCCCGCACCAAGTCAGGCAAGATCGTCGAGCTTGCGGTGCGCGAGGTCGTTCACGGCAGGCCCGTGAAAAACCAGGAGGCGCTCGCCAACCCCGAAGCATTGCACCTCTTCGCCAATTTGAGCGAACTGAGGGACTGATAAGGAACGGTAAACCACAAGCTTTCACTATTCAGCAATGACCTGTCATGGAAACCTTTCGTTAAGAAACCTTTGTCAAAGGTGAAACAACTTGGGGGCCGCACATGAACGAGGCGGCCTGAAGCCTCCGGGCTTACGAAACATGACGTTGATCGACTGAGCTCTTGTTGAACAGCACCTATTTGAAGGCAGCCTCCGGGCTGCCTCTTTTTTGCTTGCCCGTGCAGCGTTCCGGCGGCTCCGCCCCGTCGATAGAGATCAACCAGCCAGCACGCGTTGCGACGGGAAGGTGATCTCGACGAGCGTGCCTTCGTTCGGCGCCGAATTGATCGAGAATGTGGCCCGGTTGGCATCCACCATCGCCTTGGTCAGCGGCAGGCCGAGCCCTGTGCCGTCGCCGCGATGGCGTGACTGGGTCGAGGAGACCTGGCGGAACGGCTTCATCGCATGGTCGAGTTCGGCGCGCGTCATACCGATGCCCGTATCGCGGACCCTCAACACCACGCTGCCATTCGCCTCGTAGGAGGTGGAAACGACGATCTGTCCGCCAGACGGGGTAAAGCGGATGGCGTTCGACAGGATGTTGAGAGCGATCTGCTTGATCGAGCGCAGATCCGCTACGACTTCGGGCACCGAATGCGAGAGCGCCGTCCGGATGATGACGCGCTGGCCGTTTGCCTGCGGCTGGACGAGGGCGACGGCCTCCGAAACGGCCTCGTTGAGGCCGACGGCGGCGAAGTCAAGATCCATCTCGCCCGCCTCGATTTTCGAAATGTCGAGGAGATCGTTGACGATATCGAGGACGTGCCGGCCGGAGCGGCCGATATCGTTGGCATACTCGATATAACGAGGATGGCCAATCGGACCGAAGCGCTCGCCGGCCATCATGTCGGAAAAGCCGATGATGGCATTGAGCGGCGTGCGGATTTCATGACTGACGCGCGCGAGGAAATCGGTCTTGTGGGCGTTGGCGGTTTCGGCCGCGCCCTTGGCGTTGCGCAGCTCGTCCTCGGTGCGTTTCCACTGGGTGATATCGCGGATGACGGCGCAATAGCCGTTCGAGGAGGTCAGCCGGCCCATCGTCATGAACAGCGGCACGAAGCCGCCGCCGGCCTCGCGGCCGATCACCTCACGCCCGTCGTTCAGCACACTTGCCACGCCGTGGCCGGAAAGGCCGTTCAGATAGTCGAGGACGGCTCTCTGGCTCTCATGGGCAAACAACATGACGAAGGGTTTGCCGCGCGTCTCCTGCTCGTCGTAATTGAAGAGCGCGCTTGCCGACCGGTTCATCGAACGGATGTCACCCTCCGTGCCGATGACGACGACACCGTCGGTCGCCGTTTCGAGGATCGAGCGCAATTCCTCGACCTCGACCTGAAGCTTGGCGACCTTCTCGACCATCCGCTCGGGACGCGCTTCGGAGCGGTTGCCGTCGCCGCGGCCATCTTCCTTGCCTTCCACCGGCATCAGCGCCAGCATCAGAGCATTGGCATCTTCCCACCGCACCGATTGCAGCCGGGCAGTCACCGGCGTCAGCGTGTCGTCGGCCTTGACGAGCATCATGGTGCCGGAACCGGCTGCCTTTTCCTCAAGTTCGCGGCGCTGCAGCAGCGCTTCGATACCGCCGACCTCACGCAGCGCGTCGAGCGAATGGTAACCCGTCAGCCGCATGAATTCGGGATTGGCATGGATCAGTTGATCGCCGACATGGATAAGCACCGCGACCGGCAATTGGTCGACCGTACCGGCCGAAAGCCCGTCAATCATCTTCACGCGCGGCGGGATGAAACTTGTGAGAACCTCAATCTGGCTGACCGTCTCCTCAAGCCCTTCCGTCGGCTCGTCCTCGGCGATGGCGTCGGGTTCTTCAGCGGCGTCTTCGCGCAGCGGGTCGACCGCGTTCTCGAAGATTGCCTCCTGCGGCGCCGTCTGCTCGACCGAAGCGGCGTCGGCCGTATCGGCGGCGGGCGTTTCGCCGGTGATGGCTTCCGCTCTTTCTTCGAAGGATGCTGATTCCGTAGCGGTAGTGCCCGCCGGCGGGGCGTCAGGCTCTTGCCTGCGGGCGCCGAAGGCTTCCAGGCGCTTGGCGATTTCGCGGAAGTTCGCCTGTTCGGCGGCCGTCAATGCGGCGCCTGTGCTGTGAAGCTGCACGACCTTGTCGGTCGAACGGCGATTGGGCGTTTCCACGATGCGAAGCGCCGGGGGGTCGTCTGCGGCTTCGGCCGCTGGCGCTTCACTGGCGCCCTCCTGCATCTCTTCGGCGGCGCTCTCCCGGGCGGGCGGCTCGAAGCCGGCCTCTTCTCCGGTCGCTTCGAAAGGCGTCTCTTCGGTCTGCGGGTGGTCCTCGATCGCGTCCGCTGCGATCGGTTCCGACGGGGCCGCTTCGGGCCCGGCGTGAATGTCGTGTGCCGACTCGGTGACAGAGGGGTCGGCCGCCAGGCCGAGGCTTGCGGCATCATGGCCGATGCCGTCCGGGCCGAGCGTCAGGCCGAGCGCCAGCGGATCCTCCTGCGCATCGGAAAGCCGGACGACGCCGAAGCCGCGGAAACCGTCGAAGTCGCGGTTGCGGGTATAGGTCGGCAGAGCGGCGAGATCGACCGGAACGACGAGGCTGGTGCCTTCGACCGGCCAGAGGATCGTCTTGCCCGACCATGTGTCGCGACGCGCAAGCGCCTCGGAAATCTTGCCGTCGGGATCGAGATTGAAGAGAGCGGCGATATCGCTGAAGGCGGAGCCGATGATGGCGGATGCGTGCGGACCGACGGCCTCGGCAAATTCGTGGCTGACCTCGTTGAAGCGTCCTTCCGCATCGATCTTCCAGACGAAGCGCGTGGCGCGGCTGTTCGGCCTGAAGACGAAACCGGGCTCGGCCGCAAGCGACGGGGCAGGGGGCGCGTCGGAAGCTGCGGTGGTTGCGATGGCCGGCTCTTCGCGGGCGGCTTCCAGCGCCTCATCGATGGCCATTTGGCCGGCTTCGGCAGGCGTTTCAGCCGTCAAGGCCGCTTCCGCCGCGTCGTCGGCGGTCGCAGCGGGCTCGTCGACCTCATCCATGCGGCCCTCGGTCGCGCCGTCTTGGTTCTCCGGGGCTTCGTCTGCGGCCGGATTCTCGTCGGCAACCGCCGCCTCTGCGGATGTGAGGGCCGCCTCTGCCGGCTGTTCCCGGTCGTCGGCGAACTCCTCCAGCGTCTCCTCGACCTCTTCGATCCCCGAGACCGCATCGACGATCTCGCCGATCCCGGTCGCCGCAGCCGCCGCTTGCGAGGGAAGTTCGGATGACGACGTGCCTTCTTCCCCCGTCGGCGCGTCAGCCGCCTGCGGCGGTCCGTCGACTGCATCGAGCATGGGCGCGTCGACCGGATCAAGATGCCCGATCGCAGTTTCCACGGCAAAGAGCAGATTGAGCGCCGGCTCGTCGCTGAGCCTGCCGACCGCAGCCGGAAGATAGCCCCTGCCGGTGGCGACCGGGCGCTTCACCAGGCGATCGGGATGCGCGCCGGCAAGGTTGATCAAGGCCTTTGCGGTCTCGCCTGATATTGCGAGCGAGGCAAAGCCCGGCGAGGCTGCGATGACCTCGCCATTGGCGCCGATGACGGCCATATGCGTATCGGGATCATCGAGACCCTGCAGCATCTGGGCCGCCGCAGCGCCAGCCGTCAGCGGCCTTGCCGATACCGGCACGGAAAACAGAATGGCCTTCTCGCCTGATGAAAGCCGGATCAGTTCGGCCGCCGCCTGCACCTGCACGCGCTGAAAGCCCTTGGCGACGCGGATCATCAGGCTTCTGTTGTCACCGATATCGGCGAGCTGACGCGCCGCCGTTTCCAGCTGCCGAAAGGTGATGTCGGTGCGATCGACGCCCTGATCGAGCAGGTCGTAGATCGCCGAATGGCCGAAAAGCTCCGCACCTGCCCCGTTTGCCCAGAGCAGGCGGGCAAGATCTGATGAAAACAGCACCATGGCTTCGCCGCGCGAAAAGCGCTCCCGCACCCGCGCATGCACGGCGATATCGATGAACGGATACTGGACTGCGGGCATGATCAAACCTTGTCGCTGTCGGCCTTCTAAATTAACGGCTTATTAATAACTGCAGGTCGCATGCCGGTCCAGAACAGCGGGGTGCTTTCAGCCGAAAGGGTTAACGACTTGTGCGTTGCACAAATTATGTTGCAATGCACAATCAAATGTTCTATATAGACGTCATTCGATGATCACAGGCAGCGGCTGCCTTAGCCCAAAGGAATGCGACCCATGGCTACCATAAAGACCGATGATGTTTTTTCAATCGCTTCTTTCGACCCCTCCAAGCTGGCTGAATCCTTCCGCGAATTCGCTGAAAAGGGCGCACAGCAGTCGAAAGACGCCTACGCCAAGCTGAAGAGCGCTGGCGAAGAAGCCGGCAAGACACTCGAGGCGACCGTCCAGACGGCACAGGCCGGCACCGTCGAGATCGGCCTGAAGGCGATCGACGTCCTGCGCGTCAACGCCGAAACCTCCCTCTCGCACATGGAAGCACTGCTCGGTGTCAAGTCCGTCGCCGAATTCGTCGAGCTACAGACCTCGTTCCTGCGCAAGCAGGCCGAGCTTGCCGTCGATCAGGCGAAGTCGATCCAGGAAACCACCAAGCAGGTTGCCGAAAAGCTCGCAAAGCCCTCCAAGGAAGCCGCCGAAAAGGCCATGGCATCCTTCAAGGTCGCTTGATCGGCTCCGGCCTATCGCAAACAAAAGGCTGGACCTCGCGTCCAGCCTTTTTGTATATTGATAAGGAATGGGACTTGAATTCATCGCCAAGTCCTCGTATGTGACCCCCGTCGCGCCAAACGTGATTTATGCGGTTGTAGCTCAGTTGGTTAGAGCGCAGGTTTGTGGCACCTGAGGTCAGTGGTTCGACCCCACTCAACCGTACCATCTCCCCACTTCAGTCCCCATCAGATCGCTCCTTCTAGATAATCTCATCTCGATCGAGCATCTCGATAGAAATGTTAAACTGTATCCGTAATGATCCTGCACGGGTGTCGTCGTGTCCTGCCAGAAAGCCCCGGGTTTGACGCGTGGAATGGCTGACGAGGCGCGCCTCCTGTCGACTGGAGCGTGCTGAAGGCTGATTAAGCGGTGCCGAAGAGAATATACGCTTCCGGAGGCGACTTTGCTGCTTGTTTGCCACAGCAAATCGAACATTCAGGAAGTACAACCCGCCCGTATGGTGCGATGCCACCGGATGCGCTGCATGTGCGGCACGCAGTAGCTGGGGTTTCCAATCGCAATAGTCCGCCACTCGATTACGAACGATCCGACCACGCAAGGAAAATTGCGGAAGATGCGAACCGCCTAGCCCACCCGCGGCAGCAGAGGTGCAGTCAACGATCATTGGTGCCGAAAAATCCGGACCTCGCTCCCCGATGAGCCCGGACACTTACTAAATTTCAGCAGATAACCGTAACTTCAATTTAAGTGCCGTCGTGCCAGCAATTGCGAAGGTTCGGACGGGCAGGATCTTGGAAATATGTCTTCTGGCCAATGTTAGAGGTTGCGGAGGAAAAGCTTCATAAGCGCAAGTCGCCAAGATCAAAAATTTTCCCGAATAGAAATAAAGCTTTTGGTTGAATTTCCTTTCCAAATGCAGCAGAGGGAAATCGGCGTAAGACGCGGTCGAAATGGAATAGGTAAACGGGAATTTTATGACGAATCTCATTACTCCGACGAAGAACGTCACATTGACCGGTGATCAGAAAGTTGACGGGCTCGTCAACGGCACTGCCTGGGACGGAACGATAACCTATGCCTTTCCTACGACCTCGTCGTCTTATGCCTATAGCGGCGAGAAAGACTATTCATTCTCTTCGATTTCGTCGCAACAGCGGTCTTTTGCCTCGTTCTTCATGGAGCAATCCTATGGGGGTGCGGCAAATGACGGCTTCTCCGTAGAGGGGTTCACGAACGCCAACTTTGAGGCCGGAAGCGCGGCTAACGCAACTGTGCGGTTCGCTCAATCGTCGCAGCCTCCGACGGCATGGGCCTACACTCCAAATATCGGCGGCCATGGCGGCGATGTCTGGTTTGGGACGGGGTACGCCGGCACCGAAGATGATCTTCGCTTCCCGAGGTTCGGCAACTATGCGGGCCATACCGTGGCGCATGAGCTGGGTCACGCTCTCGGATTGAAACATGCTCACGAAGCTGGTTATCCTAATACGACAGTCGTTCCGCGTGCTTACGATTCGGTCGAGTATACGATCATGTCTTACCGCACGTATGTCGGAGACAGTTTGAGCGGGTACAAGTACGAGCATGATGGCGCGCCACAAACCTTCATGATGCTCGATATCGCCGCCCTGCAGGAAATGTATGGCGCAGACTACACGACCAACAGTGGCGATACCGTTTACAAGTGGAATCCGAACCAGGGCATCACCTATGTCAACGGCGTTGCGGCCATCACGCCCGCAGCCAACCGCATCTTCGCGACAATCTGGGACGGCGGCGGTATCGATACTTATGATTTGAGCGCTTATACCACCGCCCTCAAGATCGACTTGCGAGCAGGCGGGTACTCGGTTTTTTCTCAAGGCCAGTTGTCCTACCTGGGAGGAGGTCCGAATAACGGCTATGCCCGCGGCAACATTTTCAACGCCCTTCTTCATGAAGGCAATACGGCGTCGTTGATTGAGAACGTTAAAGCAGGCTCCGGCAATGATTCGATCACAGGCAACGAGGCGGACAATGCTCTCTGGGGCAACGCCGGCAATGACACCCTTAACGGCGATTCCGGCAATGACACACTCGACGGCGGTGCCGGAATCGACAAGATGTCGGGCGGGGTGGGCAACGACGTCTACATCGTCGACAATGCCAGCGATGCTGTCATTGAGAATGCCAATGAGGGGACGGATACGGTCCGGACGACGCTTTCTTATACACTCAGCACCAATGTCGAAAACTTGATCTACTCCGGCACCGCCGTGTTCATCGGTCATGGCAATGCGGCGGCCAATGTGATCACCGGCGGGGCGGGGTCTGATTGGCTGGATGGGGAGGCCGGCGCCGACACGCTGATCGGTGGTGCGGGCGACGATACCTATGACGTCGATAGTCTCGGCGATGTCATGGTCGAGGCGACCGACGGCGGCACTGACAAGATCTGGACCGATCTTGCCGCTTATTCGCTTGCGGACATCGCCAATGTCGAGAATCTATCCTTCCTAGGTAGCGGCAATTTTACTGGTACGGGTAATAGCCTCGACAATATAATCACTAGTGGGTTAGGCGACGATACGCTCTCTGGTGGGGCGGGCAACGATACGCTGGACGGTGGCTGGGGAGCTGACACGCTAATCGGTGGGACCGGCAACGATATTTATGTCGCTTACTATGCCGGCGACACTATCATCGAGAACGCCGACGAGGGCACTGACACGGTTCAGACGTATCTTGCGAGCTACACACTGAGCGCCAACGTCGAGAACCTCACTAAAATCGGCTCGGGTGCCTTTGCCGGGACTGGCAACAACCTCAACAACACCATCACCGGCGGCGCGGCCATCGATATCTTGTCGGGCGGTGCCGGTGACGACACGCTGAACGGCAGGGCCGGTGCCGACACGCTGATCGGTGGGACGGGCAACGACACTTACATGGTCGACAACGCATTCGACGTCGTCACCGAAAACGCCGGTGAGGGCATCGATACGGTGCAGGCGGCGCTGGCGAGCTATACTCTGGCAGCCAATGTCGACAATCTCACGTATAGCGGCACGGCAGCCTTTACCGGGACGGGCAATGACCTTGCCAACACGATTAAGGGCGCGGCAGGTGCCGATACCCTGGACGGGAAGGCCGGAGCAGACACGCTGATCGGCGGAACGGGCGACGATACCTATATCGTCGATAACCTTGCCGACGTCATCACGGAAAGGCCGAATGAAGGAACTGACCTGATCAAGACGGCGCGTTCGATCTATACGCTCGGCAACAATATCGAAAAGCTGATCTATACGGGATCCGGCAGCTTCACCGGCACCGGCAATGCGCTCGTCAACACGATCACGGGCGGCGCCGGCAACGATCTTCTGGACGGCGGCGCCGG